>JBKHJB010000129.1:0-6579 GCA_046538345.1 Phycisphaerae bacterium
CCTGCCGCCATGATTTTTGTGCCTTTGTGCTCTTCGTGAGCTTTGTGAACTTTGTGATGGTTCGTCCTGCAGTCGAGGCCGTCAGCGGCTTTCCAGCCAGCCGCCGCCTGCAACCTCCGCGTAGCGGGCGCGTTTGTCCGCCCAGAGCTCCTTCTCCTGCGGCTCATAGCGGGACATCTCGAAGCTGCTGCGCATAACATCCCTTATTTGCCGCGGTTCCGTTAGTACGCCCAGTCCCAGCGCCTGACCGAGGGCGTTGCCCAACGCGGTGCACTGCTCAGCGCCGGCATGGACGACGACCCCGGCGGCGTCGGCCGTGAGCTGACAGAGCAGCTTGTTGGCCGCCCCACCGCCGACTATATAAAGCGCGTCCGGGCGTCTTCCGCTCAACTCGCCCATGGTGTCCAGACCTGCGGCGTACTGAAGCGCCAGCGATTCCAGCACGCAGCGGACAAGCTGCCCGCGGCTGGCGGGTTTCTTCTGTCCGCTGTTGGCCAGCAGGTCCAGCAGCGCCTGCTCCATGTCGCGCGGCGCCACCAGCGAGGGGTCTTCGACATTCACCAGCGGTCCAGACTCCGCCTCGGACGCCTCCGCCGTCATGCGGTCGTAGTCCCACCGGCCGCCGGCGCGGTCCCACTTGCGGCGAAGCTGCTGGACAATCCACAAGCCGAGAATATTCCGGCACTGGTACCAGCCGCCGTAGGTGATCTCGTGGCTGAAGCCGGTCTCCAGACACCTCTGACTGGCGACGGGCTTGTCTATCAATCGGCCCATGATGCTCCACGTGCCGCAGCTCAGGTACGCCCAGTTATCGCCTTCGCCCGGGACCGCGCCGACGGCGGAGCCGGTGTCGTGCGTCGCACAGGCGACCACCGGAACGCCCCCTGCTCCGGTCAGGTCGGCGACCTCCCCGCAAAGCTCACCCAGCACGGTGCCCGGCTCGATAAGCTCCGGGAACAGCCCCCTGCTGAGGTCGAACCTGTCGAGAATTTCCGCGCACCAGTTCCCCTCGACGTCCACAAGCTGGGAGGTCTGTGCGATGGAAAGCTCGGACGTTTTCTTGCCGGTCAGAAAGTAATGCATGAGGTCCGGCGTCATCAGCAGCGTCTCGGCCATCTCCAGCAGCGGCGACTTGGCTTGCTGCATCGCGTGGATCTGGAAGATGGTGTTAATCGGCATCGTCTGAAGCGCCGTCAGGGAGAACATCTCCGACAGCGGCATTGTCTTCTCCGCTTGCGATTGCATGCCCTCGGTCCGCGAGTCGCGGTAGTGCACGGGATTGCCAAGCATCCGGCCGTCCCTTCCCAGCAAGCCGAAGTCCACACCCCAGGTATCCACGCCTATTGCCTCTATGTTCGCCCCACGCTCGACGCAGGCGCGGATCGCCTCCAGGCATTCGGCGAACAGGAACGGAAAGTCCCAGTACAGCGTACCGGCCATGCGCACGGGCCGATTGCGGAAGCGGTGAACTTCCTCCATCTCCACTTGGTCGCCGCGAAGCGTAACAAGCTCGCCGCGGCCGCTCTCGGCGCCCAGGTCCAATGCCAGGAACTGATGCGTCTGGTCAGTCATTCTTGTCTCCCTGCTTCCTGCTTTTGGATTTACCTCGACTTTCCTGCTGCTTTACGGATTGCCTGCCGCTGCGACGGAGCTTTTCGACCTCCGAACGGCTGAGTCGGCGATAGCTGCCGATTTTCAGACCGCGGTCGGTTACGGGACCGATGGCCGTCCGCTTCAGCCGCCGCACCTTGTGACCCAGCCGTGCGAGTGTGCGACGGATTTCCCGGTTACGGCCCTCGCGCAGCGTAATCTCCAGCAAACTCCGCTTGTTATTGCTGCGCAGGACGCGCAGCTTCGCGCCGCTGCCCGGCCGACCGTCCAGATAGACCCCGTCTTTGAGCTTCTGGACCTTTCTCTCGTCCAGCCGCCCCTGGATTTCCACGACGTAGGTCTTCTCCACGCCGTAGCGCGGGTGCGTGACGAACTCCGTAAGGTCGCCGTCGTTGGTGAGGATAATCACCCCCGTACTGTCGGCGTCGAGTCGTCCGACGCAGTACACCCGCTGTGGGATGTCGGGTATCAGGTCCACAGCACGAGGCCGATTCTGCGGGTCCCGTTGCGTGCAGACGACCTTCTGGGGCTTGTTCAGCAGGTAATAGACCTTCGGCGACTCCTGCCTGCGGACACGTCGGCCGTCCACGCAGACGTCATCCTTCCTGGGGTCAATGAAGCACGGCAGGTCTTTCACCAGCTCCCCGTTGACGGTAACCCGCCCCTGCAGGATCATCTCCTCGATGACCCGCCGCGATGCCACGCCGGCGTGGGCAAGGACCTTCTGTATGCGTTCGGTCGCCATGACAAATCAGCTTTCCGGCAGCGTTATTTCAAGCCACCGCGCACTTCGCTCAACTACGACGTCGCCCCCCTGCACCCCCGCGGGCACCAGCGCGGTATCGCCGGCTTTCAGAGTAACCAGGCGATCCGGACCGGATTGGCAACGGATTTTCACCTCGCCGGTGAGCAGCATAATCGCCGCGCATCGCCTCTCGGGCAATGCTCTGGCGGCTCCGGCCGCGTCTCCGCGCCTCGCGACGGTGAAATATTCGGTTTCCAGTAGCGTCTCGCCGGCCGCACCGGGGGCTGTGTCTTCCGTCGGCTCAAAGTGTATGCACTGCAAAGACTCCTCAACGTGTATCTCACGCCCCCTGCCCCAGTCGCTGACCCGGAATGTCGTGTCCGAGGGTGTCTGCACCTCGGCCACCACCACCCCGGCGCCCAGGGCATGGACCGTCCCGGCGGGCAGGTAGTGGAAGTCGCCCGCGGAGACGTCCACTCGGCGGACGACCTGGTCAACAGTGTTGCTTTCCACCGCCTGGCGGAACTGCTCGGCCGTCACGCCTTCGCGCACACCCTTGTAGATGAAGCCCCCCCCGCTCTCGACGACGTACCAGCACTCGGTCTTCAGGGCGCCGCCCAACCGTCGAACGGCATCGGCGTCCGGATGCACCTGCAGTGAAAGCGTGTCCTCGGCGTCAAGCAGCTTCAGCAGAAGCGGGAAACGCCCGGCCTCGCTTAGGGACGCGCCGCCCAGAAGTTCATCGCTCCACTTACGTGTCAGCTCGGTCAAAGTAGTGCCGGCTTCGGGCCCGTTGGCGACGGTGGTCGTGCCCTCGTCTATGTCGGCCAACTCCCAGCTCTCGCCTATCGGCTCCTCGCCGGGCAGCTCCCGGCCGAACAGGCGCGCAAGGTTCCGTCCTCCCCATATCTTGGGCTTGTAGAGGGGCTCAAATTTACACGGATACACGTCCATACATTCTCCTGTCGTCTGCGATAGGCGCGTATTCTACGCGGCCCGGGCGAGTGCTTCCAGAGGCGCCTTGCCCGCAGCCGACGATACGAATAGACTGCTACTGCACGAATGCCGTGAAATGCGTACAAGGGAGAGGCACAATGTCCGATAAACCGACCGTAAGCTTCGACGACTTCACCAAGCTTGATTTGCGCGTGGGCAAGGTCACGGAGGTCAAGGACCACCCCAACGCCGACAAGCTGCTGGTGCTGAGTGTGGACCTCGGCGACGAGCAGCGCACCCTGGTGGCGGGTCTGAAGCCCTATTGCTCGCCGGAGGAGCTGCTGGGCAAGGAGATTATCGTCGTAGCCAACCTCGAACCGCGCAAGGTCCGCGGTGTGGAGTCTCGCGGGATGTTGCTGGCGGCCAGTCATGAGCAGGAAGGCGAGCAGCAAGTCACTATCCTGACCACAAACGGCGAAGTGCCCCCGGGAGCAAGCATCAGCTAAACGTCTGTAGGTCGGGCATACTCCCAGAGTGATGCCTTCGGCATTGCCCGACAGGACGGCTGAACCTATCGCCCCTGCCTGTTCAGCGTTCGGACGATGATCTCCGCGGCGTTATCGGAAGCGGAGTTCGGCGGCGGCACGTGGAGCGGATCGACGACCTTCTGCAGGTCTCGGCTGGTTTCGATGAGGTACCCCAGATCGTCCATGATGTCGGCGACCATATCCCGTAACGGCTTGATTCGCCCGTTCCAGGGCATCAGCTCGGGAACCAGTCGCCGACCTGCCAATATGTTCACCAGCGAGAAATGCGGTGTCGGGACACCCCACTGTCCGAACGCGCGCCTCAGCAGACGCAGCAACCGCCCGGTCCGGTAGAAAATCACCAGCGGCACGCCGAACCACGCCGCCTCCAGAGTGACCGTCCCGCTGACCGCTACCGCGAGGTGCGCGCCGGAGAGCTCCTGTCGCGTCCGGCCGACCGATATCTCCAGCTCGCGGTCGCCGGCGATTTTCCGCACGGCTTCGGCGCAGGCCTCGGTGGCGACGGTGAATATGCACCTCGCCGACGACCAGCGTCGCCCTACGTATTCGGCCACGTCTATCAGAGCCCTGGTGTGCTCCTTTATCTCGCCGGGGCGACTGCCAGGCAGCAGCGCGACACGCCACTTGCCGCTCATCCACGCTTCGGAGATATCCGGCGGTCCGCAGGGCCGCTCGGGCAATTCGTCGAAAAGCGGATGTCCCACGTACGTCGCACGTACGCCGCGGTGGCGCAGGTAGCGCTGCTCGAACGGTAGTATGCACGCCACCTCGTCGGTCAGACGGGACAGTTTGCGGACCCGCCACGGCGCCCATGCCCAGACTTGCGGGGCGATGTAATAGCACACCGGGCTGCCTGCCTTGCGGGCGGCGGCGGCCAGGTGCCAATTTATCGCCGGGGAGTCCACGGGCACGTGTACGTCCGGTCGGATATCGCGAATGGCTTTTTTCGCCCTGTTAAGCTCGCGAAAGTAATACCCCAGCCGCAGCAGCGGCGCGCCGAGCATGCTGGCACGGCGGGTCAGGTCGCTGATTACCTCGCAGCCCGCCTCGGCCATTCGCGGACCCGCCACACCCACGAAGCGGGCGTCTCCCAGACGGCGGCGCAGTGCGCGGATCAGGTTGGCTGCGTGGAGGTCGCCGCTGGCTTCGGCGGCGGATACGAAAATGGTTGGCCTGGCGTCGCCCATTTGTAATTGCCGTTCAGTCCGACGCGATGGCCGACGCAATCGCGTGTGTGCGTATGTGGCTGATGGAAATCAGCACTTCGCCGAGCCGCCGCTGTTGGGATATCTCACGGCACTTGCCGCTGAGCCGGACGATCGGCCTTCCCGCGGGGTCGTTGCTGACCTCGATGTCCCTCCAGCTTATTCCGCCCTGCCAGCCGGTCCCCAGGAGCTTCAGGACGGCTTCCTTGGCGGCGAAGCGCCCGGCGAGGTGCTCTATCTCGCGCTTGCGGCCCATGCAGTAGTCAAGCTCCGTCGGCGTGAACACCCTCTCGAGGAACCGCTGACCGTGGCGGTCTATTACCTCGGCCAGACGGGCGCAGTCCACCATATCCACTCCGTGTGCGTGAACAGACATCGCTTTTCTCACAAGCGGCGTTTACGGCGTCTCAGGTCCGTCTATCAACTCTCGAATCTCCGGCGGCAGGAAGCGGTCCTCAAGCTCCCTCCTTCCGCGGACGGCGTCGGCTACGACGGCGATCTGCTCAGCCGGCGGGGCCGATGAGTTCAGCATCAGCATTTCCCTGCCCCGCAGGCGGACGAGTGCTCCCGCGGAGTCAGACAGTTCCGACGACGAGGGCACCCGCCGGACGATTATGCCCAATTCTCGGGCTAAGTTCAGCAGAAACGACAGTTTGCCCTGCTGGTCCATACCGCGCGTTTCAAGTTCACAGTCGAATATGCCGATTACCATTGCGGACCAAGCATCGGTGTGTTCTTAGCCGAAGGTTCCACGTCTGACAAGAGGATACCCGTGCCGCCCGTCAGCGAAAGAAAAGAATCCGACACCAGCAATACTCGCGAGGCGCAGCTCGAGGCCGAGGTCGAGGCGCTGCGTCGCGAGCTGTCCCGGGCGCGTCGCCTGGCGACGATGGGGACCATGACAGCCATGGTTGCCCACGAGTTCCGCAATATCCTCACGCCGATGGTCAACTCCGCCCAGCTCGCCCGCCGCAGTCCGGAGCTGGCGGACAAGGCGATGGACCGCGTAACCAACGGCAGCCGCCGCGCCAGCAGTATCTGCAGTGCCCTGCTGGGACTCACCAGGGAAAGCGAACAAAGCGAACAAATCCGCGTTATCGACCTGGTTTCCGAGACCCTGGAGGCGATGGCCAGGCCGCTGGAGCGGGACTCAATCGAGCTGCGACTGAATGTGGGCGACGACCTGACAGTAACCACCTATCGTGTCGAGCTTGAGCACGTACTGCTGAACCTCCTGATAAACGCCCGCAAGGCGCTGTTGCGCAGACCTTCCGGAAGGCGGCTGGAGATTTCCGCCGACTCCGACGAAGAAGGCATGGTTATCCTCGTGAGCGACAACGGGCCCGGTATCCCGGCGGACCGGCTCGAGCGCGTTTTTGAGCCGTTTTATACCTCCGAAGAGTGCGAGGACGGCGAGGATTCCGGGCACGGTCTGGGGCTGGCGGTTTGTCGTGAACTTGCCCAGTCGCTCGGCGGTGACATATCGGTAAGCAGCGAAGTGGGCGAAGGGACCACCTTCCGCGTCCGTCTGCCG
>JBKHJB010000130.1:0-6509 GCA_046538345.1 Phycisphaerae bacterium
ACGATGCAGACTTTCCCGCTGCGTCCTTCGTCGGCGGTGCGGTAAGCGTCGGCCGCGGCGTCCAGCGGGAAGCGCTCGGTTACTGTGCGTTCGGGCTTCAGGCCCCAGGCGTCGAGTTTTTCGACTAGGTCCTGCAAGTGTCGCAGCGACGTCACCCACGATCCATAGAGCGTAATCTGCTTGTGGATGAGCATTCCGGAGACGTCGAACTCGACGTTCCCACCTTCGCCGACGAACGCGCAGCGGCCCCAGTCCCGCGTGCCGGCCAAGGCAAGGTGTCTGCCCGCCGGTGAGCCGGAGCAGTCTATGCTTGCCTCGCAGCCGGCGCCGTCGGTGGCGTCCAGTACCGCCTCAAGTCCGTCGTCGGCGACGAACGCCTCGTCCACCAGCTCCAGATCTTTCGCCAGTTCCACGCGCTCGCTGACGACGTCGGTTCCGATTATCTTCACAGCCCCCAAAGCGCGGCCGAGCATGGCCGCGGCCAGACCCACGGGACCAAGTCCGGTAATCAGCAGTCGGTCTCGGCCGGAAAGCGCTATTCGCGTAAGCGCCTCGTAGCAGGTTCCGAACCCGCAGGCGCACAGCGCGCCGTCCACGTAGCTGAGCGACTCCGGGAGCTTCACGCAGGTGTTTTCCTCCGCGAGCATGTAGTCGGCGTGCCCGCCGTCCCTCTGCCAGCCGTAGGCGGCCCGGTGTTCGCTCCGGCAGGCGATCATGTACCCGTGCCGGCACTCGTCGCAGATCCCACAGCCGGAAATATGGTAAACCGCCACCCGGTCGCCTTCTTTCAGCTCCTTGCAGCCGGGGCCTGTCTCGACAACCTGACCGGCCGGCTCGTGCCCGCCGATGACGTTCTGGTATGCCTCCGGACCTTCGCCGAGGTGTTCGCGATAGATAGCCCGGATATCGCTGCCGCAGATGCTCGAGGCCTTCATCTTCAGCAGCACCTGCCCGCGGCCGGGTTGGGGGATAGGGAATTCCTTCATCTGAACCTTCCGCCCACCGGGCAGAAGCACGCCGCGCATGTTGGCCATCGTACGGGCTCCTTTCGCCATGGGTTTAACCGGAGAGCATTTTGGGCGGTCGCCGCGCGAGGTGCAAGAATTCGCGGTTCGCGATCAATGCCTACGGTTCGTAGTAAGCGACGGGTCGGTAACGTTCGATAACGTCGTATCCGGCGGCGAGGAAGAAGAACTCTTCCAGTCCGTCGCGGCAGGCATCGGTGAATTCCAACTGAACTTGTGAGAACAGATACCTCCGCGCGAGGTCGCCAGGCCAGCCGTGCTCGGCGGCCAATCGCCTGGCGGTGTCCTCCAGATGCTCTCGGCCTGTTCGACAAGCCGTCAGCAGCAGGCGGTAGAGCCGCTCGCAGTCCTTGGGGTGTTCGGGGTGGGCTGCCCAGAAGGCGAATACGAAGGGAAGCCCCGTGGCATCATGCCACATACGGCAGATGTCGAACTGGTGGTCGAAACCCAGAGGCGGGCGGGTCATCACGGCGTCGCCTTCAAGGACTGCGCCTTGACCGTCTGTCGGCGCGCCTACGTGCTCGGCCTCCCAGGGCGGACACTCAACCACAGTTTGATACTCGGATGCCCAGAGTAACCGGACCAGGGCGGCCGATGTGGGCGCAACGGCCGCTCCGCTGACGCACGCCAGCTCTTCGGCCGGTCCATGGGAATACAACCGTGCCGCCAGGGAGCGCCTTTTGACGGCGATGCAGCCCGCCGGCAGGACCGTCAGCGGGACCGCGGCCGCCTGAAGGTCCATGGGAGACAGCAAAGCCGCATCCAGCCGACCGTCGCACAGCCGGCGGCGCAGCTCGGCCGGTTCGGCCGTGACCACCTCCGCTTCGTCGCTGCCGTCGAGTCCGTCGGCCAGCGCGCGCGCATCGAGGCGCAGGGGTATACCCACACGGTAAATCCCAAGCTGGGTCGAGCCAGGCCGACCTCCGTGAGCCCGGTATCCTTCTCGGTGCGAAAACATACCAACTGAGTCCGATTATTAGGCGTGATCGAGCGGATCCTTCCAGGAACCCTCGTCGGGGTATTCTATGCACCCCGCGGGGCAAAAGCGTCGAATCGCCGTCATTCGTTGCTTAGCGTGATGAGCTTTTCCATCGCCTCGGCGGCCGAGCCGCCGTCCAGCGATGCGGTCGCAATGGGCATCGCCTCGGCGATGTCCTCGGCAAGTCCCGCTACCGCCAGGGCCGCGGCGGCGTTGAGAAGGACCATTTCGCGGGCCGGTCCCGCCTCGCCCCGAAGGACCCTTCGGATGGTTTCGGCCGATTCGGCGGGCGAGGAGACGGCCAAGTCCTCCAGTTTTCCGGGCGTAAGCTCGAAGTCCTCTGGTTTGACGGTGTGTGTGCGGACCTCGCCGTCGGACCATTCCGAGACGCGAGTGGGAGAGGCAATCGAAAGCTCGTCCAGCCCGTCCTCGGCGTGGACGACCATGGCCCGTTCGGCCCCGAGCAGTCCAAGAACGCGTGCGATGGTCTCGGTAAGCTCCGCGGAAAACACGCCCATAAGCTGTCTCCGCGCCCCGGCGGGGTTGGTAAGCGGACCGAGCACGTTGAAGATGGTCCGCACGGCCAGCGACTTGCGGACCGGCGCGGCGTATCGCATCGCCGGGTGACAGCGCACCGCGAAGCAGAAGCACACACCCGCCTCGCGGAGGCATTTTGCGGCGGTCTCCGGCGGGGCGTCTATATTCACTCCCAGCGCCGCCAGCACGTCGGCCGACCCGCTGGCGCGGGTGGACGTGCGGTTGCCGTGCTTGGCGACCTTCACGCCGGCGCCGGCGACTACCATCGCCGCGGCGGTCGATACGTTGAACGTGTTCAGACCCGTCCCGCCCGTACCGCAGGTGTCGATTACCTCAAGTCCGCCGGTGTCTATTCTGACGGCGTGCTCTCGCATCGCCTCCGCGGCGCCGGCTATTTCGTCGGGTGTCTCGCCCTTGGCCGCCAGTGCCGTCAGCAGACCGGCTATCTGCGCCTCGGACCACAGTCCTTCCATGATTTCGTTGAACGCGGCGCAGGTCTGCTCGCGGGTGAGATGCCCGCGCGAAAGGACCGCCTTGAGTATTTCCCGGTAGTTGAGTTGTGTCATCTTTGTTCCGCCTTTTTTGCCGACCCGGCGAGTACGGGTCGATATCCGTCGTCGAGAACGATTATAGTTTCCACCGGCCGGGTGACAACCCGCCCGGCCGTCGTGCGGAGCGAGACGATGAGCGAAGTATTCCGGCTGCTGGCAATCGGCGACGTTCACTACGACCCTCGCGGGCGGGACACCGAGCAGCGCAAGCCCACGCGCGGGGCCAAACTCCTTCATTCCGCCATTTCCGCAGGCCGCGACCGCTTCGCGCCGCACGCAGTCGCGCTGATGGGGGACCTGGTGGAAGACGGAAACGATCCCCAAACCGCAGAGGATTTGCGGCTCCTGGCGAACTCGGCGCGGTCCGCCGCCGGCGAGGTGCCGCTGCTGGTGGTTCCGGGCAACCACGACGTGGATGCCGAGCGGCTCCTCAGCGCGTTCGGCGCAAGTGCCGGTGCTTTCGAAATAGCCGGGTGTCGGTTGTTCGTGTTCGTGGATGAATGGTGGCCCGACGATACCGGGCATCGTCTCGAACGACAGCAGCGGCGGTTCATGGAGTGGGCGTCGGCGGGTGGGGGCCCGCTGGTGGCGCTTCAGCATAATCCCATCCACCCGCCGGTCGAGAACGACTATCCCTATGCCCTGAGCGAGCACGAGCAGGTCTCGGCGGAGTATTCCGCCGTTGGCGCTACGCTGTCGCTGAGTGCCCACTATCACGCGGGGCTTCCGCTGACGCTCCTTCGACGGGTGGGCTATTTCACCTGCCCGGCATTGCACAAGCCGCCGCATCCATATGCGATGATTACGGTATGCGACACTTCCGCGGGGATCGCCCTGCACCGGCTAGACGAAGACTGACGCGCCCGGCTCGCGGGAGACGCCGGTCGGGACCGGCAAACGAATTGCATCCGGCGGGTCCGGCACGATATGATGTGAGCTTTCCGCAGGGAATCTCGATGCATACCGATTGGTCCCATAACGAGGCGATTGCCGGGAGTGTGAGGTGCGCTTCGTCGTCGCTGCCGGTACGGCTGCGGGGGGCGGCGCTGGTGGCCGCGTGTTCAGCGGTGTTGGCGACGGCGGCGTCGCTGAGTCCCCGAGCCGGTGGTTACGGCACGCACCAGGAGCTTGGGCTGCCGGCTTGTTCTTTTCTGGCGCGTACCGGCTATCCCTGCCCCAGTTGCGGATTGACCACGTCGGTCTCCGCGGCGGTCCACGGACGGTTCGTGTACGCATTCGAGTCGCAGCCGTTCGGACTGGTTCTGGTGGTCTCGGTGTTGATATTCGCTGCCGTTGGGATGTTTGAGATGCTTTTCGGCCGGGGGCTTCTCAATCGATTGCGGCCTCGGCCCTGGTGGGCCGTCGGCGCGTTTGTGGGTATGTTGCTGGGCTGGGGGTGGAAACTGGCGGCAGGCGTGGCGGACGGCACGTATCCATTGCATTAGCGAGCGAGGTTTCGGAGGCAATATGCTCAGAAAAATAACAGTTGCTCTTCTGTGCGTGGCGATCGCTCAAACGGGCGGCTGCAACGTGCTGGGGTACGTCGGCTATCTCATGGCGCCTCCCGAACGGAAGGTGACGGTGCCCGCGGACTATGAAAATCTGCCCGGACATAGCGTGGCGGTGGTGGTGTTCGCGGATCACGCGGTACAGTTCGAATATCCGGCGTTGCGACTGGAGCTTGGCTCGGTGATCACCGGCGAGTTGAGAGAGAAAGTCGAGGACGTCACCGTCGTGGACCCGCGGCGGGTGGTGAGATATCAGGATCAGAATCTCTACTGGGATTCGATGGACAAGACCAAGCTCGGGGAGAAGTTGGGCGCGGATTACGTGCTGCTGGTTTCGGTAATCGATTTCCGAGCGGGCCGGCCGACCGGGCCCAGTGAGCTAAGAGGCAGGGCTGTCGCTGAGGCCTCGCTATACAAAACGTCCATGCCGGAGCGAAGCGCCCGTGTGCGTCATTACGACGATATGCGGGTAACCTATCCGGACGAGCAGGACGAACCGGACGCACGCGGTGCCGCCAATATCGGCTATATGCTCCAACGCAAACTGGCTGAGCGGATAGTCCGGAAGTTCCACAAACACAAGGTTCCTGCATCGGAGAGGTCGTCATGAGATTTCAGACGGCTATCGCTACGGCGGTGTGCGGTTTCGTTCTGGTGCTTTGCGGCGGGTGCTCCGCGATCGGATGGACGGTCGCTTTGTTTGCCCCGCCGGAGAAAGAGCCGGCGGTCTACAAGCCGCCGAAAGGCAAGACTTACCTGGTATTCGTGGACGATATAGCTTCTCCGGTCGAGTACGAGGGCGTAAAGGGCGAGCTTACCGAGCAGCTTAACCAGCGTCTTGAAAGACACCGCATAGCTTCTCGCACGGTTGATTACAGTGACGTGGTCAAACTGGTTTCGGCTTCGCCTGACTTCAACCAGTTGCCCATAAGCGAAGTCGGCCGGAAGCTCGGAGCGGAGATGGTCTTATACGTGCAGATTGACCGCTTCGAGTTGTCCGAGTATGCCAACACTTCCACCTGGAATGGCGTGCTGGAGGCCTCTGCGCGCGTTGTGGACGCCGACAAGCGGAAGCGGCTCTGGCCCGAGGACCGACCCTCAGGATACCCTGTGGATCCGGTACGTATCCCGCAAGTGGAGCTGGAGAGCCGGGACCAGGTATCGCGGATGGCGAAGATGCTGGCAGTGCAGTGCGCGGAGAAGACTATCAAACTGTTCATCGAGCACCCCAAGCCCTCCCTGGCTGACGATGACAGCGCATTCCGCGACTGGTGAGCCATGATTTGCCCAGGGCAGCCGCTGCACGGCTCCGGTCCGGGCTATGGAAGTCCGGCAGTCAGGCGTTCCATCTCTCGCGTACGGCCGTGTAACGCCGCGACGCGAAACGCCAGTTTGCCAGCTCCATGAACGCCTCCACCCACCGCGACCGCTCGTTGGCGTACTGAAGGTAATAGGCGTGTTCCCAGACGTCGCAGACCAGCAGCGGAACCACGCCCCAGACAGCGAGGTTCTGGTGTTTCTCGGCCTGTAGCACGAACAGCCGATCGGCGACCGGCTCCCACGCCAGTATCGCCCAGCCGCTGGCTTCGACGCTCTCGGCGGCGGCGGCGAAGTGCTTTTGGGTGGCTTCGACGGACCCGAAGCATTGCCGCATGGCGCCCGCCAGTTCGTCGCTTGGCCCGGCGCCGCCGGGAGTCATCGACTGCCAGTACAGGCAGTGCAGCATGTGCCCGCTACCGTGGAACGCCAGCGCCCGCGACAGCGACTTGACCCGCGAGAAGTCGCCTGCCGTCCGGACCTTGTGCAGATTCTCCAGCGTGTTGTTCAGTCCGCGGACGTACCCGGCGTGGTGGCGTGTGTGGTGGATCCGCAGCATGCGCTCGTCGTGCAGCGGCGCCAGCGCGTCGTA
>JBKHJB010000131.1:0-6494 GCA_046538345.1 Phycisphaerae bacterium
GACCCAGCTTGCCCGAAAACTCCTCCACAAATTCCGGCGACAGGTTAGGCCGACGCCCGCCCGAACCCTCAGGCCAGGGCGTGTCCTCAAAGACCTTCTCGGTGTCGGGATATACGTACAGTGGAAACAAACAGCTCTGCGTGGAGCTTTCGGCGCATTTCGTCTCAGTGATGGTTTGTGCGCAGAAAAAATGGTCTGGATGCTGGGTCTTGTTACTACGAGCGCTGATAAGCCCCATATTCTCACCCGCAAGCATGTGACGCATGACGCCCCCGCGCGGCATACAGTGGAAGCCCTTTGTCTTGCCAGTGTAAAAGGTCCATCTGCGGTCGAACGGGCGATACAGAATCGGGCGAATGTTATTCGGTGACAGTTTGGCGGTGCTCAGGTCTCTTTGCGCCCATTCAACGTGCCAATCGCGAACATCCTTACCCAGTTGATACCTGCTTCGGGCTTCCTCGACGCTCAGCTTGGCAAAAGTCTTTACCGTCTCGGCAAGCTCATCCTTGGTGTGCTGGACTGTCAAGGAATCGCGAGCGGTAACTATTCCCACGCTGTGAACCGGGAATATATCGGGCAGGATGGGACATTGCGCATACTCACCCCGCAATCCGGCATCCTGCGGCGTAAAGAGGTAGTACGGTGAATCGGGGGACAGATCGGACCATTCGGTATCTGCGATATCGTGGCTGCTGAGCCAGTCGAGTTTGTTTGTCTGCGTGCCCCAGAGGTCCGCGTGTTTCACTACGGCGGATGGCGATTTACTTGCGTCGTCGCGGTCGGGTTTTCGGATGAACAATCCCACGGCCACGCCCTGCATGATGTCGAATACGTTTTCGTCCTTCGAGCCGTCAGGCGCGGTTTCCTTCTTCTTGGTGTTGCCGTGCAGGTCGAGTATGTGGATTTCGTCGAACGTGTGCATCAGCGACTGGCGCATGCCCCGGAAGGTGGGGTTGTCGAGATAGCCGTGATTGGTGATGAACGCGAGCACGCCGTAGCCGGTGCGTTCGATGCGGTATTGCCCGAAGCGGATGAACTTGACGTAATCGTCGTTGAGCCACTTGGGGTTTCTCTCGCCCAGCGGCTTACCGTCGCACTGGAAGTAGCTCGGTGCGCCGTCGGCGCCGGGCAGCTTTTTGTGGATGAGGTCTTTGGACCACTGGTTGTCGTTGGCCGAGTGCCCGGAGTAGGGCGGGTTTCCGATGACGACCATGATGGGGCAGTCGGTTTTTACTTCGCTTGCGGCGTTGGCTTCCTTTGCGATTTCGTTTGCCAGCGCCAGCACGGGTCCGGCGACGACCTCGGCTTCTTCGAGCGTGTTGGTAAGGTACACTCGGAGGCGTTCGTCTCCGGGGAAGTTGTACCCTGTCTGCTGGAGAAGCCAGCCGAGCTTCAGGTGCGCCACGGCGTAGGGCGCCATCATCAGCTCGAAGCCGAACACGCGCGGCAGCAGGTGCTGGGCGACATATCCGTTTTTGCCAGCCCATGCGCCGGCGGAGCTTTCGATTGCCGAGTGTATCCGCCTGACGGTCTCGTAAAGGAACGTTCCGGTACCGGCCGCCGGGTCGAGTATCTGCACGCGGTGAACGCGGCGGGTTTCCCTGTTGCCGTCCTTGTCGGCCGGTCCGAAAAACGCGTCGATCTTCGTGCTGTCGGCAAGTCCGTCGGAGCAGTCGAAGCGGTTGCGGAGGATTTTGTCCACGCTGCGGACGATGTATCCGACTACCGGTTCGGGCGTGTAGTACACGCCGCGCGTCTGGCGAAGTTCCGGGTTGTACGCGGCCAGGAAGGTCTCGTAGAAGTGGACGACGGGGTCTTCCTCGCGTTTGGCCCGGCCGAAGTCGCGCAGGACGTCGTTCATTCGGCATCGCCGCAGTATGGCCGTCAGGAGGTCCACCGCCCAGACGATGCTCTCGTCCAGACGCGTACCGGCGATGTAGTCGAACGTTTCCCGCAGGAAGGGGTTGGTTCTGGGCAGGTCGTAGGCGGCGTGTTCGCGGGAGAATTCGTCCGCTTTCTGGTCGGGCACGTTGACCCTCGCCGAGAACATTCCGTAGCAGACGGTCTGTGCGTACATGTCGGCGAACTGCTCGACGGTAAGGTCGCGCAGGAGCGTTTGTTTGAACGCCTCGTATTGCCCGTGCAGCGTGCCGTCGGATTCCCGCTCCTGTTCGAAGCCGCTGCGGATGGCGTGATTGATGATTTTGGCGACATCGGCCATGCGGGCGGCAAGCTCCCTCGCCGCGGCTATCTCCAACGGTTCGGCCGCCAGGAATGCCGAGAACATGCCGGCAAGCTGCTCGTCGCCGCCGGTTAGCGCCTTGACCTTACCCGAGGCATCTATGCGTCCGACGACGGCGTGCATGTGCTGCTCGCCGCGGAGATAATAGCGGAACTCCAGGTAGTCGGTCAGGATCAGGTGATCCAGTCCCTGACGGTAGCGCGTGAGCTGTTCGGTCTGCTCAGCCTCATCGAGGGATACGGTAACGTCCTTGCACTCGATGAATCCGAAGGGCAGGCCGCCCCTGCTGACGATAAGGTCCGGCGCTCCGCAACGGACGCGGCGCGGTTCGTTGGTTACTTCCAGTCCCGGACCGAAGCTCTCTACAAGCTCCATCAGCGGGGACCTGTAGCTGTGTTCGGTGGCGTTCCCGCGGGCGTGTATGCGCCGGATGGATTGGAGGTAATGCTTTATCGCCTGCCGCATGTGTTTTGCGCCTCTGGTCCGGTGGTCCCCGGCGGGACGCTGTCGCCCGCTCGGTTGAGGTGTTTTGGTCGCGAGCGATGTTACGCGCCCGCGCCGGCCGGGGCAAGCCCCAGACACGTCTATGCCCGCGGGCGTTGCGTTTGCTTGACAGTTTCGAGCGCGGGGGATACTTTGCCGACATGGAACCTTTCCGCTTGTCTTGAGGATACCCTATGACCAACGAGCCGTTGCCGGTTGCGGTAATCGGCACCGGGGGCTTCGGCGAGAATACCCTGCGGGCCCTTACGAAGATGGACTCGGTAAAGATCGTCGGCGTCTCCGACCGGCGCGGCGAGTCGGCCGAGCGCGCCGCCGGCGAGGCCCGCACCGAGGCGTTCACCGACAACCGCTCCCTGCTGGCCGAAACCAGACCCGCCGCGGTTTTTCTCGCGGTTCCCCCTCCGGCGGCCGGCGATATCATCACCGCGTGCGCCAAGCGGGGAATCCACGTCTGGAAGGAGCTTCCCCTGGCAAGGAACCTGGGCGAGGGTCTGGAGTTCGTCCGCCGGATGGAGACCGCCGAGAGCATCTTTGCCGTCGGCACGCAACGGCGATTCGCGACCGGCTACGGACGGGCGCGCGAGCTTCAGAGTTGGCTGGGGCAGCTTTTCCTCGCCCGCGCCCACTACCTGTTCAACTGGGGTCCGGAGCTTGGCTGGCGGGCGGACCGCTCCGCCGGCGGAGGAGCGCTGCTGGAGCTGGGCTACCATCTGGTGGACCTGCTGGTAAGCATGCTGGGACTGCCCGAGGAGGTGTACGGATCAGGCGTCTGCGGCGCTAATTGCGCCGGGAGGTCGCTTTCGCCGACGCCTTACGACACCGAGGACACCGCGGCCGCTTTGCTGCGATTCCGTGATGGATGCATGGGCTCAATGGTTACCACCCGTGTATCCGGACCGGTCAGCGAGGGGCTGTCCCTGCACGGAAGCGACGGTTCCGTCCTAGCCGACAGTGAAACGTGTATCGTCCGCGACCCGGACGGCAACGTGCTTGACCGCGTAGGGAACGACCAGACCGCCCCGTTGGACGTGTTCCGGCGACTGGCCGAACACTTCGTGACCGCCGTCCGAACGGGCGCCAAGCGGTACGAATGCTCCGGCTGGGAGAACCTGCTCAACCTCGCCGTTATCGACGCACTGTATCTCTCGGAGCGGACCAGCCAGCCGGAAAGCCCGGCCCGGCTGCTCGATACGCACGGTATAGAAGCTGAACAGTGCCTCGCACACCGACCTTCGCCGCTGCAGCAGCAGCGCCCCGACCGGCAGAGTTCGGCGGAACCCACCGACGAAAACAACGTTGCAGATTAGGACAGGTCATTCCGCAAGACCTCACGGTAGTTGCATATTATTTACTTTGACAGGAGGCGTGCGATGATTCGTTTTATCGGCTTTGCGGCGGCGATGGTTTGTGTCTGCTCCATAGCGGTCGGGCAGAATAACTTCCAGCCCACCATGGCGACGTATCTGGGCGGAACGGAAAGCGTCGAGGAGTGGACGTGCGTGGATGTCGCGCCGGACGGGCATGTGGTGGCCGCCGGCATGGCGCCGGGCTACAGCGTTGACGGCGTGCAGGAGACCTGGCTGATGGCCGGCGGGGACGGCATCGTGCTGCGGGTTGACCCCAAGAACAACGAGGTGGTCTCCGTCACGCGCATCGGCGACTGGATCGAGGACATGGAAATCGGCCCCGACGGGCGCATCGCGATTACCGGCTCGTTCGGCGTGGCCGTGCTTTCGCCCGACGCCTCTAAAATCGTCTGGCGCGACGGCGACATCGTTCGCGGCACGCGGGCGGCTCAGTTCCGCAACCAGACCCCGCCGTTCAAAAAGTATCGCTACACGCGGCGGGTGGCGCGCGTATCGGTCGGCGAGGACGGCACGGTCGCGTCCTTCCAGGCCGAGCGGAAGGACTGGGGCGACGCTCCCAAGCACGGCCGGCTTTATGTGTGGAACCGCGACGGTGAGCGCCTCTGCGACCTGCGGATGACCAAATACAAATACCCCAAGGACCTTGCCGTCGATTCCGCGAATAAGCAGGTCATTGTCGGCGGGTTCAACACCTACTCCCACGACTCGCCGCACATGAAGGACCACCCCATCCACATGCAGTTCCTCACCGCCTTCACCTACGACGGGACCGTTAACTGGGCGGCGTATGACTTCCCCGCCAAGGACGTGTACGCCGAGAACACCTACGCAGACAGCCGAGTGCAACGGCTGGCGATCGGCGCGGACGGCTACCTGTACATGGGCGGCTACATTCACGGCGGCGACTACATCTGGAAGCACCACCCCTTCGACGTAAAGAAGCGCGTGCAGGTGGACGTCGGCTACGACGGCTACACCATGGCGGCCAACATGGGAAAGGGTATCGACCAGAGCTACTTCGCCAAGTACGACCCGAAGAGCGGCGAGATTCTCCAGGGGCAGGTCCTGCTCTGTCGCGAGCGGCCCGACGGCGGCGGAAAGCCCACGCAGATCCAGATTAAGGGCATCGACGCCGACGAGGACGGGAACGTCTATATCGCCGGCTACTGCGAGGCCTACATCAAAGACCGCGACAAACAGAGAGTCGCCGGTGAACAGGTGGGCGAGTACCACGCGCCGGAGGTCTTCCTGCTGTCGGTGACGCCGGACTTCTCGCAGAGACGCGTCTGGACAGTGTTCTCCCGCGAAGACTGCGAGGCGGCCGCCTGGGCACTCGCCGTCCGCAACGGCTGGGGCGCTTTCGTGGGCGAGGTGTACCAGGGCGAGGTAATCACCACGGACAACGCGCTTCAGACCGCCCCGGCCGAGCACACCGACGGCTATCTCGTCATCTGGGAAACCGAGTAGGAATCGCGAGCCGCGAATCAATCGGCAGTGTCGCGCAAGTCCCGTGGTCCCGGCCGCGGGACTTGCCGACGCCTTGGCGCGAGGTCTCACGACAACCGCGTTCGTCTTGGCGCTGCACATGCCTCCGGGTAAGCTCGTCGTAGCAGAGGAGGTACCGTCACAATGAAACGAAGTGAGATAAATGCGCACCTGCGCGAGGCGATCGAACTGCTGAACGAAGGCAGTTTCCACCTGCCGCCGTGGGCGTTCTGGTCGCCCGACGAATGGAAGGCCGCCGGGCACGAGGCCGACGAAATCCGCCAAAGCGCCCTCGGCTGGGACCTGACCGACTTCGGCTCCGGCGAGTTCGATAAATGCGGGCTGGTGCTGTTCACGCTCCGCAATGGACCCGCCAACGCCCAGGCCGAAGCCATGACCAAGGACTACTGCGAGAAGATCATGGTCATCGAGCCGGAACAGATTACGCCCATCCACTTCCACTGGCAGAAGATGGAGGACATCATCAACCGTTCGGGCGGACGGCTGGTCATCGAGCTGTGGAACGCCGGGCGCGACGACGAAAAGCTCGACGAAGAGTCCGACGTGACCGTCAGCATCGATGGCATCCGCCGAACCGTACCCGCCGGCGGCAAGGTGGTGCTCGCTCCCGGCGAATCCATCTGCCTGACCCCCTACATGTACCACACGTTTTACGCCGAGGCAGGCGGCGACGCAGTGCTCGCCGGCGAGGTCTCGCGAGTCAACGACGACGAGAACGACAACCGCTTCCTCGAACCCCTGCCGCGATTCCCCCAAATCGTCGAGGACGAACCGCCCCTGCACCTGCTGTGCAACGAATACCCCCCGGCCGGATAGGCGGTAGGGCGGGCTCCGCCCGCCGCAATGCCTTTGCGCACGCCCCTCGGTACGCCGCC
>JBKHJB010000132.1:0-6470 GCA_046538345.1 Phycisphaerae bacterium
CTCTTCGGTAAGGAGGCCAATAACTCTGTAATTTATCCGTCACATACTACTAGAGGGGTCAGCCGAACTTTCGCAGTACCTCGTCAATGGCATCGTATTCTTTGCGCATCTCGCGCAGTTGACGGCGCTGTCGGCTGACGGATTCCTCCGAGGCGTCCTGAAGAGAACTTTCGTCTTCCAGACGTGACGAAAGTTCCGCTATCTGGTCCTCGAGCATTTCCTTGCGCCTGCGGAGCAGCTCTATGCGATCCTCCATGGTCGCCGGTTCGGAGACCTGTCGCAGGACCTTCTCGGAGACGAAAATAGGTGTCTCCGACGCAACGCCGAGGGCGATGGCGTCGGAAGGACGGGAGTCGACGGGTATCACCTCGTCGCCCCGGCGGATGTACAGGTTCGCCAGGAACGTGTGGTCCTGAAGATCGTGTATGACCACTCGCTCAACCGTCCCGCCGAGGGACTCGATAACGTTGGCCATCAGGTCGTGCGTCATCGGCCGGGGCATGGGCACGCCCTTGAGCCGCCGGTCGATCGCCAATGCCTCGGCGATACCGATGACGATGGGGAAGCTGCGCTCGCCTCCTTTTTCCTTCAGAAAGATCACCTGCTGGTCGCCCAGCTCGGTAATCAGCACGCGGGATAGCTCCATCGGGACATCCATAGCACACCTCAAGCGTTTCCGGGCACATTGTACCCAAGCCGCGTGAGGGCACGCAACCGCGGCCCAAAGCCCAGACCATATACCCCAAACGCAGACGCCCGTTTTACCCTCGCCAAACCCGTCGACACGCGGCAGAAGGGGATTTCTGCCGCACGAATGCGCCGCCGCGCAGCCAAAAGCGCCTACCAGACAAGAACGATGGTCACAACCAGGGCTACAACCAGCACACCCAGAGCGACGAACATACCAACCATCATTCTGTTGAGCCGCCTGGCGTGACTGTTGAGCCGGTTGGACAATTCGTCGTAGGCCCCCAGTAGCCGCTCGCGAACCTGCCTCAGCATGGCGGCAGTCTCGGCTCCCGACGATTTCATCTCCTCAAGCGTATTGGCCAGCGACTGGACCTGCTCTGTGATTTCCTCGTTGTTCTGCTGCTGAAGCGTCGTGCGAACCGATTGCAGGGTCTCGCCCTGTTTGCGGTTCTCCTCAGCGATTCCCTCCAGCGACTCCGACAGCCGGCGGTTCTGCTCACCAATCTGCTCGACTGCCTCGCGGAGCTGCCGCGGCAGGTCCTTCCGCGTATCGGAGGCGTCGAGCATCCTGTCGGTTCGGCTGACCATCTCGCGAACCTGCTCGAGAAGCTCCGAGACCTCCCGCTGCTGGGCGTCCACCGCCTCGGCGAGGGCTTTGCCCGACGACTTGAACACACCCGGCCGTTTTGCCGGCTCGGACTGATAGTCCTCGCCGGAGATCTCACGAGACGCCTGTGGCTCCTGGGTCTGGGACGGCTCCTGCCGCGGCGCGCTTTCGCTTGTCGGCTGCACCTCGGGCGGCGCCTGCTCCGGCGTCTCGGCGGGTTCTTCCGGCTGCTCGGGCTGCTCCGGCTGGTCTTTCCGCCGGGACAGCTTACCGGCCAGCTTGTGAATGAAACCTCTGTCGCTCATCTTTGAATCCTCCCTTTGTCGGAAAGGGCGTCCAGCTTGACACCCTGTAGGGGTTATTCTAGCATCCCCGGCGCCGATGAATCCACCGGGCGTATACAGATGAAACACACTATTGCGGTTTGGGTTGCGTTACCGGCGATGTTGTTCGCCTGCCAAGATCAGGCCCTCGCCTCGCCCGCTGACGCCGCCGCGACGCGAATAATCACATTCTCTCCCGCGATTACCGACATCGCTTTCAAAATCGGCCTCGGCGACGCGGTGGTGGGTGTAACGGACTTCTGCACGCTGCCGGAAGGTGAGCAGCGCCCACGACTGGGCAATGCACTGAACTTCAGCTCCGAACAGATCCTCAGTGTCGATCCCGACATAATCATGACCCAAAGCCCGCCGGGGCGATTCGAGGGCGTGCGCAATATCGCGCCGGAAGTCCGTGTGGAGCAGATTGTCATCGAACGCCTGGCCGACGTGCCCGAAGCGGCCGAGCGGATGGCCCGCCTGACAGGCGCTCCTCAAGCCGCCGAGCCGCATGCGCGGCGGTTTCAGGGGAAGCTCCGGGCAGTGCGTGAGAAGGTATCCCACCTGCCGCGGCGGCGCGTGCTGTTTGTGATGGGGACGGACCGCCCGAATGTCGCCGGCGCGGAGAATTTTATCGGGGATATCGTCGAGGTCGCCGGCGGTGTCAACGCCGGTGCGGACATCCCGGGCCGGCAGAGGTGGCTCCAGACGCATATAGAGCATATAGCAGCGGCCAGGCCGGATGTGATTGTCTGCCAGGTCTCGCCGTCCGAAGCTGAAAAGGCACGGGAATACTGGCTTCAGTGGCGGGAAATACCCGCCGCCGAGAGCCAAAGGGTGTTCGTCGTGACGGACCGCACCTGGTCCATCCCGAACCTTGACCTTGCCGACAAGGCCGAGCGGCTCGCGGAGATGATCCACCCCGAACTGGGCGGCGAGGAATCCGCCGCCTACGCCGGACGCACGCTTCGTATATGGCAGGCGAGGTTGATTCGGTTGCTGGCCGCGGCGGTGGTGGGTGCTGCTTTGGCGGCGGGGGGAGCGGCGTTGCAGGGACTGCTCCGCAACCCGCTGGCGGAGCCGTACATCCTGGGCATATCCAGCGGCGCCGGGGTGGGTGTTCTGCTGGGTCTCGCGGCGGGCGCCGCCGGGACGCTTCCGCAGTGGATAGGAACGCCCGCGTTGGCATTCCTCGCGGCGATGGTCACCTGCGCGGTGGTATATGGAGTGGCGCAGCATCGCGGTCGGCTCGACGCGTACTCGCTTATCCTCTCCGGCGTCATCGTCAACGCCTTCAACGGCGCGGTGATGCTCACGGTCTTCCTGTACGTCGAGCCGTATGTTATCGCCGACTACGTAAGCTGGGCTATGGGTTCCATCCCGGACGTGGTCGGCCGGGATCTGCTCATCGCCTGCTCGGTATGTGTAGCCGTTGGCTGGATTATCCTGCTGATGCGGTCGGCGGCTTTGAACACGCTGGGCTTGGGCGACGAGGTGGCCGTTTCCTCCGGAGTGGCGGTCCAGCGGCTGCGGGTGGAAGTGTTCGTCTGCGTCGGTTTGATGACGGCGGCCGCCGTGTCGCTGGCCGGGCCTATCGGTTTTCTGGGCCTTATCGTTCCGCACATCTGCCGATTGCTCATCGGACCGGACCATCGCCGGCTTATCGTGGTAAGCGGCATAGCCGGGGCGCTGCTGCTGGTCGCGGCCGAAACGCTCTGCCGAAGCGCCGGGCCGCTCGTCGGCGTCAGCCGGATACCCGTGGGCGTTCTCACGGCGCTGTCGGGCGGGCCTTTCTTCATCGTGCTCCTGCGGCGGAGGTTCAAGGGAGGGCGGCTATGACCGACACGAACAACGGCCCGTCGCCCCGGCAGCACATACTCGAGGCGCGGAACGTCGAGTTCGCCTATCACGCCGACGCACAGGTACTCCGCGGGGTCAGCTTCACCGCGGCGGCCGACAAGCTCGCCTGCGTGCTCGGACCCAACGGTTCGGGAAAGACCACGCTGCTTCGCTGTCTTCTCGGCCAGCTCGGTCCGCAGGCGGGGAGCATCCTGCTGGACGGTAAGGAGCTGTCGCGATACTCCCGCCGTGGGTTGGCGCGAATGATGGCGTACGTGCCGCAGCTCCCCCAGTCCGCTTTCCCGTTCACGGTGCGGGAGCTGGTGCTGATGGGGCGGTACCCGCGCAGCGGCGTGCTGGGAATGACCGGCGAACAGGACCGCAAAGTCGCCGAGCTTGCCATGAAGATGACCGACACCACCGCCTTCGCCTCGCGGACGCTGGATGAGCTTTCCGGCGGCGAGGCGCAGTGTGCGATGATCGCCCGGGCGCTGGCGCAGCAACCGCAGGTCTGCCTGCTGGACGAGCCGACAAGCCACCTGGATATAGCCAACCAGTTGAAGATTTATCGCATGATGCGTCGGCTCGCGCACGACTGGAAGATGGCCGTCGTCTGCGTCAGTCACGACGTTAATCTCGCGGCGCGTTTTGCCGATGAGCTTACGCTCATGCGAGACGGGCAGGTCGTGGCGTCCGGGCCTCCGACGCAAGTCGTTCGCCGGGACGTGCTGCGGCAGACCTACGGGGTGGACGTGGAGCTGATCGCGAGCGGCGAGGGCGAAGTTCCGCTGGTCGTGGCGCACTGACGCCGTGGCGTGCGAGCGGCGTTGTCCAAGGGGGTTTGGGCGGGTACACTGGCGACCTTCACAATGACCGAAACGGACAACAGGGTGATGCGTTTGTCGGCCGATACGAGACCGCCGAGCTGGGTGCGCAACTGCGCCCTGACAGTCGGCAACTTTGACGGCGTCCACGCCGGCCACCAGCGGATGCTGCATCTGGCGAGGTCGCTGGCCGGACCGTCTGGCGATGCCGTCGTGGTCCTGACGTTTGACCCGCTACCAGAGCGGATACTTCGTCCCGCGTCGGCTCCGCCGCTGGTCGTGCCGCCGGAAAGGCGCTTCGAATTGCTACGCGAGGCGGGCGCCGACCTGGTGCTGGTTGCCGGGCTTGACAGGGCATTGCTGGAGATGCCTCCCGACGAATTCATCAAACAGGTGGTAGGTCCTCTAAGCCCGCGGTGGATGGTGGAAGGTCCGGACTTCCGCTTCGGCCGGGAACGCAGCGGCAACGCAGCGATGTTGCGGGACCTCGGCGGAAGGCACGGCTTCGAGGTTTGCATCGCCGAGCCGGCGACCGTCGATATCGACGCCTCAGAGCGACGCATCAGCAGCACACTGGTTCGTGAGCTGGTCGCCGACGGGCGCGTCGAGGACGCCGCACGTTGCCTGGACAGACCCTTCGCGATGCAGGGGCGCGTCATACACGGCGCCGGACATGGTCGCGTGCTGGAGTTTCCCACCGCCAACATTCCGATAGGCGAGTGCGTCGCGCCTGCGGACGGCGTTTACGCGGGGCGAGCCGAGCTGTCCGGCGGGACGTTTGCCGCGGCAGTGAGCGTCGGCAACAAACCCACACTGGGCCCGGCTGAGAAAACCGTCGAGGCGTTCCTTATAGATGCCGAGGGAACGTTCTACGATGAAGAAATGCGCCTGTGGTTCCTGCAACGACTGCGGAATCAGCGGAAGTTCTCCGGTATTGAGGAACTGAAGGCACAGATAGCGAAGGACGTGCAGCGTGTACGCGAAATCTGCGGAAGCTGACAAGCGGGCGGTGGCCGAGCGGCTTGCTGCGGCCGATTCGCTGATAATCGTCACGCATATCCATCCCGACGGCGACGCGCTGGGGTCGATGGTGGCGCTGGCTCGCGCGGCGCGGTCGGCGGGTAAAACAGCGCATACGGTTTTGACCGACGAAGTCCCGTTGCGCTATCAGTTCCTCGCCGAGGAAGAATCCCCGCTCGACGCAAAGCAATTCGAGCGGGTGGCCGACGAGGTGGAGGAAATCGTGGTCGTGGACACCTGCGCGTTCGCCCAGCTCGGCAACGTTGCCGAGCAATTGCGCTTACACCGCGAAAACGTGCTCGTTATAGACCACCATGAGACTTCCGACGATATCGGCTCGCTGAAGTGGGTCGAGCAGGGCGCATCGGCCGTTGGGGTGATGATTGGCGAGTTGCTCGGCGAGTTGGGTTGGGCGGTGGATTTGACCACGGCCGAGGCATTGGCGACGGCCGCTCTGTCGGACACCGGCTGGCTGCGGTTCAGCAACACCGACGGACGTTGCCTCCGTGCCGTGGCTCAGTGGTTCGACCTGGGCGTGCGACCCGACCGGTTGTACCGCAGGATATACCAGGCCGACCGTCCCGAGCGCCTGCGCCTGCTGATACGCATGCTCGAGGCGATGGAACTTCGCGCCGACGGACAACTGGCCGCGGCGGTGCTACGCAACAACGACTTCCAACTCAGCGGAGCGATGGAGCACGAGACCGAAGACCTGGTCAACGAGCCGATGCGGCTGGAAAGTGTCGAGGTTTCCGTGCTGGTGATAGAGACAGAGGACGGTTCGCGGGTGTCTCTGCGCAGTCGCGAGTACGTGGATGTGTCCGCGGTCGCGCGGCAATTCGGCGGCGGTGGACACGCGCGGGCCGCCGGTCTGCGCATGAGCGAGCCGCCGGACGCTGTCGCCGCAAAGCTTTTCAACGCCTGCGAGCAGGCGATCGCCCAAAGCGCCTGAGAGGCACTGCCGCGCTCAGCGGGGATTGCCGATAGCCGAGGCCATCTGCTCGGCGACCCGAACGCCGGACATCAGCATACCGCCGAATATCGGTCCCATTCTGGGACCGCCCAGCGTCGCGCAGACGGCCATTCCGGATACCCACAGTCCGGGGAAGACCTCGGAGGTGTTTTCCACGACGAAGCGCTCTCCGGCGTCGGCATCCATTGGTCCTTCGC
>JBKHJB010000133.1:0-6396 GCA_046538345.1 Phycisphaerae bacterium
CTCTGCGTCTCTGTGTCGCATTACCCCGCTCGCAACAGTGAAACCGATGAACGACCCCGTAACGCCCCTGCACGTTCGCAGCAGCTACTCGCTGCTTCGCGGGACCTGCCCGCCGTCGCGACTGGTGCGCCTGGCGGCGGAGACGGGTCACGATGCGATTGCGCTGACGGACGTGAACAACCTCTGCGCCGCACCGCTGTTCCACCAGCAGGCCGAGGCCGCCGGACTGCGCCCTGTTATCGGCGCGGAGCTTTCCGAGGGCGGACTGAACGCCGTCGCCCTTATCGCCGACGAGACCGGCTACTTGAACCTCTGTCGGCTGATTACACGCATACACTGCCGCGGGGACGCCGAAGCGAACCTCGCCGCAGACGCGGCCGAGCTTTCCGAGGGGCTGCAACTCATCGTCCACGACGCAGACGCGGCCGAGGCGGTCCTTGCCGCGGGCGTCGAGCCGGATCGACTGTGGCTGGGCGTGGACCCACGCACACAATCCCGGCGGCACATATACCGCCTGCTGCAACTGTCCGACAGCGCCTCCCTGCCGCCGGTGGCAAGCCCCGCAACCCTGCTCGCCGAGAAGGACGACGCCGAGACAGCCAAGCTGCTGGCCGCCATCCGCACCGCAACCACGCTGGAATCGGTTCGCCCGGAGGACTTGCCCGACGCCCGCGCGGTGCTGTCGGCGCCCGCCGAGTTGCGACGGCTGTTCGCGGACATGCCCACGGCGGTTGCCAACAACCGCCGGCTCGTCGAGCGGTGCGAGGGGTTTCGACTGCCGCCGCGAGAAGCGACGTTTCCGGGCTTTCCCTGCGACGAAGCCACGGCCGCCGAGCATCTGCGCCGGCTCTGCGAACAGGGACTGAAGAGCCGCTACGGTCCCGCCCCCGACCGCCGGGCGAGACAGCGACTGGCGCGCGAGCTGCGGCTCATTGAACACATGGGCTTTGTGGAATACTTCCTGGTAGTACAAGATATCGTCCGTTACGCCCGGCGGATGGGCGCGCCCGTCGCGGGTCGAGGCAGCGGCGCCAGCAGCATCGTCGCCTACGTGCTGGGTATCACCAACGTATGCCCGCTGCGTTACGACATCCCCTTCGAGCGGTTCCTCCACGAGGACCGCGACGACTTCCCCGACCTGGACGTGGACTTCTGCTGGCGGATTCGCGACGAGATTATCGACTACGCCTTCCGCCGTTGGGGCGCGAATAACGTGGCGATGGTCTCAACGCACAACACGTTTCAGCCCGCCTCGGCCGCCCGCGAAGCCGCCAAGGCGCTGGGTTATTCCGACGCGCAGGTCTCGAAACTCGCCGAGCGGAACTTCGCGACGGCCGACGACGCGGAGCGAATCTTCGCACTCGCGCGGAGAATCACCGGTCTGGGTCATCTGCTGTCGGTGCATCCCGGCGGAATCGTCATCACGCCGGGCGCAATCGACCGCCACGTTCCCGTCCAGCCGTCCGCCAAGGGCGTCCGAATCACCCAGTACGACAAGGACGGCGTCGAGGCAATGCGGTTGGTGAAGCTGGACCTGCTGGGCAATCGCAATCTATCGACGGTGTGGGCGGCGTGCGACGAAATACGCCGGCGGCGCGGAACCGACATCGACGTCGAGAATCTCCCGCCGGACGACGCCGACACGCTCGCTACACTGCAATCGGCCGAGACCGTGGGCTGCAATCAGCTCGAATCCCCCGCCATGCGGGCGCTTTTGAAAATGACGCAGCCGCGGAACATACACGACGTGATGCAGACGCTGGCGCTGATCCGTCCCGGCGCCGCGGGCATCGGGATGAAGGAGACGTTCATCCGCCGCCGTCGCGGACTGGAACCCACGCCGAAGTACTTCGCCCCCGTGGACGCCCTGCTGGCGGAGACCTGCGGAATAATGCTCTACGAGGACGACGTGATGCTGGCGGCGGCTGCGATGCTGGACCTGCCGCCGGGAAAGGCCGACCGCTTCCGCAAGGCCGTCCAGAACTGCCGCACAGACGCCGAGCGACTGGAGTTGAGCGAGGAGTTTCTGTCCCGCGCAACGAGCTGCGGCGTGGACGCCGACAGCGCCCGCGAGTTGTGGCTGCAGATGGCAAAGTTCAACGAGTATTCCTTCTGTCGGGCGCATGCCGCGAGCTACGCGCTGCCCGCCTACGCAGGGGCATATCTCAAGACGCACTTCCCCGTGGAGTTCTGGACGGCCGCGTTGAACAACAACCAGAGCATGTACCCCCTGCGGGCGTACGTGGAACAGGCCAAGCGCGAGGGCGTGCGATTCCTTTTGCCGCACGTGAACCGCTCACAAACGCAGTTCGCCGGCGACGACGGCGCGATTCGCGTAGGGCTTGGCTCGGTGGCGGGTCTGGGCCCCGCGGGCGTTCAGGAGATATTGCAGCGACGGGAAAGGCGTCCGTTCGAGTCGCTGAGCGATTTCCTGCGCCACGTACGACTGGGGGCCGAGGAGGTCCGCTCGCTGATACTGTGCGGGGCGTTCGACTTCACCGGGCGAACCCGCCCCACGCTGATGATGGAGCTGAACCTGTTCGACAAACTGCATCCCCACCGCGACGACGCGCAGTTACCGCTGCTGTCGGCGGGTCCGAACATACCGGCCGTGCCGGGCGACTATTCATCCGAGCGGAAGTACGCCGACGAGCGGCGGATACTTGGGCTTTCCGTCCGCGAGCACATCATGGAGCACTATCGCGGGCGACTGACCGAGCTGGTCGATGCCGACAGCACGACGCTCGCCGGCCGCGTCGGTCGGAGCGTGACGGTCGCCGGTGTGCTAGAGGCCGCCCGCACCACAACGACGCGCAACGGCCGAAGCATGGCATTTCTCACGCTCGATGACGGACAGGGACTGTTGGAGGTCTCCGTGCCGCCTGACGTAAGATGTAATCTGAACGGCTACGGCCCGTACCTGGTTACAGGCAAAGTCGAGGACCACTACGGAGCCGTGACAATATCGGCTCAGCAAGTTGCGACCGCGAACGTACCGCCGTTGATGGCGGCGTCCTGAACTGACTGACATACGAACTTCGAAGCACGAAACACGAAACAAATACGAAACTCGAAATCCGAAACAAGCATGGAACGCACGTCGCCGCGTACAAAACCAAAACTACCAAATCAACAATCGACAATATGACACAACAAGTCGGCAAATACGTCGTGGGCACCAGCGGCTATTCGTTCGCTGACTGGGTTGGCAACTTCTATCCGCCCGGCACCCAGAGCCGTGAGATGTTCGATATCTATGTTCAGCACTTCGACGTGGTGGAGCTGAACTTCACCTACTACCGCATGCCGTCGGCAAGGACGCTGGCGTCGCTGGAGCGGCGCAGCGGCGACGGCTTTGAATTCTGGGTCAAAGCCAACCGCAGGACCACCCACGAGCAGGACCGCACGGCGGCCCGGGAGTTCGTCGAGAATCTTGCGCCGCTGCGCGAGGCCGGCAAGCTCGCCGGCGTGCTGCTGCAGTTTCCGCAGTCGTTCCACAGAACGGCCGAGAACCGCAAATACCTATCGGCCGTGGTGGATGACCTCCAGCCGCTGCCTCTGGCGGTGGAGTTTCGCCATTACTCCTGGGATCGACCGGAGACCATCGAGGGGCTTCGCAGCCGCAACGTGGCGCTGGTCATCCCGGACGTACCGAAGATCCGCAGCTTGTTCCGCCCGGAGCCGACGGCGACGTCGGAGATGGCGTATCTCCGTCTGCACTCCCGCAACGCGGACAAGTGGTACGCCGGAGCTGCCGAGCGGTACGACTACACTTACAGCGAGCAGGAGCTGCGGGAGCTTCTGGAGAACTGGTCGGCGTCGGTCGAGCAAGCCGAGAAGGTTTACACGCTTTTCAACAACTGTCACCGCGGGCAGGCGGCCGAGAACGCCAGGGCGTTCCGGCGGCTTCTCTCCGAGCGGCGCGGCGGGTGACGGCGCGGGGTCATTCGTACAAGACGATGTTTCCCCCGGTGCAGCCGGAGAGGGTGGCTATAATAAAGTGCGGATAATACCGTGCTGCATCCGACCAAACGGGGTGGGTCCCCCTCCACCTGCTCCAAAGTGTTGGCTTGCAGCTTACGGGCGGAGCTGAGGTCTCCCTCCACCTGAGTTCCGTCCCCTTTTTTTGCGCCTCGGCAAAAGTCGCCGGTGCTTGAATGCCCCGTTGGTTCGGTGCAAGATGCCGATATGAAGGATTTCCTTCCGAGAAAGCCCGAGCCGGAGCTGATGGATATTCCCGCCGAAGCGGACGCGTACGCCCGCGCCGACTTCGCGGACGTTAACGAGGCGTTCACCGAACGGCTCGTGGAGCTGGCCGGACACATCACCGACGCGCGGGCGGTGGATCTGGGCACGGGTCCGGGCGACATACCCGTCCGCGTCGCTCGTCGCATGCCGACCTGGCGGATTACCGCGGTGGACGCGGCCGAGGCGATGCTGGACCATGCCCGCCGAATGTCCGCCTCCTCGGGACTCACCGACCGCATTGAACTCGTCCTTGCCGACGCCAAGGACACCCACCTGCCAGCCGGCGGCTTTGACGTGATATTCTCCAACAGCATCCTTCACCACATAAACGACACGCCGGCGCTCTGGTCGGAGGTCGTCCGCCTGGGCAAGACCGGCGGGCTGGTTTTCATCCGTGACCTTGCCCGACCGGCCGACCGCGACGCCGCGGAAGAAATAGTCCGGCGCTATGCCTCCGAGGAGTCGGACCTGCTGGGCGAGGAGTTCCATCGTTCGCTGCTGGCGGCGTACACACCGCGGGAAGTCCGCGACCAACTCGCCGAAGCCGGGTTAAATACACTACGGGTGGAGATGGTTTCGGACCGCCACCTGGACGTTTACGGGCGTTTGCCGTAGTGCCGTTTCCGCTGTCCGCCGGTGGTGGCGGGGCTGTTGTGCCCGACTGGTCGCTCTGATAGGATAATGGTAGAGAGGCCCGGCCCGTACGGAACAGACAGTGGGCGGCGCCGCGTGTCGGCACGTACGGCATGTGCGGTATGTATCCGGCCGGCAAGGGCTTCGGCGTGAAGGTTTCGGCATGTCTTCGATAGAGGTCATTTGTCCATCCTGCGGCGCGGCGCTGAAAGTGCCCGACGATTCGATGGGAAAGAAGGGGCGTTGCGCTGTCTGCAAGGCCGTCTTCAAGATCGCCGACGTGGTGGGCGAACCGGCCACCCCGGAGATCCTCAGCGAGGATTCCATCCTGGGCTGGCTGGCGATACCCGACGAGGAGATAGACCGCGCCGCACGCGAGGCCGAGAAGCAGAAACAGACGCGTAGTGCGCAAAGACCTGCCTCCCCTGATTCGCTCGCGGACAAGCCCGCCGAACCGACGGCAGTGGAGCCCTCCGAATCGACCGCGGACAAGCCCGACAAACAGGAAACGGAAAACGCTCCGGACGAACCGGGCTCCGAGCGGCAGTCGCAAGGTTCGCAGGACCTGCGGAGCGCCGCGACGACCGAGGAGCAACCCCCCGAGCAGGCCGAGGACAGCGGCAAAGAGCTACCCATCCGAATGGACCACGTGGACACGATGGGAGCGTTCTTCCTGTTCGACTCGGAACTGCTGTACGACGAGGACTTCCGCGCCAGCTTTCCGCAACGCTGCATCCTCTGCGGCACGCCGCGGGCGCTGTCGGTTTATCTGGTTGTCTGGTCAAGCAAGCTCACGGACCGCGCCAAGAAGGACCGCAGTCTGCAGAAGCGTGCACCGGCGGTTCGGAAGCTCGACGAGCTGGGCGGATTGGCGGGCAAAGACCTGCTGAAAGTCCTGGGTCGCGTGGAGCACATGCCGGAACCCTACTGCCTGCCGTTTCCCTATTACGTCTGCCAGTCCTGCTCGCCGCTGGGCGCGGTGGTCACGGACGTCCATACCACAGCCGACGGGATGAAGGAAATCTGCGAGTTGGGAATTTCCTCCGTCCCCCAGGCCGAGCAGTTTATCCGCCATGTGGCCGGGACCGATTCGGAGGTTTACAGACAGTTGAGGGAGGTCCGCCAGAAAGCCCACGGCGACGCCTGGCTGATGCTTCCGCTGGGTGTGCGGAACCGCATAAAGCAGTGGTTCGACCAGGGCGAGGACGAGCGGTTCGTGGCGTATATCCCCGACGCCGATTTTGTCAAAGCCGAGGCCGGCACCGGCGGACTGGTGCTTACCGACCAGCGGCTGGTGTATCACAAGGCGCTGGCGAATGTGGAGTTCCCGCTCACCGACGACGTACACCTCGAGCCGAAGGAAAAGGGCTCGCGTCTGCTCATAGAGATAAGTTCCCCCAACGCCCCGCGGACGGTCCGCCTCGCGGCCCAGCCAACTTACCTGGACCAGTTGCGGAGCTTGCTTTCCCGCTACAGCCGCCGCGCCAAAAAGGCCGCCGGTAAGGAGTAACCCTC
>JBKHJB010000134.1:0-6391 GCA_046538345.1 Phycisphaerae bacterium
GATGTCTGCGAAGCGAATCGCCATCCTGGTCAACACCAACAAGCCCGGCGCCGCCGAGCAGGTGCACGAGCTGCGCGGCTGGCTGGAGAAACGGGCGAAGGTCATCGGCGAAGCGGGCAGCTACGACAAGCCGCCGGAGGAATTCGCCTCGGCGGACTTGTGCGTGGTTTTCGGCGGCGACGGGACACTGTTGTCCGCGGCGCGGGCGCTGGCCGGCAGCGGCGTGCCACTGCTGGGGGTGAACCTGGGCAAGCTGGGATTCCTGGCGGATTTCTCCGTCGAGCATTTCCGCAAACACCTTGACGGCATTCTCGCCGGTAACGTCACGCCCACCGAACGGATGATGCTGGAAGTGAGGCGATTCACCGGGGACCGGGAGGAGTTTTTCTCTCCGGCGGCGAATGACCTGGCCATCGTCGCGGGCCCGCCGTTCCGCATGATCGACCTGAACGTCGCTCGGGGCGGTGACGATATCGCCCGCTATCTCGGAGACGGACTGGTGGTCGCAACGCCGACCGGTTCCACGGGGTACAACATGTCGGTGGGCGGACCAATTCTCGAGCCGTCGATGGACGCCGTCACGATAACGCCGATCGCCCCGCACACGCTGTCGCTCAGGCCGATGGTGGTCCACGGCGACGGACCTATCCGCATAAAGGCAGTGGACGTAAACGACGGGACTACGCTGATTGTCGACGGCCAGGTTTGCACGCCGCTGAAGGCATGCGACATGGTGGAAGTTTGCCGCTCACCGCGTCCGGCGCTTATTGTGCCCCACCCGGGCAGGTCGTTCTTCTCGACGCTTTCCGACAAACTCCAATGGGGCCGCAGCCCCCACCACACAAGCTGAACGTCCCGAGCAAAAACTTTTTCGCGGCGGGGGCGTAACGGCGTAGAATGGCCGGCCATGAAGGTTGACCCAAGATTTCTGACCTCCGAAGGACCAGAGGTTTTCACAGGCAACGAGTTGCTGCTGAAGGGCGCCCTGGAGACCGCCGGCGGTGTGCACCTGCTCGGCGGCTATCCCGGCAGCCCGGTGGCGGGGTTCTTCGACGCCATGGCGCAGGTCAAGGACCTGCTGAACAATCACGGTGTGCGCGCGGTCATCAACAACAACGAAGCCCTGGCTGCGGCAATGCTCAACGGCTCGCAGGTCGCCGGCTGCCGCGGGATGATCGTGCTGAAGTCGGTGGGCGTGCACGTCGCCGCCGACGCCCTGGCGCTGGGCAACCTCGCCGGCGCAAACCCCGAAGGCGGCGCCGTGGTGGTCTATGGCGACGACCCCTGGTCGGACTCCACGCAGGTCGCCGCCGACAGCAGGTACATCTCCAAGCACCTGTATATCCCCGTCATCGAGCCGGGGAATATGCAGGAGGTCAAGGACTATATCGAGGCGAGCTTCCAGCTCTCGGCGACGGCGGAGCTTTACGCCGGATTTATACTCACCACCAATCTCGCCGACGGCGGCGGCTCTGTGCAGTGTCGCGAGAACAAGTTCCCCGCGCAGAATACCGGGAAGAAAAAGGCCCTCGACACCGCGCTGATAGACCTGGACAAGTACGTGCTTCTGCCGCCGAAGACATGGTGGCGCGAGGAGAACCTGCCGGAACGGTTCGAGCGCGCCATAGCGGCATCGCGGGATTTGGGGTTGAACCGCGTCGAGCACGAGACCAACTCCACCAAACCCATCGGGTTCATCACCAGCGGACTGGCGCATGAGTATCTCCGCCAGGCGCTGGGGGAGCTGGGTCTGCTGGGCGAGTTTCCCATCGCCAAATTCGGCATGACCTATCCGATAGACCCGGAGGTGGTCCGTCGGCTTGCCGGTCAGTGCGAGCGCATCGTAGTGGTGGAGGAACGTCGCGGTTTCCTGGAGCAGCAGGTCGCCGAGGTAGTGTTGCGCGACCGCCAGGCCGGTATCGACGGCGGCAACGTGGAAGTCTGGGGCAAAACATTCCCCCACTCGCTCGACGGTATTCCCGAGACCCGCGGGCTGCATCCTTCGATACTCATATCCCGCCTGGTGCCCTTGCTGAAGCGCGTCTGCGGTTCGTCGGCTCCGGTGGCGCTGCCGAACGCGGCGGACGGATGGGACCGCGAGATGGAAACCATCGACAGCACGGCGAGCACCGAGGTCGGCGACCTCCCGCCCCGGCTGCCGACGTTCTGCGCCGGCTGTCCGCATCGAGACAGCGCGCTGGTGTGCCTGGGAATAAAGAAGGACTTCGCCGATCCGCGATACATGAGCAAGAAGCACAACTCCGAGCCGATGGACCTGGTCTTCCACGGCGATACGGGCTGTTACACCATGCTCATGTATCCGCCGAATACCCAGCTCATGCACGACTATTCCGGGATGGGCCTCGGCGGAGGGACCGGCTCGGGCACCGACCCGTTTGTCACCAACAAGCAGGTCGTGTTCATGGGCGACTCGACCTTTTTCCACTCCGGGCAGATAGCCGTCTCCCAGGCGGTCAAGCTCAACCAGGACATCACCTTCATCATCCTGGACAACTCCACCACTGCTATGACGGGTCATCAGCCCACGCCCGGTGTGGACTTCGACATACTGGGCAACCCCACAGCCGCTCAGGATATCGAAGAAGTTGTCCGCGGCATAGCGGCCGGCACGGATGTCCCCATCGTTCGAGCGGACCCCAGCCGCCAGGGCGACTATCGCAAGCTTCTGGAGGGACTTTTCCTTGCCGAAGGCGTGAAGATTGTCATCGCGGACAAGGAATGCGCCATCACGTCGCTTCGGCGGAAACGCCGTGAGGAGCGGACCACACAGCGCGAACAGGGCTATTTGCCCACCTGGGAGCACCTCCAGGTAAATCCGGAGATATGCCGCTTCTGCCTTACCTGCGCGGAAGAGACCGGCTGCCCGGGGCTGAAGCACGTCGAGACCGACTACGGCAGGAAGATGCAAACCGATTTGACCTGGTGCGTCGGCGAGCGGGCTTGCGAGAAGCTCAAGGCGTGCTCGGCCTTTGAGAAGGTCATCGTCAAGCGCAAGCGTCCGCCGCGCAACCGCGTGCCGGAGCTGGGTCTGGACGATATACCCGAGCCGGAGAAACGACCCGTCGGCGAGCTGTGGCGCGGCTGCCTCGTGGGCGTGGGCGGCATGGGTATCGGCGTGGCGACCAGTATACTCGTCCGTGCCGGGCACAAAGAGGGCTACAACGTAATCTTCGTGGACAAGAAGGGTTTAGCCATCCGCAACGGCGGCGTGGTCAGCCAGATTGTCTATAACATCTCGGACAAGCCGGTGACGGCGATAATCCCCTACGGCAAGGCGGACCTGCTCATCGGCGTCGATATCCTAGAAGCGGCCCGGGCGCTGGACCCGGCCGGACGAGTGCGAATCGCCTCCAAACAGCGCACCGCCGCGGTCATCAACACAGACAAGGTCCCCACCATCCGCGGGCTGATGGGCCAGGAGGACTTCGACACCGGTTCGCTCGAACGGCTCATCCGCCGCTATACCCGCGACGACGACTTCCTCGCGAGGAACATCACGCGCATCTGCGAGAAGTACCTCGGCAGCAAGCTGTACGCCAATATCATGATGCTTGGCTTCGCCTTCCAGAAGGGGCTTGTCCCGGTATCCATGCACTCGATGGCATGGGCTATCAAGGACACGCTGCGGGCGGATTTCCGCAAGAACCTCTGGGCGTTCAATATGGGCCGGAAGCTCGTGGTCCAGCCCGACCTGTTCCGCGGACCCTCGATGCGAACGGGCTGGCGCGAGACGCTGGAGGATAAGTGCCGCAATGTCATCCGCCGCCACGGCCGACGGGGCGAACGGCTCGCCGCCCAACTGCGGGAAGCCGTCGCCGACGCCGTCGCCGAGATGTCCGCACTGGACGAGCAAACCCACCGCGCGCTGGTCGTGCGGGCCTACGACTGCCTGCGATGGGGCGGAGCCGACTACGTCCGCCGCTATCTCGACCGCGTCCGCGGTGTTTACCAAAAGGACAGCGAGCAGTTCGGCTACGCGGCTACCGCGGCCGTGCTGCATAACCTCGCCGACGCCATGCTCATCAAGGACGGCGTGTATATCGCTGAGCTTGCCACCAGCCCGGAGAAGTACGCCCGCGATCGCGAGAAGTACAACGTCACGCCCGCCAACGGCGACAGGATACACTACCGCCACTATCTCCACTCACATATGAACGTCGGACGCCGGCGGATACCGTTGAACGCAACAGTGCCCAACTGGGCGCTGGAGGGGCTGAAGAGGATGCGCTGGCTGCGACGGCTGCCGGGCTGGCATAAGCTGGAACAGGCACATCTGGATCGCTACGAGCGGACCGTCGATGCGTTCGCCTGGTCGAATGTCGGCGAGTATCGCGCCGGTCTGATGGAGCTGTCCTCGCCGCGGTGCATGGACTGTCCGAACCCGCGCTGCGCGGAGTTGGGTTGTCCGCTTTCGGCCGACGTCAGCGAATGGGCGCTGCTGAGCTACAAGGGTCAATGGCGCGAGGCCTACGAGAAGCTCACCGAGTTCAACAACTTCCCGGAGTTTACCTCGCGGGTCTGCCCGGCCCCCTGCGAGGACGCGTGCAAACAGAGCTTCGGCGGATACGCCGTTCAAGGCCGGAGCATCGAGCGGACCATAATCGACAAGGCATTCGAGCAGGATTGGGTCCGGCCGCAACGGCCCGAGCAGCGAACGGGCAAGTCGGTGGCTGTGGTGGGGTCCGGTCCTGCGGGGCTGGCCGCCGCCCAACAGCTCGCCCGCGCCGGACACGACGTGACCGTCTTCGAGGCCGACGCCGAAATCGGTGGTCTGCTGCGCAGCGGCATTCCCGACCATCGACTCACGAAGGAGCTTATCGACCGTCGCGTCGAGCAGCTCCAGACCGAGGGCGTCCGGTTCGTCACCGACGTGCGAGTCGGCGCGGATGTCTCCGCCGACCGCTTGCGTGAAGATTTCGATGCGGTGTGCCTGGCTGTCGGTGCGCAGAAGCCGCGTGACCTGAACGTCCCCGGCCGGGAGCTGGAAGGCGTGCATCAGGCGCTGGAGTTCCTGCGGGCGCGGAACGTGGCGAGGCGCAGTCCGGCCGCGGTGGGAGTCGGCGCCCGGAGCGCGGACGACAACGGCAACGGGCAGCTCTCCGCCAACGACAAGAGCGTGGTGGTTATCGGCGGAGGGCTGACCGGTCAGGACTGCGTTGAGCAGGCGCTTCGCGACGGCGCACGGGAAGTGCACCAGTTCGAGATCCTTCCGGAGTCGCAGGCGCCGCGCCCGAACTCGCCGGACCACGACCTCTCGCCCGAGCACGAGGAGAAGGTTCGCAGGCGATGGTGCGTATCGGCGAGGCGGTTCACCGGCGACAACGGACGCCTCCAGGGTGTGCGTGCGGTGCGCGTCAAATGGACGGCGTCGCCGCAAGGCCGACACCCCCGGGAGATAGACGGCAGCGAGTTCACCTGTCCGGCGGATATGGTGGTCCTGGCAACGGGCTTTGAGCCGCGACTGGACGCCCAACTGGCAGAGCAGCTCGACGTGGCGGTGGACGAAAACGCCCGGCTCAGAGCGCGCGACAACGCCACGGGCGCCGACGGCGTGTTCGTGGCCGGTGACGTGCTGACCGGACCGGCCTACGTCGCAACGGCCATCGCCTCCGGGCGGCGGGCGGCCGAGCAGATAGACCGCTACCTCGCCGGCAAGCCCGTTCCGGTGGGGGCGTCGTAAGCACATCGACCCGCGGGAGGCGCCGCGATGCCGAGGGAATCCAAGGCCGACAAAGCCAAACGCACCGCGAAGATACTTGGCGCTTTGAAGAAGGAATACCCCGGCGCGCAAACCGCGCTGAACTTCTCCAACCCATTGGAACTGCTGGTGGCGACAGTTCTCTCGGCCCAGTGCACCGACGTAAAGGTCAATCAGATAACGCCCGAGCTTTTCGAGAAGTACCGAACGGCCGAGGACTACGCAAACGCCGACGACCAGCTGGAGCGGATCATCCGTCCGACCGGGTTCTACCGCAACAAGGCGCGGAGCATACGAAAGGCCGCCCGGACGATTGCGGATGAACATGACGGCAAGGTGCCACAGACAATGAAGGAACTTGTCGCCCTTCCCGGCGTGGCTCGGAAGACCGCGAACATTGTCCTCGGCAGCGCCTTTGGTAAAAACGAAGGCATGGCCGTGGATCGTCACGTTCAGCGTGTGGCACGTCGGCTGAAGCTTACCTACCGCAAGAACAACCAGGGCGACAGGATGGAGAAGGACCTCTGCGAGCTTGTCCCGCGGAAGGAGTGGACATTCTTCGGCCACGCGCTGGTCCTGCACGGGCGGCGGTATTGCACCGCTCGCAACCCCAAATGCGACGAATGTCCCCTCGCGAAGCTCTGCCCCTCTGCGGGCAAGGTCTAGCGGCGC
>JBKHJB010000135.1:0-6307 GCA_046538345.1 Phycisphaerae bacterium
ACCGCCGCCGGGCCGGGCCGACCGCGCCGGCCGAGGGTCTCACGCTGCTCTGCGTACACTACGGCAGTAGCCGGTAGTCGGCAGCCAGTATTGCGGATTTAGCGATTGGGGGGATAGGCCTCGGATTCGGACGATGCGTCAGGCGGTGCCTGGCTACGGGCGACTGACTCCTGGCTACTACTTCTCAAAAACGGTCCCACGGGCTGAGCTGCGGGTGCTGGGCGGGGAAGAGCACCGGCAGCAGCTTCTTCGCATCGCCGCTCAGTCGCAGCGGCGCGACCTCGGCAATCTCCAGCGGCTCTGCCGTTGAGATAATGAGCTGTGCTATCTCCTCGCCGCCGCGCACGGCGTGTTTGGACCGTCCTTGTGGTTCGGCGGCCTGCACCTTCCCACCGTCGATTTTCAAATCAACCGTCTCCCGCGCATCGGCCAGCCGTAATGTGCCGCTCCAGTCGGCCAGTGGTGATTTGAGCAGGCGTCGCGACAGCTCCGGCGCGATCCTCTCCAGTGTGTTTCTCAGATTGACCGTTCGGACCATCGCCCCGCCGGACCGTAAATGCTGCGTCTCCACGCGGCAGGTGCCCCAACGCAGGCGGCGGGAAAGCGGGTGGTTGTGGTGAGCCGCCGGGAAGCGGACTTCCCGGTGTCCTTTCCGCCGAGCCAGCCGGGCCACGACGCGCAGGGATTGCTCGACGTCGCCGGCGGTCTCCACACACTCGAACCGCCCGCGATACTCGCCGACGATTACGTAACCCGTCGGCCGGTTGCCTTTGCCCGTCCACAGGTAGCCCGTCCACCGGTCGCTGCGCGGACAGAGACGGAAGGTCGGGCGAACGGCTGTTCCCGTAAGCCCGGCGTGCTCGCGATTGTACAGCCGCGCGAGGTCGTCGCGGTGGCGCAGCGCGAACTTTCGCGTGCGGACGTCGGGCGCTTCTGACGGCAGGTTCGAGACATCCACGGTAAAGGTTGTATCGCTCCACGCCCGGACGTAGCCGAACCGCTCGTAGTAGTCGGCCCGGCCGAACAAGATGCTCATGTCGTAGCCACTGGCGGCGATGCGTTCCAGCCCGGCGCGGGCCGTCCGCGACATCAGTCCGCGGCGACGGTATCGCCCGTGCGTGGCCACCGCGCCGATGCCCGCGACACGGACCGTGGACCGGCCGATGCGCATGCGGTAGCCCCAAACGCCCCAGTGCGTAACAACCCGGCCGTCGATAAGTCCGACCGACGACGCCGGCCAGTCGTAGTGGCTATGGTCGATATACCCGCCGTGGCAGTGGTCTAACCAGCCCCAGTAGCCGCGTCCGTGGTGGGCGAAGGTTTTGGCGGTCAGGTCGAAGATGCCCTCGCGGTGCTCTTGCGGGTCCGGAGCAATTATCTCCAGCGAACCGCTCACGGCTCCATCCTCGAATCCGTCTGCCACATGTCGGCGTTGGTCCCCACTTTCTCCTTCACGGTTTCAGTCGCCTCCGTGAGGTCGCCGACTACGGATTCGCTCAGCTTCAACTCTCCCGCGCGGGCGTTCAGTCGCACCTGCTCGGCGTTTCGCCCGCCGGCAATTACGCTCGTCACGGCCGGGCGGCTCAGCAGCCATGCCAGCGCGACGTTGCCCATCGGTTCGCCCACTGAGCGGGCTATTTCGCGGATTCGCCCGACGGCTTCAAAGGTCTCGGCCTCGCAGCCGGGCTCGTTGTGGCGCGAGTGCGGACGGTCTTTACTGAAAAGGCGGGTACGGGCGCGGTCGGCGGGGACCTCCTCCGGTGAGCCGAACTTGCCCGTCAACAACCCCTGGCAGAGCGGACTATAGCAGAGGACGGACACTTCGTTCTCGGCGCAGAGCGGTTGTATTTCGTGTTCGCTCGGCCGCCACAGCAAGCTGTAGGCAACCTGGTTGCTCTCGATGGGGGCCAGTTCCAGCGCGTCGCGAAGATACGCGGCCCCGAAGTTCGACACGCCGACGGCGCGGATTTTGCCTTCCTCCTGGAGTCGCTTCATGGCGTCCAGCGTATCGGCAAGGGGGATATCGGGATTGGGCCAATGTATCTGGTAGAGGTCGATGGTGTCTCTGCGCAGGCGTTTGAGCGATTGCTCACAGTGAGCGCGGACCTGCTCGGGATGCAGGTTGCCCCGGCTGACCTTGGTAGCCAGGTACACGTCCTTGCGGGCGTCGCCGAGTGCTTCGGCGATAAGCTGCTCACTCTCGCCGTCGCCGTATCCCTCGGCCGTGTCGAAGAAGTTTATTCCCGCATCCACGGCCGCCCGCAGGGCAGCGATGGAGTCGCCGCGGTCCTGCTCGCCCCAGGTGAAGCCCCCCACGATGGACCAGCAGCCCTGGCAGATTACGGAAACTTCCATATCGGTTCGGCCGAGTTTGCGGTATTGCATGGGTTACTCCGTTGTTCACGTGTGTTCGGAAAGCTGTTCTTGCCGGTTTTCTGAAAGTCCACCGGGGTGTGCGGTCCGATAGTATATGTGCGCGCCTCCGCGGGTGAAACCGTCCGCCGCCTTCGGTTTGGAATGCCGGCGGAGGCGGGCTTTACCGGTGGGCGGCGCTCTGCTAAGCTTCAAGATATTGACACGCGATAAGCTATTGAAGGCATTTCCGCGGCGATGAGAAAACTCTCGGCAATCCTATGCATTGCGTTTCTGACGGCCGCTGCTGTTGGGCAGGTTGTCAGCCGACCGACCACGCGCGGAGAAAATCAGTCCGATCCTGTGCAGCGCATAGCCGAACTGTGGGAACGGTTGAGGCGCCTGGACGTCGGCAGCGACGAATTCCTGGCCGCCAGGGACGAGCTTCTCGGGCGGGTCGGTCGGTTGCCGCGGCGCCGGCGGGCCGAGGCGGCCGCCGCTCTGATGCGACGAGGCGCGCCGGACAGCGTCAATGCGGCGGCTATCCGGCTGTTCGGTCCCGACCCCATACCGTCCGACGATGTGCGTGAGATTCTCTTTGACCCCTCACGCAGCTTCCGCCAGCGAATCCTCGTGCGGACATATTACATTTTCTGCCGGGACGACTTCGACGACTCCCTGCTCTCCTCCGACGCCCTTCACAAGCTGATAGAGCTGCTGGCCGAGCGACTGGAATCGCTGACGCCGGAGAGCACCGACTATGGCGAGCAGCGGTTGATGATCCACCTGTGCTCCGACGCGCTGTCGTGGTGCCAAAAGTCGCAGTTGCGCGGGGGTGTCTGCAAGCGTCTGACCGAGGCGATGCGGGCCTACGCGGCGTCGGCGGATTCCAATGACACGCTGTCGGCGTCCGTCTGGGGTTGGTTGACGCTGCGTGGTGTGACCGACGTGGCGGTCAACAGTGTGCAGGGCGCGATGCAGGCGCTGGGACACTGGGACCCGCTGGTTCGCTGGCGGGCGGCCGCGGCGCTTGCCGAACATGTGCAGCGGGACGAGGACGTTGCCGAACGAGTGCTGGAAATGTTCGACGACCCGCGGGACGAGGCCCGCGCAGCCGCGGTGAGGGTCTTCGCATTCGCCCCGAACGTTTACAGCGGTCGGCTCGAGCCGCGCCTGGCGGAAATCCTGGTGCGCGACCGCGGGGTGGTGGTCCAGTCGGCCGCCGCAGACGCCATAGCGACACGCGCCGAGGCCGCCTCTGTAACCATCGACACGCTGCTGGGAGCTTTCCGTACGCGGATACCCGGCCCGAAGCGGACGGACAGTATATTGCAGGCGCTGTCGTGTCTGGTCGATTACGCCGACGAGCGGCAGGTACGCAAAATGCTTGAGATCGCATCCGGGAAGATCGCCTATGCTCCGCAGGGCGCGCTGGAGCTTCTCGAAGCCCTCGGCCCGGTAGCGGCGGCGGCGACGGAGGATGTTCTGACGTATCGCTCCCAAGCCGACAGGGTCCGGAGGCGTTTTATAGACCGTAAGGTCCTGCCTTCCATCCGACGATCGGCAGGGGAGTCTGCCGGTCGGGGTGTCCACGCCGGCACGGACGCGGCGACGGGGAGTTGAGTCCGCCGATGGGCTTGCAAAAAAGCCCCTCGGACATATGATGGACGTCTTATTCGCAGTTAGGCAAGACACGTGAGCAGCCCACGGGAGTAATTATGGCCTTTGCATTTTTCCGCCGCCGACAGAAGCTGGTAATCATCATAATGGCGGTGCTGATGGTGGCGTTTCTGGTCGGGTTCCAGGGACTGCAGCAGCTTGTCTCGGGCAACCGGGGCGAGCGGACCCTCGGGACGAGCCGCTGGGGCGAACTGGTCAACAGAGACCTCGAACGCGCCAACAGTGACATCAATCTGCTGGGCGCGATGGGGCTTGGCTCCCAGCAACGGTTCATGGGAGCGATTCCGACCGGCACACAGTTCGCGGCGTTGATGCAAAACGACCAGATGGACGCGGCGCTGGCTTACGCGCTTTTACTGCAGGAGGCCCGGAACGAGGGGCTGGTGTCGGTCAGTGAGGACGACGTGGATCGATTTTTCGAGGCCCTGGGCCTGACGGGCGCACAGTACGAACGCTTCGCCACCCAGATTAGCGAGCGCCCCGGCCGTGGGGAGGAAATACTCCGCTCGACGGCCGCAAGATGGTTGACCATCATGGCGAGCTTCGGCAACGCATCCAGCCGAATCATGCCCTCGGAACCGGAGCTTCTTCACACGTTCCGGGATCTGAACGAAGAGATAGATCTGCTGGTCGGTGAGTTTCGCGCGGTTGACTTACTCGAAGAGGTTACAGAGCAATTCACCGACGAGGATATCCTCGAGCATTACAACAGGTACCGCACCCGCTCGCGGGACACTTTCGAATCGGCGGAGGACTTTGGCTTCGGGTATCGCAGGCCCGACCGCGTGGGTATCTCGTATCTGTTCGTGGACCGCGAAGTCGTGGAACGGGTGGCGCGTCCCAGCCGGGCCGAGATCCTGGATTACTGGCAGCGCAATCGGGAGCAGTTCGTCAGGGAGGTGCCCGTAAACGGCGATAGCGACGAGGGTGAGGAGTATCGCACGGAGCCGATGGATTTCGCCTCCGCAGAGCCGCTGATTGTCGAGGAGCTTTCCCCGGAAGTGGCCGACGGCAAGGTCGAGGCGTTGCTGGCTCGTGCCGATCAGGTTCTCCAGGACATTCCATCGGATTCCGAGACCGACCCATACGTGCAGGTCCGCCGGCGTATGATGCGATCGGCCCGGAACACGCTTCAGCGGCAGGTGACGGTCCGCATAGTCCGCGAGCCGCTCCGGGATGCAATCGAGAAGCTCGCCGACGCAGCCGGTCTGGACGCCATATGCTATCCGTGGGGCGATATGGGCGACGTCAGCATCGACCCGAGCGTGGAAATTACGCTGCCTACCGAGCGTACCAGTAACGCGACTCTGGGCGAACTGCTGGATCTGGTCGGCGAGCAGCTGCTGGGCGACGGCGGTGATGCGCAGATCGACTGGGTCCATTGCGCTAAGCTGGGCAATGCCCTGTTCCCCGTGGACGGCGAACTGGAGATGTTCCCGCTGGTGGCGGAACGGACGGAGTTGCTTTCGATCGATGATTTGCCGCGGCGGCCCATCCTCGGCAACGCCTACACCTCGCGGCAGGGCGGCGAGGGATTGTGGAACCGGGCGTTCGATCTGGACGTATTCCGCGGAGAGAGGGACGGTTCGATGAGCGAGGGCGACACGGGCGCGAGAATGTTCGTCCGCGACCCTCACCAGGGGCGGCTGTTGTGGCGCGTAACCGAGGCCGCGCCTGCCCGGGATGCCCCCGAGGCCGGGACCGTGGATGAGATTCCTTCCGACCTGCTCGATGAAGTCCGTCGTGACATGCGGCTGGTAGCGGCCATGGAAATCGCGCGAGAGCGGGCCGATGATGCGATCGCACAGTCCGATGAGTCCGATATTCGCGAAGTGCTGGAACAGTCCGGCGCGCGGGTGTTCGAGACCGGACTCTTCAGTCGCAAGACCTACGGGCTTCAGTGGCGGGGAATCCCGCAGATGCGCGCGGGCGGGCAGGAGGTGCTGCGGCATATGGCGCGCGGAGCGTTCGAGCTGGCCGGTGAGGACGACGCCGAAAGCGACGAGCCGGCGGAGACGAAGCTGTTGGATCTGCCGCCGCGGCGATCGGTGGCGGTTCTGCACCGGCTCGATTACAGTCCCGCCGTCAAGGCGGAATACGAGCAGATGCGCAATCAGCTCGTGACATTGCTGGTGCGAAACCGGTTTGTCGCGATGTGCTTCGAGTGGTTTGACTCCGACAACGTGATTCGCCGCTCGGAGTTCAAATCTACCGGCGAGGCGGGGTGCATCCCATTTGAGTAGGTAGTTTTTCATGCGGCGAGTGGTTTGGATTC
>JBKHJB010000136.1:0-6208 GCA_046538345.1 Phycisphaerae bacterium
TCTACTACATGTGCACCAAGTGGTTCGCCGACGGCGACGTGCACAAGTATTTCAACCCCTACGAGTCACCCTACGACGCATATATAAACTACATGAACATCCTGGACAACGTCCGTGCCCGCATCGCCGCCGCGCGTGCCGCCACGTAGAGACCTCCGCAGAAAAGCCGGCGCAACAGGCGCGGGCTGTTCCGGCTGTCACCATCCCCTGTTCCACGGCAGGCGAAGTGCGCGGACAGGATGTCGAACGGCGAAGCTGTGCAGCCGCCGACGAAGCTCGCCGCGTCGTGACGGACACGGCTGACCGTCGCGCAGACGGTGATGGTCCATAAGCGGCACGAAGAAATACCGGCGGAACGCGCGGAATCGCTCCTCGAACTGCTCGTCGCTCATACCCGTCAGGTTGCAGGGCATGTTCATATACGCCAGCGATTCCCACGTAATCCGAGACCGCTGTTCGGGCGTCAGCGACTTGTAAACCCGAGTGCCGGGCAGCGGACACAACCGTGCCGCCGAGAGCACGTCCGGTTTTATGCGCCGGATCATCTTAACCGTCGCATCGAATCCTGCCGCGGTCTCGCCGGGCGTTCCGAGTATGACGTTGCCGAACACGCGCAGCCCGGCCTGGCGTGTCAGTGCCGCCGCACGGACGTTCATCTCCGGCGAGGTGCCCTTGCCCATAGCACGAAGCCCCTCGTCCGAGCCGCTTTCGAAGCCGAATTCCACCTGCACGCAGCCGGCCGAGTTCATCGCCGCCAGCACGTCCGGCCGCGTCTGGTCGACACGCAGACAACCGCCCCAGACAATCCGCCGGTGGAAGCCCGCGCGGCACAGCGCCTCACACAGCTCCATCAGTCGCGAAGGGTCGGCCCCGAGCGTGTCGTCGTCGAACAGGATTGCCTCGGCCCCCATTCGTTCGACGGCGAAGCGCACCCGCTCCATGACATACTCGATCGAGTGCGGGCGAACCCCTACACCGCCGATCAGGTGACCCGCGCAGAAACTGCAGCGATTGGTGCAGCCGCGGGACGTGTGAACATTGACCGTCCGCAGGGGCAGATAGCGGATCATCCAACCGCCGCGGGCGGTGTGAAACGACCAATCCAGCAGGTCCATCGCCGGCTCGCCCAGCGAGTCCAGGTCATGCTCCGGCGGGCGAGGCCGCGTGCGGACATAATCGCCATTGCGGCGAACTACCAGCCCCGCCACGTCTTCGCGCAGACCGGTCTTGGCAAGCTCCTCCAGGGTCCGCTCGGCCTCTCCGACCGCGACGGCATCCAGGGCCGGGCATTCTTCCAGGGTTTCTTCGCCCAGTGCCGTGGGGTGCGGTCCGCCGGCCAGCAAGACGGCAGAGTCGCCAAGCTCCCCGCGGCAGAGACGCGAGAGACGGTCCAGCTCCCCCACGCTTGCGCTGTTCGAGGAGAAGCCCACCATATCCGGCCGGTAGTTCCGCACTGTTTGCCGCAAATCTGCGTCTGCCCGCGGGAAGTCGAAGCCAAGGTTTGTCAACTGCTGCTCGCGATGAACAATGCGAACGTCGCTTCCGGCGCGTCGCAGCGCAGTGGCCAGATACGCCAACCCCGTCGGCACCCAGTGGCAGCGGAAGTCACCCTTCGGCCAGGCGCTGGCGGGGGGAGTCAGGCTTATCAGCAAGCTTCGCATGTCTTCTCCCTCGCCTCCAGGGCCGGACGATTCCGTCGGCCTCCACCGCGCTTGATCAGCTCCCGATATAGCTGCCTGAACAATGATCCCACACGTCCCGTGGAGCGGAGAACCGTTTTGGGACGGATGATCGCTCTGGCTGCCGCCGGTTCCCGGAGACCCAGCTCACGACGTAATCGCTCGCAACTCGGCTCGGTCAGTGTCTGTCCCGCCAGACGCAGTGCGGTTGCCATCGCGAGATCCGCACCGGTGCGGGGTATGACATCCACAAGGTAATCGGTATCCAGGGTGCCGGCGCGCCCGGCGCACAGACCGGCGATGTCGCATAGTCCCTGGATCCGGTCGAACTGATGTCCGCAGGCCGCGTGCACACACGCCAGCAGGACACACGCCGCGGGCGTGGGTCGGCCGTCACTGTCGAGCTGGAGGTCGTCCAATTCCACCGACACCGCCTTTCGCAACGTGGGCGAGTTGACCACGTTCCAGTGCAGCTCGACGGAGCCGGCCTGTCCGACAAAACCGCGCTGCCCGTATCCGCGAGAGTATTTCATTTCGGAATCGACGGTCTTATAGCCCGCGGCCGTCAGCGCATCACAACCCGGCTGGAAGTCCTGCGGAGCGACCAGCACGTCCACATCGCGAAACGGCCGAAGCTGCGGCCGGGCGTAGAGGCGTTTCGCGAAGTCGGGCCCCTTCAAAACAACGCCGTCGATGCCGGCATCCGCCAGCGCATCGATCGCCCTGTCAACCTCGGCCGATAGCAGCATGCAGCGCCCGGCGCCCACGGACATATCGGCTATCGCCCGATGTAGCACTTTCTCGGCGTCGGCTGAGATCTCGCCGTCGGCCTGACCCTCGGTGATCCGGTCAACCACAATCGGCAGCACGCCGTGCATATGGGCCAAGTCGAAAAGTTCGTGCAGGGCGACGCAATCCAGCGGCGTTTTCGGCGATTGAGGCGGATCTCGCAGCAATCCAAGTAGAGTCCGCTCGATACGCCTCATCGTCCCGCCTCCAGAGTGCGCCTGACAAGCTCACCCAGTGTCGGCATGTCCGGCCCGGCCGAGAGCGCGTAGCAGCGTGTCTGCCTGGTCAGTTCCGCCATAGCCGCAAACGCTTCCCCACTGGGCCCGGCCGCTCGCGGGTCGCCCGCGATCCGCAGGTTTCCGCGCAGCAAGCAGGTCAGGGCATCGACCGGAGCCAGCGGCGTCAGTTCGTGCCGCTCGGCGTTGAGTGCCCGCAACACTATCACCACGCCCGGCCGGGTGACTGTCGCATGGGGCGCCGAGATGTACCGCAGATCGATGGCGCACTCCTGCCCGTCGCCGGGGACCGGTTCGGAAGGAAGCGATGCGAGGTCCGGGCACAGCTCCATGGTCCGCCGGTGCACCTTGCACGGTCGAGGCAGGCCCCAAAGCTCGCAGCCGTTCTCACCCGCCGATAGTACGGACGAGTCGTCGGCCAGCAGTCGCAGCCCGGCCTCGGCGCATGCCAGAGCAGTGGTCGTCTTACCGGCGCCACTGTCACCTACGATGAGAGCCGAGCGATGTGGCGGCGTGGGCAAAGCCACCGTCGCACCGTGGAGAACTTGTCGGCCCCGCGGACGAAGTAGCATCGAGAGAACAAACGTCAGCCCCCCGAATACCACCGCCCAGGCGGCGTCCGGGCGCAGTGCTATCCGGGCACGCCCCCGGGAAACGTCCACACGCGCGCAGATGGCATCCGCAAGGTCCATCTGCCACCGGGCCCCGTCGGACCAGTACCGGGCGAAAAGCCCGTTAGGCCTGACCCCCTGCCAGACGAGTTCCGCTCCACGCTCAGGCGCGGGCAACGCACCGTCTTGAAGGGTCGAAATCGCCAGCGCAGCGTCGGCGCGCTGCTCTCCGCCGGCGAAGACAGAAAGCACACGGTCGGCCTCGGCGAGCAACCGCTCGTCGGCGCAGACTTCCAGCCCAAGACCGGGAAGTGAGTAGAAAGCAGTCCGCGACGCTACGTGCCCGTCTCGACGACCTCGCCCTCGGTCACTTCCGCCAGTTTCTCCCGCTTTTTCAGTTCGGGCTTGGCGTACTGGGCCTGTGGCTTTTTCTCGGGCTGCTGTTTTTCCTGAGCCATTGGTAAAATCCTTCCCTTTCTTTTCTCTGCTGCATCCGTCCCGCACGGGGGCTCCATGGCGAACTTTCGCCTGCACGCACATTGCAGCTCAATCAGAATTAGCTGATCAAAGCCGGCAGATGTGGTCATTACGTCGCTTCGCCGACGTCTTGCTCTGTAACTTCCACCAGTTTCTCACGCTTCTGCAGTTCGGGCCTGTGGTAGTCCTTGCGTGGCTGCGGAGTCGGCTGCTCTTGTTCCCGCGCCATTGTTGATCCCTTTCCGTTTAACTCGTTCGTTCCGTTGTTCGTTCACAACGGCTCCACCGCTAACTTCCGCCCACGTCGCACCGACGAACCGCGCGAACGCTCGCGGGCGCCGTGCGGGGATAGCGAACCATCTCCGCGGCACCGGCCGCCGGGAACGACGATACACATCGCTCTCCGAGCGTCACCCAGCAATGCGCATGCATTCTATCGTCGGCCCGACCCGGACAAACGGCAAAATGGATAATCGCCGCTCGCCCCGATAGCCGCAAAAAATGATACAACGCCAACCCCAGGCGCAGGCAGCGGCGGCGTTTCATGTTCCTTGGGTTCGCGAGACGATGCTGGATCAACCCGGCTATCTCGTTCTCGGCTACATTTCTGTACGGCCGCAATTGCGGTGTAAGCAGCCGTATCAAACGCTCCAGCGGCATAAGACGCACCAGAAGCGGAACCACGCCACAAAAAGCCCAGACATGTGCCCGCAGCACGGTGCGAATCATCATTGCTCCCTGACCAGCAGCTTCTCGGCGAGCATCTCAGAGACTACCTCCGATAGGTCCGCCTCCAATTGCTCGCGGGAAACTTCGTACTGTCCACACAGCTCGGTAACGATCTCGGCGAAAGTTCGCCCGCCATCCGCTGCCGACAGCAGCGCCGCGGCCGTCTCGTTACAACTGTAGAGTTGACCGTCGGTCAGTCGGAGCACCACTACCGGCTGGCCCTGCCCCATCGGCTGCCAGGACACATCGTCGGCCGGGCGCAATTTCGCCGTTGCCTTGCCCATGACAACACAATACGCGCCTCGGCGCGGCATTTCCACTGCTACCTGCGCACTTTCCCGGTCGCGCAGACTGCTGTATCGGATTTGTTTCAGTCCAGTGTAACCGCGTTCACTTCTGAATCATCCGCTGGAGGTGCCTCTTCGGGCTTTGGCTTTGCCCGGACTCCCGTCTCTATCTCAGTCGCACACTCGGGGGAAACAACGATGGTCTCCGGCAGGTGTTTGGGCGGCACAGCCCCGCCGCCCCCGCCCGGCAAGGTCACTCCCAGACGCTTGACAACGTATTCCCCGGCCGGGACAAGCGCATCCGGTCCGTCTCCACTGCTGACATTGAGGACGCGGTCCTTGTTCATCAGTATCCCCCAGAAACTTTTCGCACCGGCAACGCGAACAACCCCTACTTCATCGGCGGGCAGTGCGCGTGCGCGAAGCTCTTTACCGTCGTCCGTAAGGTGGATGTCGTACAGTCGGCCGTCTATTTCCACCGGCTGTCCGTACCAGACCTTCAGCACGGTCTTGCGGTCCTCGAAGTTTCCTTCCCCGGTATCCACAGCAAGCGAGTCGCCGCTGAAGTATGGGTCCAGATCCCACCGGGGCTGTGGCTTGTCACCAAGTTTCCAGTTCTTGCTGCTGTCGATGAGGCGGACGGGATAATCCTTGCCGGCGATCTCAACCAGCCCTTCGGCCGCCAGGTAGCCATCGAACTGTATTACGCGCCCGCCGCTCCAGCGGTCGTAGCGTCCCCATACCATGAACGGCACAGTAGTTCCGTCAAGCTCCAGTGGCACAACGGCCGAGCCGTATTCATGCTGAACGCCCCCACCGGGACCAAAAGGCAGTAATTCGGCGCCGCGGAAGTCGCCTTTGCCGCTCATGTCCACCCGTACGCCCTCCCCACTGGTCGCATCAGGGTCTTTCGCATCGACTGCGATTGCGATTTTACGCCCGCCGTACTCAAACTCCCCGACGACCGCCATCGGGTGGGTGGTTCCGCTGTTGCCCCCCGCGTCCGAGAACTCCACCAAGCGATGGCTGCCGATATCCCACGCCGTGTATCCCGTCGGCTTCCGCCACACTGCCAACTCCATCTGCGAGGGCACATACCGCAATTCACGCCCGGGCGAATTTTGGGCTTCGTTTTCGGCTACCACAGGGCCGGCGTGTTGGCCCCCCGCACACGCTACGCCGCAGAACAGCACCGCAGCAGTGAGATAGATGCGGATGTTCATGACTCTCTCCCTCTTTAATATCCCGTACCGACCGTGTGCCGTCCCGCGCGAGACGGTCAGAGCCAGGGTGGCATCAGTCTAGGTACATGCGGGCAGAGCCACAACCCGAATTTGCGTTATCCCCGGGCCTGGATACTTCGTCACGTGGATACCGGCGTCGGCGGCGAACGCACAGCC
>JBKHJB010000137.1:0-6201 GCA_046538345.1 Phycisphaerae bacterium
GCTGGTCCGAGCCGGCGAGGTGGGCAGAGCGAAGACCGGCGGCGACCTTGTTAAGGGAGAAACAGGATGAACCTTCTAATCGTAGCCGTCGCCGATGAAGAATACGTCGATGACTTCCTCGCCGCGCTTGTGGACCTGGACGTGAACGGTCTGGAGGTGGTGGACTCCAGCACGGTGATGGAGATTCTAGCCCAGGACGCGCCGATATTCGCGGGACTGCGTCAGTTGATGTCTCGCCCCAAGGCCGCCGGAAAGCTTATCCTCGGAGTCACCGCCGAGGACGACATCCTGCAGCGGCTCGATAAGCTCCTCAAGCGCCTCGACCTCGACCTTTCGGATCCCGGTACCGGCTACGCCCTGCTGCTGCCGGTCACCGACTGGCTAGGCGACCTGGACCTCGGCGAGGAGTAAGCGTATGCCCGCCGCCGGTCCGGTGAAAGCTACGGCCTGACTTCCACCGTGCTGTGCCCTTCACGCAGCAAGTCGAACAGGAACTCTATGTCGTCGTCCGCCAGACGTATGCACCCCAGCGACTCCTCCCGTCCTATGCTCTCCGGCTCGTCGGTCCCGTGGATTCCATAGCCGAATCGACCTTCGGTGTTCTCGTCCAGCCCCTCAATGCCTATCCACAGTCCCTTCTCGCCGAGCGGATAGTCCGGATCGCCGGGACGGATCGGTCCGCGATCGGGCGCATTCGGCGGCGGGTACCAGGTCGCGAACGGCAGCTTGCTGCCGACCTGCCACAGGCCCGACGGAGTGGAGCCGTTCTTGCCCAGCCCGACGCGCAGGCGCTTGATAAAAACCGGGTCCCGCCCGCGGCGCCGCAGATATACGTCACAGGTGAAGCCGCTCTTGGTGATGATCGCGTGGAAAGGTCCGGAAACCACCTTCAAATCCTGACCGGCCCGCAGGGAGCGGGCGTCGCGCATCTTGTTGACACGCAGAATCGCCTCCGAGGGGACCCACAGGTCCAGCTTGTTTACGATGCCCTCGCGGTTCCGCCGGTCCGCCAGTGTATCACCGGACTGAACCGTGTAGTACGAGACATAGGGATCGTCCGGGAGGACCTCCCGCGACAGGATGGTCCTTTCGGCCAGTTCGCCGGCCCTTTTGACGGCGTCCCGCTCTTCGGAGCCCTTCAAACCGCCCGAGAGCACCGCCTTCGACAGCTCCGCCCGCGCCGGTAGAAGCTCGTCGTCGTCCAGCAACTCCCGTCCGCGCCGGTAAGCTCGCCGGGCCTCGGCTTCGGAGACGGCCGGTCGAGAGGCCCGCTCATCGTCGCCATTGGCATTGTCATTGTCGTCTTGTTGTCCGTCCGGCTCGCCGCCGTTGTCGTGGTCGCCTTCCCCGTCCGAATGGCTTACGTCCGTCTCGCCACCGTCCTCGCGCGAGCCGCCGTCGCGGCGATCGACCGCGACTTCGCCTCCGCGGTCACCGGTATCCGACGCCTCTCCATTCCTCGGCCAGAACAGCCACACCGCCAGCGTCGCCACCGCCAGCAATGCCAATATCACCACAAACGCCCGTCCCTGGTTGCGATTCATCCGTTTCTCTCCTGTGCGGCCTGGTCTGCGAAGCCGTCGCTGAAACGCAGCACCTCGGTATCGGTTACTATCAAATCCACCGGCATGTCGTTCTCGGTTACCGGTATTTCTTCCAGCAGTTGCTCTGCGAACGCCACACCGCAGACGACCGTTAACCACGGGCAGGACGCCAGGAAGCGGTCATAGAAACCACCACCCCTGCCGAGCCGGTTGCCCCGGCGATCGTACGCGACGGCCGGGGCTATCACCAAGTCAATCCGCCACGGGTCAAGCTCTTCGCCGTCGGACGGCTCGCGGATGTTGTAGCTGCCGTCAACGAATCCGTCGACCAGTGAGTAGATTACCACCGGGGTCATGCATCTGCGCGGCAGGTCAACCTTCGGAACTGCGACAGTTTTGCCGCTCTGCCAGGCCTGCTCGGCCAATGGTTCAACGTTCACTTCGGTGGCGATCGGCATATATACCATAACCACGCCGGCGTTGCGGAACTCGACAAGCCCGCCGACCGTAGCACAAACGGCGCGGCTGCGACGCTCGACCTCCGCCGGAGTCACCGCCGCAAGCGCGGTCTGCACTCGTTCTCGAACCGATTGCTTGTCCACTGTCTCCGCGAGCTTTCTGTTATGTATTCGGGCAAACCGTCCCGTCGTCAGCAGTGAATCTCAAGCCCCGGCCGCCGGAAACGCTATTCTTGGTCCCCGGCGTCCTCCGACCGCTGCGAGCGAAGCTTCTTCGCCCAGTCAAGATAGGCGGACATGTGCTTCTCGTAGCCCCGACCGCTCGGCGTGTAGTAGGTCTTCTCGACACCGAGGTAGTCCTGGTCCGGACTTACGCCACCGGCGTGGTCGTGACTGTACTGATACCCGCGGGAGTGTCCGAACTGTTCGGCCATGCCGGGATGCGGGGCGTTCCGCAGGTGCATAGGCACCGGCTGGGTGCGGTTTTCCTTCACGTCGGAAGTCGCCTTCCAGATCGCCTGCGCCGAGGCGTTGGACTTCGGCGCGCAGGCCATGTATATCACCGCCTGGGCGAGCGTAAGCTCGGCCTCTGGCATTCCGATACGTTCGACAATCTGATAAGCGGACGCCGCCACGGTTATCGCGCGCGGGTCGGCGTTGCCGATATCCTCGCTGGCGAGTATCGCCACCCGCCGGGAAATGAAGCGCGGGTCCTCCCCCGCGACCAGCATTTTCGCGAGCCAATAGACGGCCGCATCCGGGTCGCTGCCGCGCATGGACTTTATCAGCGCGCTGGCGGCGTCGTAGTGCATGTCGCCGGTGCGGTCGTACTGGACTGCCTTTTGCTGGATGGATTCCTGGGCCACGTCCGGATCAAAATGTATCTCGCCGGAGGATCCGGCCGCCTTCGCCTGGCTGAGTACGCCCACCTCAAGCGCGGTCAGCGCCCTGCGGGCGTCGCCGTCGCTGACCCTGGCGAGGTGTCGCAGCGCCTCGTCGTCGGCGCGGACGTGGTATTGACCCAGCCCCCGCTGCTCGTCTCCAAGCGCCCGGCGCAGAAGTTCGACTATCTGCTCCTCCCCCAGCGGCTCGAAGCGGAAGATGGTCGAGCGGCTCAACAGCGGTGAGTTGATGGTGAAGAACGGATTCTCCGTCGTCGCGCCTATGAGGATTATCGTGCCGCGCTCGACGTCGTTGAGCAGCACGTCCTGCTGGGCGCGGTTGAAACGGTGAAGCTCGTCGATGAACAGCACGGTCCGCCTGCCGCCGCCGGCGAGGGACGCTCGCGCAGAGTCGATTATCTCGCGGACCTCCTTGACCGACGTCGATGCTCCGTTGACCCAGCGGAACTCGCAGTTGCAGGTCTCGGCGATGACGTAAGCCAGCGTGGTCTTACCGCTGCCGGGCGGACCGAAGAACACCACCGACGAAAGCGAATCGGCTTCGAGCATCCTGCGGAGCATCTTGCCGGGGCCGAGAAAATGCTCCTGCCCGAGTATCTCCTCGATGGACGCCGGGCGCATTCGAGCGGCCAACGGGGCGTTGGCGGCGATGGCGTTTTCCTCGGATTTTCTGAAGAGGTCCATGACGTTCCTGCCGGAAAGTTGCACCCATTATAGACCACAGCACCCCGCCTCCGCCAAAGAAGACCGCACTTTGCCCCCGTGCGCAACTGCGGCCGGGGCTTGGCTTTGAGGGTGTTCACGCGGATTTAGGGGCTGTCGCTAACCGCCTGCGGCAGCGCGTCGGCCGGACTAACAGCACCTCATAGGTCCCGTTAAACCCGCATATTTTGTGCATGTTTTTGCTTGATGAACCCCCAACGCGGGTGTATAGATACCGCAGTAGCTCAGGAGAGATTGCCGGCGCGGCACGCTCTAAACCGGCAGAAATGTCCTTGGGGATGGCCGCTCACCTCTCCAGGCACGTAAACGTGCGTATAGATTTCGTTTCGGTTAATGCCGATGCGGACAAATCGCTGGAGACAGATAAGGAGGTTTCACATGCGTATGAGCGGCTTGGCAGTTCTTGCGGCTCTCGCCGCGATGATGCTCACCACAGGCGTGGCTTCGGCTCACGACACCGACCTCGGGACGTACTATTTTGACGGCTCCGGTTCCGAAGTCGCCGTCACGGCAAATCACGACGACGAGGACCCCTGGAAGGGCTGGATCGTCGTCAACGCCACCAACAGCAGCGACACGGCCTGGGGCGACTTCCACTTTGAGATCGTGGATATCGGTCAGGGCGATATTTCCAACGTGGATTGGGTGGTTGACTCACCCTACCAGCCCGTAACGTCCATGACGCTGGATTCAGCACCGGACGTTGACAACGTTGCCGTAGGCGCGACGCTGGATTTCGAGTTCTACGGAGACCCCGTAGATCCCGGCTACTCCGCCAGTTTCCAGGTGTACACCGACAACACCACCGACGAGGTGGACTTCGGCGTGATGTTCTATCCCACGCCGATTCCAGAGCCGGCGACGCTGGCGATGCTGGCGTTCGGCGGGATGGCTGTGACGCTTCGACGACGCACACGATAAGAACGTCGGAAACGTCCGACAAAGGTTAAAAAGGCGGGTGTCGCTGGACCATTCAGCGGCGCCCCGCTTATTATTGCGCCGAATCCGTCCGGTCGCCTGGCGCCGCCGACCGGTCGAAGCGGAAGAACACGAATTACACGAATTAAGACAAATTACACGAATGCTTTGCTGAATATGTTCTAGTCGTGGAATTCGCCGCAATCTGTGTAATTCGTGATCCACCGCCGCACGACAACGTCTGCCGCTGGTCGATCAGAGCCGCCACCCGGAGCGAAAACCGCATGAGTAAGACAACCGACGCCTTTCTCGGCAAAATGGACATACGACAGAAGGTCGGGCAGATGCTCTGCTACGGCTTCTGCGGCACGTTTCCTCACCAGGACATCATGGAGGTCATCGAGAGGTACCACCCGGCCGGGTTCCGCGTGACCCCCTACGCCAGGAAGTTCGTCCGCTATCTCAGCGACGATCACCCGGGCGTCGCACGCGTCCGCCGACAGCCACAGCTTCGCGAGCGGTTCTACAATTCCTCGGCCGGTCCCAAGCGATGCTCGGCGGCCGAATACGCCGAGGTGCTCAACACGCTCCGCCGCCGCTCGCTGGATACCGGCGCGGGCGTACCGCTGTACTTCTCGCTGGACTTCGAGGGCAACGGCAGCGCGGACTTCCTGCCCCGCGGCGCCTTCGGCGTGCCGCACCCGATGGGACTGGCCGCCGGCGGCGACCCGTCGCTCGCACGGCGCGTGGGCTTCCTTACCGCCGGGCAACTCAAGCCGGTCGGCATCGACTGGGTCCATTCTCCCTGCGTGGACGTCAACACCGACCCCGCCAACCCGGAAATAGGCACGCGCAGCTACGCGCCGCTGGCCGATGTAACCGCAAGCTACGCCGCCGAGACCATCGCCGGCTATCGCGAGGGCGGGCTTGTCGCAACGGCCAAGCATTTCCCCGGGCGCGGGCACTCCGCCCTGGACGCCCACCACGACGTGCCGGTTATCGACGAGTCGGCAGACCGCATGCGCGACGTGCATCTTGCCCCCTACCGGGCGCTGATAAAAGCCGGCCTGCCCGCCGTCATGCTGGCACACTCCGTCTATCCCGCGCTGGACGACTCGCAGGAAGTCTCCACGCTCTCAAAGCCCATCGTCACCGGCGTGCTGCGGGAGGAGCTGGGCTTCGACGGCGTAATCGTCACCGACTCGTTCACCATGGGCGGGCTGGTCGCGCGGTACGAGGTGGCGGAGGCGGCCGTTCGCGCAATCGAAGCCGGCGTGGACGTCATCCTCCTGAAGGACGAAAACGCCCTCCGCGGCGAGGTGTACGACGCGCTGCTCCAGGCCGTCGATTCCGGCAGAATCAGCGAATCGCGAGTGGACGAGTCGGTTGAACGCGTGCTCCGGACCAAGGACCAATACGGTCTGCTCAGCGGCGAGATGGGCATAGTGGACCCCAGTGCGGCCGAGGAAGCCCTGACCGACCCGCGACACAAGGAAATCGCCGTCGAGGCCGCCCAACGCTCCACCGTCGTGCTCCGCGGCGACGGCGAGACGATTCCCCTGCCCACGGGTTGGCGCGTGGTGGTAATCGAGCAGCCCCACGGCATGCACAAGCGGCACAGCAACGCCCACGCCCATTGCGGCTCGCTTTACGAAG
>JBKHJB010000138.1:0-6142 GCA_046538345.1 Phycisphaerae bacterium
GCGCATTACAACGCCCCCGCCGCCGTAGCGGCAGGGGCGTTTTTGGTCTTCGTACGGCTGGCGCTTACCAGCTATATGACAGAGTCGCCTCGAGGTAGGTTCCCTCGTTGACGTAATCGCCTTTCTGACGCAGCCGCGGCAGGTAGCGTCGGCTGTTGAGGATGTTTTTACCCGAAAGTCGCAGGTCCAGGTTCTCGGTCAGGAAGTCCTCCCACAGGAACGTCATGTCCAGGTAGATGTTGTGCCTCTGGACGTCCCAGAACTCGGTGTAGCCGGGCCGACGACGCTGGCGTACCAGTGGCATTTCGGTCAGATAGCGCAGCGTACCGGTGACTGTCATGTTGTCGGTAACAGCATAATCGGCACCGGTGTTGAACGTAAACTGCGGCAGACCAACGGTTCGGCCCCTGGGGCTTTCGTAGGGGATGCCGGTGTACTCCGGGCTTATGGTGTCGATCTTGGTGTCCTGGAAGGCCGCATTCGCCCAGAAGTTCAGCCGATCGGTGACGGGATACTTGAAGTCCATCTCCGCCCCCCAGCCGCACATGTCCGCGGCGTTGGTCCAGCTATAGTACCAGGCGATGACGTCCTTCAGTTGCTGATAGAACACGTTCATGCTCAGTCGGCCATCGCCGATGTAGTGAATGGACTGCAACTCAACCGTCTGCATCCGCTCGGGCTTGTCCGCCGGGTGCAGCCAGGGTCTTCCGCTGATGGGCCACCAGGTCGTCGGGTAGCCCCTGTTCCGGTTGGCGAAAATCGCCAGCTCCGAATGCAGCGGGTCTGGGAACTGGATGGCCGAGTTGTACATCGCCTTCAGCACCCAGCGATCGGTGGGCTGGTAAATTACCGCCGCTCGCGGCGCCACCTGGAGGCGTCCGGTCTGCGTTATGTTGCTGTGGTCCGCGCGGACGGCCCCGATGACCGACCACTCGTCGTTTATTCGCCAGGTGTCGGACAGATACCCGCCGATGATGGTCGAAACCTTCTCGTGCACCAGTGGACCGCCGCTGTAGTAGCGGTGCTCGCCGTTGCGGTTGTCGCCGAAGTTGGTTTGGATACCCGCCTGGAAGGTGTGCTCGTCGGTTTCGTAGGTCATACCGACCTCGGCCTTGTAGAGTACTTGCTTCCAGAACAACCCCTCGCCGCGACGTTGCCCCCGGCGGTTGTCCACCGAGACCGCGAAGTTGGTGGAAAACTCGTCGCTATGGTCCTTTTCGTGCCTGAGCACGAAGCTATCGACATAGTTACCGCGGTGGTCGCTTCCGCGCCCTATCTCCTGCACCAGCCGGTGATACTGGAAGAACCAGTCGTCGTAATTGACGCTGGTGAATATCTTGTAGCTCGGCATGATGCGGTTGACGTCCCGGGTAAAGCCCCAGCCGGTGTTCTCTGTAAGCTGGTTCCAGCCCTCCTGGAACGTGTTCCACCCGTCGCGCTCTGCGTAGGTTCCCGAGACAAAGAAACTCTTGTCGTCGTCCCAGCTATGCCCGTACATGAAGGATCCAGTGTTAGACACAGCCGTTGTGGCACGATCCTTGGTGGTTGTCGCCTTCTTGGCGAACTCCGTTATTCCGGTGGACCAGGTCACCTCGCCGCCGTCCATTTCCTTGGTGATCATGTTGAACGTCGCCAGCAGCGTATCGGCGCCGTACATGACCGAACCCGGACCGACCAGCACCTCGACGCGCTCGACGTCATCCAGCGTAATAGGCCAGACGCCCGAGGAATCCGCGTTGACGTTGTTGATGCGATGGCCGTTGATCATGAATGCGATCTTGATGTTCTCACCGAACGAGACGCCGCGCACACCGAACAACTGCTGGTGGACGCCCGCGGTGTGGAAGCTGTAGAAGCCCGGTACGCGGACCAGCACGTCGGCGGGACGATGGTAGCCGTACTTCTTTATCTCATCTGCCGTTATGACGTACATGACGTTCGGAGCCATGTCGATGGGCTCTTCGCGCCGAGAGGCGGTAACGACGACAGGCATCTCCTCCCAGAGCTTCAGCTCAGCGCCTTCTTCGTCCTCGCCGCCGGCGCCGAAACCAAGCAGTTCGTCGTCGGTCGGCGGTTCGTCCATCTCGCCGTCATGCTCAAGACCGGCGGTATTGTCTTCGGACTGCATGCCGGCGGGTTCATCCGAAGCGTCCGCGGGGGTGTCCTCGTCGGCCATCGCCCAGCCGGCGCAGAACAACACCCCCAGCATCACAGTCGCTATCAGACGTTCACTGTTCATTTGTCTTTTCCCTGGAAGACTTGCTCTGTCATGTCCCTTGGCGGGTGCCCGGATGACCTGTTGCCCGGTTGGCTACGCCGCTGCTGAGCCACAGGCCAGGCGACTACGGCAACCACTGAAGATGCCCTGTTACCAACTGGCGGGGGTCAGCTCGACCGTTATGAACACCGGTCGCTCGCGCCGACTTCCCGACCCTGAGTTCTGCGGAAAATGCAGCGGATGTACCGCTGATGAGTTCTGTATCGGGCGCATCCCCTGCGGGTCTTAAGTAAGAGTCCAAAAAATTATCAGCCGTCGCCCCGCGACGCCCCCTGTTGAAAAATGTTGTTGCGCAACCCCTTACAATACGCCGCGGTTTTCCCCCTCATGGTGGGCATGCTCGGCTTGGCTGCGGTCCTCGTCCTGCCGGCGATGATTTATACCAAGCTTGCCGGCGTACAGACGGTACACGTCCGCGGGCTCCAGGCCGAGCAACTGACAGATGCTCACCCAGAAAAACAGCATGTCCGCCGCCTCCACGCGTGCGTTCTGGAGATCCTGCAATTCGTACCGCCTGCCCTCGCGCGCCTCGCGGTACCAGTGCTTCCAGCTCACGCAGTCGTGCAGCTCGTGGCACTCCGCCGCCAGCGCGTCCACATAGCTTTTCAGCGCGCGCCCCAGCTCCACGCGAAGACCGCCCGTCTTATCCAGGGTTCCGTCTTCCTCCGCCTCGCGCAGGAGCCGGCCCAGCTTCTCCGTGTCGATGCCCGCGCGTCGATTCAGCTCCGCCTGACGCGGCCAGATGTCCTCCAACGACCTTATATCCGCCGACATGGGACGACTCCTTTCCTGGTGATTGGCAGGTCCCGAAAGCTCACGGGCGGCATTGTAACCCCGTGGGAGGCATCTCGACACCCGGAAGCAGTTGTCCGCAGCAAGGCAAAGTGAACTGAACCTCAATGCCCGGCGTATATTCAGCCGAGCTAACCTTTGTGGCCTCACCGACGCGGCCGGCTTGTAAAACCCCGGCTCTGCGGATACCTTAGTATCCGGATCGTCGGGCTATGGTTGGCCTGTGGCGTCCGGTAAAAGTGGGAGAGAAAAAGTGCGTGCGTATCTTGAACCCTGGCAGCTTCTGCCGTTGTTTGCATGCTTTCTGGTGTCGGTTATCGCCGGAGGCCTGCTGCTGAAGCGCCTCTTGGCGCGCCAGTTCGCAAACGTCGGTGACAGCCCGGCCGCCGCCGGCCGGCAAAGGTCCAGAGCATCGGGCGGCAAGTGCATGGTTGCTATGCTGCTGGCGGGTATGGGCGCGGGCTTCGCGGCGGTGGCTGTGCTGGCGCTTTTCAGGGCTATCGACACCGCTTCCCACGAAACGCTTATTTGGCCGTACGTGGTCGGTGGCGTACTGACGCTGATTGCGATGCCGTCAGTGGCGTATCTGGTCCTTCTGGCAATGTTTCCTCTGCCGGCGGGACGGATGCTACGGGCGGCGGGGCCTGTGTTTGCATTAGTCCTGATATTGGCCTCGGTTACACTAGTGCCGACCGGGGTTGTGGCATATCGGCAGAAGGTTGTCGGCGACTACCGCAGCAAGACCCTCCTCGTGCATCTGCCGCATATAGACGATGCGCTCCGCATGTACGAAGTCCGTCATAACGTGCCCGCCCCCTCTCTGCAGGCACTGGTCGAAAGCGAGTATGTACAGCCCGAATATCTGCGCTCGCCGGCCGATCCTGAGGGAGACATCGGATACTTCTACATGCCAAAGCGGTCCATACCAAGAAGCGGCGAGACCGACGAGATCCGCGTCTGCGACTATAAACGGAACTTCGACGGAAAGGGCCGCTGTATCCTGTTGCTTAACGGCAAGAGCCAATGGGTCTCCGAAGATGAGTTCCAGCAGTTGCTCGAGTTGGACGTCAACAGTGAGTTCGCCAACGCCCTGCGTGACGCCGAGGGCCAGTAGAGACGCACCGACCGGCCGCCGGCGCTTCGCAAAGCCCGCAGAGCCGCTAAGATAGGCCCACCATGTGCGGATTCGCCGGAGAGTTCCTTTTCACATCGCGGGGCGCCGCCGACGCGGACCTGGCCGACAGAATGGCCGAGCGGCTCAAGCATCGCGGCCCGGACGAGTCCGGCCGATTCCTCTCATCCGATGGACACTGCGCTATCGGCTTCCGGCGGCTGGCGGTAATAGACCCGCCCGGCTCGCATCAGCCCATGTCGTCAGAGGACGGGCTGGTTACCGTCGCGGTCAACGGCGAAATCTACAATTTTCGACAACTCCGTGACGAACTGACAGGCAAGGGAACACGCTTTAGAACCGCCGGGGATACAGAGGTCCTGCTGAAGCTATATCTCGAGAAGGGCCGCGACGTGCTCAAGCATCTGCGGGGGATGTTCGCCTTCGCCCTGTATGACCAGCGAAACGCCCGCCTGCTGCTTGCGCGAGACCACCTGGGACAGAAGCCCCTGTGGTACGCGCTGAGCGGTGGACGGGTAGTGTTTGCCTCCGAGCCGAAGGCGCTGTTGCTGCATCCGGCTGTGGACACCGGAATTTCGCGGGATGGTCTAAGCGCCTATATGACAGTGGGTTATATTCCGCAACCCGGGTCGGCGTGGCGCGGCGTCTGCAAGCTTCCGCCGGGGCACATGTTGGAGTTGCCTGCACAGATGGCTTGCCCGGAGCCGTATTGGCGCCCTGGGCCCGCTGACCGCTCTTCTGGTTCTCGCGAGGAAGCGGTCGCCCGCGTTCGCCGCGAGCTTGCGAGGTCGGTCAATGAGCATATGATCTCGGACGTGCCGCTGGGAGTGCTGCTCAGCGGAGGCGTGGACTCTGCGATTGTGGCGGCCCTGGCGAATCAAGCGTGCGGGCGGGGACCGCTGAAGACTTTCACCGCGGGCTTCGACGAGGCGGAGTACGACGAGCGACGGGCGGCCCGCGAGGTGGCCGAGCACCTGTCAACGGAGCACACAGAGCTGCACGTCAGGCCGCGGGCTACGGAGCTGTTAGATACGCTGATTGATATGTATGATGAGCCGTTCGGCGATTCCAGTGCCCTGCCGACGTATCTGATATCTCAAGCCGCCCGCGAACATGTCACCGTCGCGCTGGCCGGCGACGGCGGCGACGAAGTCTTCGGCGGGTACGACCGCTACAGGGCACTGTACCTTGCCGAGCGGACCGGACCGCCGGCATACATGCTGGTTCGCCTTGCTGCCACGCTGGCTCGGCCGTTCGCAGGCACCGGTGAAAGGTCACGACTTAGACGTTTTCTGCGCTTTGCCGATGCCCTGCCGTATCCGTATGCTGAACAGTACTTTACATATCGACGTCTGTTTTCGCCCAAAGACCTGAAGCGTTTGTTTACCGACGACTTTGCTGCATCGGTGTCTCTGGATGCGCCTGCGGAGTGGTTCCTGGAACTCTACGAGGACGGCGACTGGGCCGACGAGGTCGCCCGCGCACAACACCATGACCTGCGGACCTATCTGCCGGACGACCTGCTGGTCAAGACGGACATTGCGTCGATGGCGTGCTCGCTGGAGCTTCGCGCGCCCATGCTGGATCCGGATCTGGTCTGCCTGGGATTATCGCTGCCGGCCGATTGGAAAATCAGCCATCGCGGGGGTAAGCGCATACTCAAGGATGCTTTCGGCGATTTGCTGCCGCCGGAGGTCTTCGACAGGCCCAAGCGTGGTTTCGGCGTGCCTCTGAGCCGCTGGCTGCGGGAGGAGCTGGCCGCGACGCTCCAGGAGACGCTGCTGGATAGGGACCTGCTGGCCCGGGGGATATTCCGCGAGGAGACACTGGCCGGGCTGATTGCCGATCACCTGAGCGGGCGCGACGATCACAGCCATCGGTTGTGGGCGCTTCTGATACTGGCCCGTTGGCTTGGCAAGCAGAGCCGCTAGACCGCTCGG
>JBKHJB010000010.1:0-26360 GCA_046538345.1 Phycisphaerae bacterium
CTATCATCGCCAGCGCGACGCGGTCCTTCACGCTGCCGCCGGGGTTGAGGAACTCAGCCTTCCTGACTTCCGAGTAGGCCGAAAGAACCGTTGTAAGTTCTTATTTGACAAGGAGGGTGTTGCCGATTTGGGTGTCCCGCGGGCAAGATGGGCCCATGTTCGTCCGCAAGAAGCCCAATAAATCCGGTTCAGTCAGCGTCCAAGTCGTCGACAAGTCCCACGGCTACCGGGTTGTTGAGACCGTTGGATCGGCTCGTGATCCTGAGGAGATCAGCCGCCTGGTGGATTTGGGTAAGCAGTTCATCCGTCGGCAGAGAAAGCAGTACGCCCTATTCCCGCAAGATCAGCAGGGCAACGCTGCCGTCCTGGACTTCGTTCAGACCCTCGCCAACGCATCCATTCGCACCGTCGGCCCGGAGCTCATCTTCGGGCGGCTCTTCGACGAGATCGGATTCGACGCGATTCCCGAGCCGTTGTTCCGTGACATCGTCGTCGCCCGCCTGGTCTACCCGGTTAGCAAACTCAAAACCGTCGATTACCTTTACCGCTATCAGGGCAAAACCGTCTCGCCCGACAGCATCTACCTGTTCCTCGACCGCCTCAACGAACAGTACAGCCGGCAGGCGCAAGCCATCGCCTACCGATACTCGTGCAAAATCCTCAAGCGAATCAGCGTCGTCTTCTACGACGTAACCAGTCTGTACTTCGAGGCTGAAGACGAGGACGATCTCCGAAAGACCGGCTTCTCGAAGGACGGCAAGTTCCAGAACCCGCAGATCATGCTGGGCCTGCTGGTAGGGGAACGGGGCTATCCCATCGGTTACGACATCTTCGAGGGAAACACGTTTGAGGGAAAGACGGTGATTCCCGTGCTTGAGGGCATTGAGCGGCAATACCACTTCGGCAAGCCCGTTGTGGTGGCGGATGCCGCCATGCTCAGCAAGGACAATCTCAACGCTCTGGGCGCGGCGAAGTATCCGTTTATCGTCGCGGCCCGGCTTCGCAATGAGGCCTGGACGATGCAGGCGGAGATCCTCCGACGCTGTGCGGGCCTGACGAATGGGCAGTCCGTGGTGATCGACCACCAGGCGGGCCGTCGATTGATCGTCAGCTACTCCGACAATCGGGCAAAGAAGGACGCCCACAACCGCAAACGCGGGCTGGCCCGGCTGCGCAAGCGTGTCCGCTCGGGAAAGTTGACGAAAGAACACCTGAACAACCGCGGTTACAACCGGTTCCTGAAGCTCACCGGCGAGGTGACAGTCGAGATTGACGAGTCACAGATTGAACAGGCCGCCCGGTGGGACGGCCTGAAGGGCTACCTGACGAATACCGATCTGCCGGCGGACACGGTCATCGAAAACTATGCCCAACTGTGGCACATTGAGAAGGCGTTCCGCATCTCGAAGACGGACCTTCGCATCCGGCCGATGTTCCACTGGCGCCGCCGGCGCATCGAAGCCCATGTGCTTGTGGCGTTCGTCGCATATACGATCTACAAGGAACTCGAACGCCGCTTGCATGAAGCCGGGATGAGGATGAGTCCCAAACGGGCAGCCGAGTTGACGCAGACGATGTATGAAATGGCCTTCAAGTTGCCCGACGACCCCGCGATCCGCCGGGTTCTTCTCCGTATGGATGCCGAGCAGCAGCAGGTCTACGAGCTGATCTATTAATCGGGTGTCCCAATTCGGAAGTCAGGCGAGGCCCACTTTTATGCGCTCTCCATGCCTTCGGCGTGTGTTCACCGCAGAGACGCAGGGTACGCAGAGAAGATTCCGGGGGCACCAGCGGGGCGTAATGCACAGGTCAGGGCAAATCGCCCAGCCACATGACATGATCGGCCAGAGGCGTCTTTGAGAGCGCATTTACCAGGCGTTTGTCGGCTGTGATCATAGGGCAGTTCAGTCGGACCGCCAGCGCGACGTACAGGCAGTCGTACACGGTTCTGTCGGTCCGCAGGGCCAGCTCAAGGGCAACGTCGGCCAGTTCCTGCGATGGAGTCAAAGAAACGGGCAGACTCTGAAAGTCCCTGAGTAGCTCCCCGGCCTCGTCGATGTCGATCTCTCTGCGACGGTGGCGCTTCCATATCACGTTGGCCAGTTCCGCGGCGATAAGGTCCGGCGCGTGCAACTCGGTCTCGGAGGTCAGCAGCGACCTGGCCTTGGCGGCGTGGCGCTCGCGAAAGAACGCCACAGCCACCGTGGAGGCGTCAGGGACACAACGGTTCATCGCTCACGGTCCTTACGGACCATGTCAACGCTTCCGGAGAACCTGCGGCCTTTGAACCTGCGGTCCCAGCGGTCAAGAATTTCGGCTACTTTTTGCGAATCCGCGCCGGCGGCTTGTTGCAGCAGCATCTTCGCCTCGCCCTGAAGGGATCTTCCGTGCCGACGGGCGCGCCGCTTGAGCCGTTCAAGCGTCTCTTTGTCCAACCCTCTGACCAGTATGTCAGGCATGAGAGGCCTCCGACAGGAAATACACACAATGCTATCATTATGATATCGGGCGAGGGGGTTCCGCACAATAGGAATTCCGGCACCGTGCTTGCGATCGCACTCGGTCGCCTGGTTCATGGCCTGACTTGCAGGGGTTCAGTCCGCGCCGAGCAGATCCTCGACCGCCTGCCGCAATCTCGGCAGGTCCCGCTCCACCACGCCCCAGACGCGGTTGAGTTTCACTCCCATGTAGTTGTGAATCAGAACGTCCCGCAAACCGGCAATGTCCCGCCATGGTATGTCCGGGCGACGTGTCTTGCATTCCTTGCCCAGCCGTTTGGTCGCCTCGCCTATAATCTCGAAGTTTCGCAGGACCGCGTCCTGGCTCTTCCGGTCCGTCATGAAGGCGTCACGGCCGTCGGCTGTGTATTCCTCGATCTTCCTGATCGCCTGGAGGATATGCTCGAGATAAAGGCGGTCGTCTTTCAAAGCTCCACCGCCTCGGAAAAGATGCGATCGCGAAGGGACGGATGCACCGCGTCGTCCTCGACAACGTCCACCCTGCAGCCGAGCAGATCTTCCAGGTCGTGCATAAGCGCGATCTGGTCCAGCAGGGAACAGCTCTCGTCGAGGCGGACCAACAGGTCCACGTCACTTTCGGCGCCCTGTTGGCCGTGTACGACAGACCCGAATACACGGAGATTGTCCGCCCCGTGCCGAGCCGCCACCTGGCGAATCTCTTCGCGCTGGGCCAGTATGTCGTTGATCGAAACCATGGCGTCTGCTCTCTCACGGCTTAACCGAAATATTATGAAGTTCCGACCCGGGCGTCCAGCCCGCCGCCATGGCAGGACGGTTGTTTGTCCATCAGCGGCCGCGTCCGCTTTGAATGCTGCCTGTTGCCGCGGGGTGTGGGGCGCGTACAATCGTTCGATGATACGAGACACTGACCCACAGGAGGCCCGCAATGGCTGAAGAATACTTCCCCGACGTCGAACAGATTGCCTACGAAGGTCCGGACTCGGACAATCCCTTCGCCTTCAAGCATTACAACCCCCTCGAGCAGGTCGAGGGCAAGCCGATGGCCGAGCACCTGCGGTTCTCGGTCGCCTACTGGCACAGCTTCTGCAACGGTGGCGACGACCCGTTCGGCTCCGCCACGCGGCGGATGCCCTGGCTGAGCGGAAGCCCCATGGAACAGGCCCGCAACAAGGTGGAGGCGTGCTTCGAGTTCTGCCGCAAGCTCGGCGTGAACTTCTACTGCTTCCACGATCGCGATGTCGCCCCCGAGGGTAAGTCGCTCGCGGAAACCAACAAGAACCTCGACGAGATAGCGGAGCTGCTGGCGGACAAGCAGCAGGAAACCGGCATCCGCCCGCTGTGGGGCACGGCGTGTCTGTTTACCCATCCGCGATTCATGCACGGAGCGGCCACGAGCTGCAACGCGGACGTGTTCGCATACGCCTCGGCACAGGTCGCAAAGGCCATCGAGGTCACCCACGCCCTGGGCGGGCAGGGGTACGTCTTCTGGGGCGGTCGAGAGGGCTACAAGAGCTTGCTGAACACCGATATGGGTCGGGAGCTGGACCACCTGGCAAAGTTTTTACACCTCGCCGTCGAGCACAAGCACAAGATCGGCTTCGAGGGGCAGTTCTATATCGAGCCGAAGCCCAAGGAGCCGACCAAGCACCAGTACGACTTCGACGCGGCCGCCTGCCACGCCTTCCTGCAGAAGTACAACCTGGACGGCGAGTTCAAGCTGAACGTGGAAGCCAATCACGCCACACTCGCCGGGCACGACTTCCAGCACGATCTGGAGTACGCCGGTATCAATGGGTTGCTCGGATCGGTGGATGCCAACCGCGGCGACCTGATGCTGGGCTGGGATACCGACCAGTTCCCCACCAACCTCTATGACACCACGCTGGCGATGCTGAGTATCCTAGCAGCCGGCGGGTTCAACACCGGTGGGCTCAACTTCGACGCCCACGTCGCCCGCGAGAGCATCGAGCCGGTGGACCTGTTCCACGCCCACATAGGCGGTATGGACACCTTCGCCCGCGGGTTGAAGATCGCGGCCGCCCTGCGCCGCGACGGCGTATTCAGCGACTTTGTCAGCCGTCGATATTCAAGCTGGGACAGCGGCATCGGCGCCGACATAGAGGCCGGAAAGGTGAGCTTCGAGGAGCTGCGTAAATACATGCTCGAAAAGGGCGAGCCGGACGCCAACGCCTCCGGGCGGGTTGAGATGCTGGAGAACGTGCTCAACGAATACATCCGTTGAGCGACGTTTAACGGGGCGATGCCCAACGACGACGAACGCCATATGTTACGGGCTTTGGAGCTTGCGCGGCAGGGCTTGGGCGCGGTCGAGCCGAACCCGCCGGTCGGCGCGGTTCTGGTGGCCGGCGGCGAGGTAATCGGCTCCGGCCGGCATCGCCGTTTCGGAGGCCCGCATGCGGAAGTCGAGGCGTTGCGGTCTGCCGAGCAGGCCGGCAAAAACCCCCGAGGCGCGACGATGTACGTGACGCTCGAACCGTGCAGCCACCACGGAAAGACCCCTCCCTGCACGGAGGCGATCATCTCGGCGGGGATAGCTCGCGTAGTAATCGCGATGGAGGATCCCGACGCGAACGTTTCCGGCCGGGGTATAGAGACACTGCAATCAGCCGGCGTGGATGTGACGGCCGGCGTGTGCGCCGAGGAGGCCAGAGAGCTTCTCGCGGCTTACATCAAGACTCGCACGGCCGGGCGACCGTGGGTCATCTGTAAATGGGCGCAGACCGCCGACGGATACCTTGCGGTTCCTGACGGCAGGTGGGTCAGCGGACCGGCCAGCCGGGCCGAGGTACACCGACTGCGCGGAATATGCGACGGTGTGCTCGTGGGCCTGGGAACGGTCCGTGCGGATGACGCGCTGCTGACCAACCGCAGCGGCCGGGGCCGCAAGCCCGCGCGGGTCGTGCTGGACGGCGACCTGGAAATACCGCCGAGCTGCCAACTGGTGCGGACAGTCGGCGAGGCGCCGGTGATAGTTGTGACCTGCACGCAAGCCGCCGACCGGCAAAGGGAAAAAGTGCGGTCGCTCACCGACGCGGGTGTGGAGGTCCTGCCGCTGCCGGAGGAAAGTCACCGCGAGCCGACCCGGGAATCAAGGGTGGACCTGGAGCTGCTGCTGGACGAGCTGGGTCGGCGGCGCTGGACGCGGCTGCTCGTGGAGGGCGGAGCGGACGTGCTTGAAAGCTTCATTTCCGGTGGCTTGTCCGACGAGCTGGTCGTGTTCGTCTCGCCGCGACGCCTGGGCGAGGATAGCGCGGATCTGCCCAGATACGACATCGCCGAAGTCGAACGTGCACACAAGCTTTGCCCTCATGGCCGGTGGCAGTTCGGCGGCGACACGATGTTGACGTTTCGTAGCGAAAAGCAGTAGCGACAGGCAGGAGGGATATAGCTGGGATTTGGAGTGCGTGCTGTCGGGCAGTACCGAAGGCATCCCGTTGGGAGTACGCCCGACCTACTCGCTCGGCTGGGTGGTAGGTTCTTCGAGCTTGAGCTTGCCCTGTTCCACAAGCTTGTCGCGGCGGGTTATCAGGCGGCGGGCACGCTCGTCTGCGGGCATGTTGCGCAGCTCGTCCCGCTCACGCGGCGTGAAGCTCGCGACAACGACCTTGAGCCACCTTTCACGCTGACGATACGCCTGCCTCCGCTCGGCGGACATCTTGATGAACTCGTCGTAGTGCTCGATAAGCTCGCGCTGCTTGTCCGGGTTCTCGCGCAGAAATGCCACAGCCACGCGACGATAGTGGTCGCGCTGCTCTGGAGAGAGCGACTCCCACTGCCGGCGGTTGTGCCTTAGCGTCGCGGCCAGCGTCGTGCCCTGTTGCTCGGCAAGAAGCTTCTGCTTCAATCGGAGCTGGGCCGCGATGGAACCGGCCGGCGGACGACGCAGCGCGTCGCTGTCTCCCTGCGCGCAGAGCCGGCTTGCCAACCCTAGGCCGACAAAGACGATCAACAGGATTGTGCCGGTCAGCTTGCGCATAATCGCCTACGTTCCCGACGAGGCGGACCGCTCCGCTCGCTCTATCGCCCGTAGCGTCTCAAAGTCTTCCAGGACATCGTAATCGCTGAAGAAGCCGAGGTTCTCGACAGCGAACTCCTCTACCGCCTCTTCGGAAACCTTGACGGTGTCACTGGGTTTCTTCGGCTCGCTCTGAGCCGTTCTGGCTTCGTCGTCCACGGGGGGGTCGGTCTCGACCCGGGATATTGTGACCGCGATGATAACCGCAGCCGCCGCCACCGTTGCCGTCGTCGCCAGCACGCGGCGCAGCGTGAGCACCTTTCGGCGGCGCTCACCCGGGGCCGCTTGGATAATGCGCTCGGAAAGGTCTCCGGGCGCCTCCGGCGGAGTCCAGGCATCCAGACGAGCATTCAGCGACCGCAGCTCGGCCAGTGCGTCAGCCCAGGCGGGGTCGGACTCGACCTTTCGGCGGACCCGCTCGGCGCGGTCGGGGGGCAGCTCGTCGTCCAGATAGGCCGACAGCTCCTCAAGGTCGGATTGTTCGAGTCCTTCGCTCATCTATGCCTTCTATGTCGGTTCGCTGATGTCCTTAGGTGCGGAAGCGGACTAACCGTCCGCCCTTATATACAACCCGGCGGCAGTATATGAGATTCCCGAAAAGATGGAATTTCTGTGATCCGACTTCAAGTTTTCAAATAGCGTTTCAGCCGGTGGCGGAGGTTCCCGCGCGCCCTGCTCAGTAAGCTCTTGACCGCCATGGTCGAACAGTCCATAACCTCGGCTATTTCGTCGTAGCTCTTGTCCTCATATTTGTTAAGGACTATTGCCATGCGCTGGTTGTCGGGCAGGTCGGCTATTGCCCGCGCCACCTCGCGTCTCAGCTCCAGTTGGTCCATGTTGTCATGCGGCGCCGGTGTGGCAGGGTCCGGCGCCTGGCGGGGGTGTTCGTGCTCTGCCGATCCGCCGAGCGTCTCCAGCGAGACCGGGGTGCCCTTTTTCCGCGATCGCAGCACGTTGAACGACAGGTTCGCCGCGATGCGATACAGCCAGGTGCTGAACTTGGCGGTGGGGCGATACCTGTCGGCTGTTCTGAAAACCCGTAGAAAGACCTCCTGGGTGAGGTCCTCCACCATGCCGGGGTCTCCGAGAAATCTGTACACCAGGGCGTGTATTCGAGGGGTATTGCGGCGGACCAGCTCGTCGAAGGCGGCGCGGTCGCCCTGCTGAAAGCGCAGCATCAACTGCACGTCCTCGTCCTCGCGTGCCCAACGCGTCTGATGTTGAGGGGCTTTGGCGGGGTTCCGGGATGTCTTTTTCTTACGTGCGATGGTGGCTCAGCTTGCTCTTTCTTCGGCCGTTCGGGCACGCAGTTGCCCGCAGGCGGCCTCGGCGTCGAGACCCCGGGACCGTCGAATCTGCACATTCACGCCTTGTTTTCGCAGACGGGCGGCGAAATCTTCCGTCGCCGCCGCCGACGGTCTCTCGTAAGATAGCGACGAGGTGGGATTGTAGCGTATCAGATTCACGCTGCAGCGCAGGCGCTTGGCGATCCGCACCAACCCCTCGGCGCAAACCTTGGTGTCGTTGACATCTCCTATGAGTACATATTCGAGCGTAACTTCGCGCTTCCGACTGCGGAAGAATTTCTGAGCGGCGGAGATTATATCCTCAATGGTGGTGCTTTTGGCCGCGGGTATAAGCTCCCTGCGCAGCGCGTCGTTCGGTGCATGGAGCGATATGGCGAGCGTCACGGGAAGTCCTTCCTTCGCCAGGCGGCGGATTTTGCCGGGCAGCCCGATGGTCGAGACGGTTACCCGCCGCGCCGACAGGCCGAACCGCTGCGGGTCTATTAACGCGCGGACGGCGGCGACGGTGGCGTCGTAATTGGCCAGCGGCTCGCCCATCCCCATGAAGACAGCGTGTGTTATGGGCTTGCCGGTCGCCTGCCACAGGTGCAGCACTTGCTGGAGAATCTCACCGGCGGTCATGTTCCGACGCAGTCGGTCCTTCGCCGTCGCACAGAATGCGCAGCCCATGCCGCAGCCGACCTGCGTGGAAAGGCACGCGGTGGCGCGCTTCCTGGTGGGAATCAGCGCGCTCTCGACCTGCTCACCGTCTGCAAGCTCCAGCAGCAGCTTGGTGACGCCGTCGGGGCTGTCGGTGCGGCGCGCCACACGGGAGTTGAGTATTTCGAACCCCTCGGTCGAGTCGGAGGGGAGGTTGCTCATCGCCTCGGGGTCGGTTACGCCCTTGCGATAGACCCAGTGGGCGAGCTGTTCGGCGCGGTAGGGCTTTTTGCCCAACTCGCCCATCGCGGCGCGCAGCTCGTCGAGCGTCATTTCCAGAAAGGGATAGCTCATTAAGAGGCCCTGGCTTCCAGCAAATCGCTCAGCTTGCCTTCGCGGCAGAAGTTCTCGAAGGATTCCACGTCTTCCAGCACCACGTCGCTGTAGGCCCGCACCACCCAGTTTGCCGACATGGGCGTTATGGTCACCACGGCCGCCCCGGCCACCGATGCGACGTACATCTCCAGGGCAGTTCCCATCGACGCCGACGGCAGGTAGGCGATCAGCAAATCGCATTCGCCGGCCCGGTCGAGTCCCTCCCGGAGGGTGCGGTGGATTTCAGGCAAATCGTAGCTGATGCTGTCGGGATGCCGGCTGTAGTGACAGTACACCCGCGCATCGCCGAGATAACGGCTCAGCACATCCCGGACCGGCTCGCGCCAATCCTGAGAGTGGATGGCCGCGGCTTTAAGCGAGCCCTGAATAATACCGGCCAGAAAAACTTCCATCCTCAGCATGCTCCCGGAAGTCGGGTAGGTCAAAAACATCATTGTAACGGTTCAGCGGGGGCTTTGTCGGGGGCAATTCCGGCTTGAGTGCTCAGCCGGCGGTCTCGGAACGCTCGCGAATAACGGTAACCAGCCAGTGTAGCGCCATTATCGCCACGCCCACGACCAGCAGGATGTCGGCGACGTTGAACACCCAGGGATAATGCCACGCGCTGAAGTCGATGAAGTCCCGCACCTGGTAGCGGATGTTCTCCGCACCGGGCAGTTCCACCACCGCCAGGAGCCGATCGTAGAGGTTTCCCAGCGCCCCGGCGAGTATGCATCCCAGCGCGACGTGCATGCTCCGGACCTTCGCGTCGGAGGTGGCGAAGAAGCTTACCACCAGCGAGACCGTGACGATGGTGGCGGTCGCCACCAGCCAGCGCGGCATGGGCAACCCGAACACCACTCCGGGATTGGTCGAGAGGGTAAGTTTTATCCCCGCGCCCACGTCGTGCTGGAGCGACAATTGGTGCAGTACCTGCTCGGGTCTGAGTCCGTCTCCGTAGCGGCGGGATATACTCTCGATGCGCTGGGGTATGGACGGATCGTCGAGCAGGGCATCGAACACAGCCCATTTGGAGAACAAATCGCCCGCCAGTCCCAAAACAGTCACCAGGGCGAAGACCACCACGGCCGAGCGGCTTTTGATGGCGTTCTGGTCGGTTTTGCCGGACGTGGGCTTAGTGGCGTCACAGCGGCGTTTTTCATCGGCCGGCGACAAGGGCGGTCAGTCCTCGTCCTCGTCGACGATTTCGTCCGGCTCCACGTCCGCCGAGGCATCCTCGTCTTCGGTTTCCTCCAGCTCTTCTTCCTCGTCGAGGAGGTCCTCATCCTCGTCCTGGGAGGTGTTGTTCTGCTGCTCTTCGCTGGGGCGGACCAGGCCCTTCTCTACCATGCGGGCGTATTCGATGCAGTATTTCGCCCACGGCCGGGCACGGAGGCGCGCCTTGTTAATCGGATCACCTGTACCCAGGCAGATGCCGTATGTCCCTTTATTGATCCTCTCCAGGGCCTCGTCGATTTCCTGCAGCAGCGCCCGTTCGCTCTGGAGAAGCCCGAGGTTGAACTCGTGCTCGAAGTTGTCGCTTCCCACGTCGGCCGGGTGCGTGGGCATGCTCGGAGCGGCCGATATGCCCTCTTCGGGATTCACACCGGCGTGCCCGGACTGCATACCGCCCATGTCGCCGAGGATATCCCGCCGCTTCTCCACCAGTCGCTTGCGGAACTCCTTCAGCTCCGCCTTAGTCAGGGGGCTTTTGGGCTTTTTGGAGGTCTTTTTGGCCGACGACTTCTTGGTCGATTTGCGCTTACCGGAGCCGGACTGCTTGCGGCGGGAAGTCTTTTTGGTGGTTTTTGCGGTCGACTTCTTGGCGGTTTTCTTGCGGCTCTTGGTGGTCGACTTCTTCTTCGCCGAGCTTTTACGCTTTTTCGCAGTGGAGCGCGACCCCTTCTTGGCGGATTTCTTCCGCGAGGTCGTGCTCTTGCGGGTAGATTTCTTGGATTTCTTCGCCACGGATAAAGTCCCTTCTCAGCCGCGAGACTCCACGGCACCCCGGCGCCGCTTCTGACCCGCGTCCGAAAACGATGAACTATAGGTTTTTGCCGGCGGACTGTCAAGCCGGACAGGCACCCGCGCCGCCGGTGCCCGAATGCACTGTATCGGCGGGTTCCCACCCGAGGTTTGACAGGTTTCGCCCAGCTATTTGGCGCCGGGGGTCTGGATGGTATTCTAGCTGCGATGAAAAGGGATTCCGCCCCGGACAGACCGCGCCGTGCACTGAGACTGGGATGTTTGCTCTTGCTGTCGGTGGCTGGGCTGTTCGTCGTTCAGGGGGTGTACGAGCTGACGTTGGGGGACAATTTCCACGCCATTGTGCCCGGGTTGGCATACCGTTGTGCCCAACCAGGCCCGTCGCAGCTTCGCCGCTGGACTGAGCGGTATGGGCTGCGGACCGTAATCAATCTCCGCGGCAAAAGCTCCCGCGATTTCTATGCCGCCGAGCGGGCGGCCGCCGAGGAACTCGGTCTGCGGATGGTGGACGTGCGTCTGTCGGCTATGGGCCATCCGCCCAGACCCCAGCTTATGCGGCTCATCGAGGCGCTGGAAAACTCGCCCCGCCCGGTCCTTCTGCACTGCCGCGCCGGGGCCGACCGAACCGGTTTGGCGGCTGTACTGGCGGCGATGGCTATCGGCGGGCAGGACTACGCGACTGCCCGGGAGCAGCTTTCCTGGCAGTACGGACACATCGACGATCACACCGACAGAATCGCCGGCCTGCTGCACCGCTACGAACGATTCTGCAGCGAAGCCGGTATTGACACCGGCGGCTGGGAGCAGTTCCGACGCTGGGCGAGCGAAGAGTACCACCCCCACTATTACCTGGTCGAAATAGAGACGCCCGAACGCCTATCCGCCGCTCCGGGCCGGCGGATAACCGTGCCTTTGACCGTGACCAACCGCTCATGTGAAGCAATCCCCGCTGGCGACGACGAACGGCTGTTCGCAGTGGCGGCGTTTCTGGGAAGCTCAATTGACGATATGCCCGACGATGTCTTAAGCCCCCGCGCCTGGCTGCCGCAGAGAGACATTCGACCTGGAGAATCAGTACGACTGGAAGTCCTTGTGGACGCACCGCGGCGGGAGGGCGAATACACCGTGCGCTTCGACATGGTCGAGGAGCACGAGACCTGGTTCGCCAGGCAGGGCTCGCCGATGGGCCAATGCGAGCTGAGCGTCTCGGCGGACGCAAACCGCTGATTATTGACAGGGTTTACACTTTCGATGCTCGCATGGCTGTGGCATCATAAATGTGCCCCTATCCGGCATGTCAATGTCAGTCGAGCTACTCATTCTGGTGGATAACTCGGCCGAGGACGAATCGCTACGGGCCGAACATGGGTTGGCAGTGCTCGTCAGCGGACTTGGCGCGATGTATCTGTTCGACACTGCCGCGACGGCGGATGTTCTGCTGGACAACTGTCGCTGGCTGGGTGTGGACCTGTCCGCGGTTGACGGTGTGGCTGTTTCCCACGGTCACTACGACCACACCGGCGGCTTGGGGGAGGTAGTCCGCATGCGCGACCAGACGCCACTGTACGCCCACCCGCGCGCGTTCAGTCGTCGCTGGTCGGACAGGTCGGGCCAACCGCTGAAGGACATTTCCTGCCCGTTCGCACTGGAGGAGCTTTGCGCCGAGGGGGCCGTGCTGCACGCGGTGCGGGCGCCGGAACTGGTGGAGGACTGGGCTTTGCTTTCCGGACCCATCGGTGGGCAGATGCCGGCGGGGGAGTCTTTCGTCGTTCGTCGCGACGACGAGATAGTGCCGGATACCTTCGAGGACGAGCTGTGTCTGCTGCTGCGGGGAACGCGCGGATGGGTGGTCCTGACCGGCTGCTGTCACCGCGGGCTTGAGAACACGCTGCGGACGGCGAGGTTTCTGACCCACAACGAGCCGTTGCAGGCGGTGGTTGGCGGGCTGCATCTACGCAGCGCTACGGATGAACAGCTACAACACACGGCCGATGTGCTGGAAGCTTACGACGGGCCTGATCTGTATTGCGGACACTGTACGGGCCGGCGGGCGACGGAGTTTTTCAGCGGCAAGTTTCCCGGCAAGGTCCATCCCATCGACGTGGGCAAACATATCTGCCTGTAAAATAGCGAATTGCAGATCACGAATCACGAGTCGACCGGTGCGCAGGTCGCGCAGTTGTCCAATGAGCTGCTTCGGCTCCGGCTTCATACCGCGTGAAGCCCTTCGGCACCCCCGACAAGCCACAGACGGGAACCAACGAACCCCGGATTTACGGCGCGGTAACATCCTCCGCTACCTTCCGCACTCTTTGGACCAGCTCGTCGGCGATTTTCTCGTTTCCGGCCTCGGCGAATATCCGCAGAATCGGCTCGGTATTGCTGCCGCGGACGCTGACCCAGCCGACGGGTAAGTCTATACGCAGACCGTCGGCGTCGTTGAAGCGGGCATCGGGTGCGTCGGAGAAATCTTCCCGCACGGCTTTGACCACTTGCTCCGCCCGGCCCTGCGGGCACGGCAGCTTGGTCTTCACGAACTGGTAGGAGGGTATCTCGGCGACAAGCTCACTGAGCGTTTTTCCGGTCTCCGCCAGGCGGCGAAGCACATAGGCGATACCGACGAGACTATCCCGCACGCGGGCAAGCTCCGGTTCCATCACGCCGCCGTTGCCCTCGCCGCCGAAAATGCATCCTTCCCTGGCCATCAGCTCGGCTACGTTCGCCTCGCCGGTGGGCGACCGAAGCACGCGGCAGCCCGCATCGGCCGCTATGTCGTCGATCATGCGCGAGGTGGCGAGGTTGGTCGCCAGGTCACCCTTTCGCCGCGCCAGCACGTCGGCTGCCGCCAGTGCCAGTGTGTACTCCTCGCCGATGAACCGCCCCTGCTCGTCCACCAGCACCAACCGGTCGGCATCGGGGTCCTGCGCGAATCCCACGTCGGCCTTGTGCTCGCGAACCGCCCCGCAAAGCTGCGAAAGGTTCTGCTCGACCGGTTCGGGTGTATGGGCGAAATCGCCTGTCGGTTCGGAGTTTATATGCAGCACTTCGCAGCCCAGTCGGTCCAGCAGCATCGGCGTCACGATGCAGCCGGCGCCGTTGATGCTGTCGAGCACCACGCGGAAACGTTTTTCGGCCACGGTCCCGACGTCCAGAAGGTCGCAAACGGCCTCGACGTGCCGGGAGTGTGTACTGTCGTCGGTGCGGGCCTTTCCCTGGCTGCGGGCGTCGGCGAAGCGGAAGCCCCCGTCTCGCCACGCCTGCGCAAGCCGATTCGCCTGCTCTGCCGTCAGCGCTGGTCCGTCCGGTTGGAGAAACTTCATGCCGTTGTATTCGATGGGGTTGTGCGAGGCGGTTATCACCACGGCCCCGTCGGCGTTGAGTGTCTTGGTCATAAGCGCCGCACCGGGCGTGGTGACCACGCCGATGTCGATTACGTTCACCCCGGAGGCGAGCAGACCGGCTCTGGCGGCGGCGGAGAACGCCGCACCCGACGGGCGGGTATCACGTGCGAGCACTACAGTCGCGCCCCGGGACAGCGAAGCGGCGAATGCGCACGCAAAGTCGCACGCCACCTGCGGCGTCAGCGCCTCGCCAACCGTCCCGCGGACGCCCGATACACTTACAATCAATTCGCTCATACCGCCCTCCTTCGGCGCCGATTATGCACCCCCGCCGCCGCGATGCAATCGCCCTTGCACCGGCACCGACATCGCTGAAGCCGCAGTTGTCCAAAGCGGTTTGCGTATGAGGTGCTTTTGACGCCCAGCCATTGCAATGGCTGGGCTTCGAGTCCAAGCTCCGCGAGCCAGTTGCGCAGACTGAAAACGCCATGATAGAGCTGTACGCTCAATGGATTCCCAAACCCTCCCGCTTGCTCCGGTGGTCGGCGGAGCGTAGCGTGGAAGCGCGGAGTGTGTTCTGACTGAGGCAATGAGTCATGTACCCCATCGCAGTGGGACAACTCGAACCGGATAGCCCTCTTGAGATTCTGTGGGTGGTGCTTCCGCTGCTGGTGGTGGCTGCGGGAGCGGTTTTGCTGCTGTGGATTGTCCGGCGGGTCCGCACCGAGAAGAGGCGGATGGAGCTGCAAACGCTGGCCGATGAGCTGGGGCTTCAACCGGCGAGGGCTGAAGACAACCACCGGCGCCGCCGGCAACTCTATGTCTTCGCCTTGCTTCGTCCGGCCCAGGCCACTCGCAAGGAAATCCGCAACCGCTACTGGGGGCATATAGGCGGTGCGCAAGTGGAAGTTTTCGACGTTCACCGGATGATGAACACCCGAGCCAACGTCAACAACGAGCCGGAGCGGCTGCCCGAAGGCGAGCTGCACGCCGGCAAGCCCGATTCCGTCGTGGATTCCTGCGAAACGGCAGTGCAGGTGACCCGAGCGGGCATGGACCTGCCGCCGCTGATGCTCTCGCCGGACAGCGGAGTGAAGCGTTTGCTGGACGGCCGACGCCATGAAGATCGGCGGGACGAGTTCGACGAGCGCAACACGCTCGAATCAACCAATCTTCCCCGCGCAGAGGCGCTGTTCACAGGCGAGTTGCGGAATCATCTGGCGACCAACAAGGATTTGACCGTAGAAGCTCGCGGCCCGCAGGTGCTGGTCTATCGCGAGACTCGGATTCTTCGTCCCGCGCAGGTGCGCTTGCTGGTGGACGAGGCCCTGTGGATAAGCCAGCAGTTGCAGCGAGCCGACAGTGTCTGATGATGTCGCTTACGTGCGCAGGTGCCCGTGTCCTGTGACAATCCACTTGTAGGTGGTCAGGTCTTCGGCGCCCATCGGTCCGCGTGCGTGCAGCTTGTCGGTGCTTATGCCGACTTCGGCGCCCAGGCCGTATTCCCCGCCATCGGAGAAGCGAGTCGAGGCGTTGACCATCACGCTGGAGGAATCCACCTCGGTTACGAAGCTGTCCGCCGCCGCGACCGACTCGGTGACTATCGCGTCCGTATGGCTGCTGCTGTAGGTGTTTATGTGCCTGACCGCGGCGGGCAGGTCGTCCACCACCGCGATCGCCAGCGTAAGCGACAGGAACTCGCTGCGCCAGTCGTCTTCACTCGCCTCGGTGGGACCTTCGACACCGGCGGCCGACAGTATGTCCCGCGCCGCCGAGTCGCATCTAAGCTCGACGCCGGCTTCGATGAGCTTGGCGGCGACCCGCGGCAGGAAGGTCTCGGCGACGGCCGCGTCCACCAGCAGCGTCTCGGCGGCGTTGCATACGCCGGGTCGCTGGCATTTTGCATTGAGCGTGATCTGCTCGGCCATATCCAGATCGGCGTCGGTGTGGACGTAAACGTGACAGTTGCCGGTGTAGTGCTTGATTACGGGGATGGTTGCGGCCTGGGCGACGGCGCGTATAAGCCCTTCACCGCCGCGAGGGATTATCAGGTCGATGAGTCCCTCCGCCTTCGCCATCGCCGGTACCAGCGCTCTGTCAGGGTTGTCCATGACGGTGACGGCGGCGTCGGGCAGACCGGCGGCGGAAAGCCCCTCCCGCAGGGCGGCCGCTATCGCCAGGTTGGAGTGCATCGCCTCCTTGCCGCCGCGGAGTATGCAGGCGTTCCCGCTTTTGAGGCACAGACCGGCCGCGTCGGCGGTTACGTTCGGTCGCGACTCGTATATAACGCCCACCACTCCCAGCGGCACGCGGCGTTTCTCGATACGCAGTCCGTTGGGACGGTTGTATGCGGCGATGGCTTGCCCGACCGGGTCCACCTGAGCGGCTATGCTCTCCAGGGCGTGGGCCATCTTCTCCACCCGCTCGTCGGTCAGGCGCAGCCGGTCCACCATCGCCTCGGAAAGCCCGAACTCGTCGCTGCGGGCGATGTCCTTTTCATTTTCCCGCTGAAGCGAGGTCCGAGCTTTGCGGACGGCCTCGGCGCAGGCGCGCAGTGCGCCGTCGCGTTGCTCGCCGCGGGTGGTGGCAAGCACGGCGGCCGCCTCGCGGGCGTCACGTGCGATGGTCTCGATAAGCTTTCGGGCCTGTTGTTCTTCCATCTTGCACCTCCGTTGGGGCGCGGATACCACACGCCCCGGCGAAGTTTAAATTACGCCACCGGCGGCGGGGTGGCAAGAGGCGGCGAGACGGGCGGGACCGTTCAGGGTCAAACGAAGCATCTCGGCCCGTGCCGAAGGCGCCCGCCGGGGGGGATGTATCGGGCTATGAACCGTCGGCTTCTTCGACCTGCCGCCGCCGGCTGAGCCGGAACCACACGGTCGGGGGCGTCCCGTCCAGCTCGACGTTCAGATCCGGCGGAAAGCGGACCGTGACTTCCCGTTGGTCCCAACTGTCCAGGGGTTTTTTGTCCTGCTCGGTCAGCACGACGTACGCCTGCACCTGTTGGGGATTGCGGCGAAGCTGGTCAAGGTCCTCCCGCGGCCCGGTAACCGTGATGGTCTTGCGCCATTCGACCGGGTCTCTGCGCTCGAGAACGAACTCGTTCCACGTACCGTCGTGGCTCCACGCCGGCGGGCTGAGCATCTGGACGGGCACGTCGAAGCTGTGAGTGTCCTTGATCTGGATGAGATCGAACGAAACCTGCACGGTGTCCGCCTCGGGCCTGACCTCTGTATCGCCGATGGTATTCACCACGCCGACGGTCACACTATCGGCGTCGATCTGGCGCAGGTCCACGCGGCGGGTACGGAGCACCGGCTCTTCGCCTCGCTCGCGCAGGGACTGGAGCGTCGCCTGCCATCTGGTTCGGGCGACGCGGATGTCGGTGGTCATCGGCGTGACGGCCACGTTGCGGACCCGACCGCCGATGTAGTTGAACTCTATCGGTACATCGGAGACGGTAATCAGCTCGTCGGTCTCAACGTTTATTACCTGTGGCGTGGTGGCCGCGATGGCAAGCCCCTCGCCGGTCATGTCGAGGGCCTCGGTGAGCACTTCGGCAGGTGAGAGTGCAAAGCGCGGCGTGGAGGCGTGCCTGGAGACGTCATAGGGGATTGTGAAGTTCTGCTTCTGGAGCTTCAGTTTAAGCCGTTCGATGCCACCGCGGCTGCCGCGAACGGTGAAGTCCACGCTGTACTCCCTCGGTGGGAGCAGCACCAGGTCCGAAGCACCGTCGGTGTTCAGACGCAGCGTCGCCCGTAACGGCTCGGTCTGGGTGAACTCCATGTCCGCGTACACCCAGATGAGCACGGTAATCAGAGCAACCCAGAAGAACGTCCGCAGCGGCGGTAAGAACCGTCGCGGGTTGAACTTCTTGCCGTCGCTCTGAAACTTCTTACGCGCCATGGGTCCTCAATCCGCTTGGGCTTCCTTCTGCTTTTGTTTCTTCAACTGGCGGAGGAAACCCGGCGGCGCCAGCAAACTCAGCATCATCTCGCGCAGCGTCTCACTCTCCAGTCCCAGGTACAACTGTCCTTCGTACGCCAGTGAGACTCTCCCGGTTTCCTCGCTGACGACCAGCACTACCGCGTCGGTTTCCTGCGCCAGTCCCAACGCCGCCCGGTGCCGGCTGCCCAGCGATGGGTCCACGTCCTCGCTCTCGGCGAGGGGGAACTGACAGCCCGCCGACGCGACTCGACCGTCGCGTACGATGACGCCCATATCGTGCAGCGCCGTTCCTGGATAGAAAATGGTATTGAGCAGCGGCGCGGTCAAATCGGCGTCCAGTATCGTGCCGGACTCTATAAGTCCGCCCAGCCCCACCGTGCGCTCGATAGCCAGCACCGCCCCGATTTTGTTTCGTGACAGGTAGCCCGCGCTGTCTATAAGCGCATCGATCTGCTTTTCCACCTCCGTGCCGCTGGAGCGGAACAAACGTGCCTGACCTATCTGTATAAGCGCCCGTCGCAGCTCCGGCTGGAATGCCACCACTCCGGCGACGAACGCGAAAAGCAGGAAGTGCCGGTAGAGAAACTCGATACGGTCCCATCCGAACTGCTCCGGAAGCAGTCGGATGACCAGATACACGGTGATGAGCATCACCGCCACGCCTTTTATCAGACGCGCGCCCCGCGTGCCCCGCAAGAACCGCATCACCCACCACACCACCAGTCCGATCAGCAACAGCTCCACGATCACCACGCCGGGATTGTACGTGGTGACCCGGTTCCAGTACGTCGTGATGATGCGAAACAGCCGTTCCATCGCCCGGTCTCGGCGCAAGGCCGCCTTGTATAACTAGAGTGTCATGTATGTCATCGTCACATCGCCCCGCATCGCTGAAGCTCAACCGCCTCCAGATGCGGTGATTGCGTCGGCGATGGTCAGCGCCTGGACGGTTTCGGCGACGTCGTGGACGCGGAAAAGTGTCGCGCCGCGGCGGCGGGCTTCGAGCACCGCCGCCAGCGTGCCGGGCATTCGCCGGTGTGGATCGCTTTCGCCGGTCAACTCGCCTATGAACCGCTTCCGCGACGGTCCGACCAGTACGGGCCTGTCCAGCTCGGTGAGCTTGTCCACGCCCGCCAGCAGCGAGAGGTTGTGCTCCAGCAGCTTGCCGAAGCCGATGCCCGGGTCCAGGATCACTCGCTCGCGGTCAACGCCGGCCGCGACAACTGCTTCGAGACGCTCGCGGAGGAAGTCGCGCACCTCCGCCACCACGTCATCATATGCCGGACGTCGCTGCATGGTCTTCGGCTCGCCGAGCATGTGCATCAGCACGACCGCCGCCGACCGCTCGGCGAGAAGCGCCGGCATTTCCGGATCGTGGCGAGACGCCGAGACGTCGTTGACCAGCTTTGCGCCGGCGTCCATCGCGAACCTGGCCACCTTAGCGCTTGTGGTGTCAACGCTTACCGTCGCGCCTGTGTCCGTAACTGCCGTCAGGACGTCCCGCAGGCGGGCTATCTGCTCGTCCGGTTGTACCGGGTCGGAGCCGGGGCGGGTGGACTCGGCGCCGATATCGATTATGTCCGCTCCGTCCCGCAACATCCGCTCGGCGCGAGCGACGGCGGTGCCGGAATCGAAGAACTCTCCGCCGTCGGAGAAGCTGTCGGGTGTGACATTGAGCACGCCCATGACGGCCCATTGCCCCGTGCGGTGTGAGTTCAGTATTTCGTCAAGTGTGCGCGCCATCGCTCTCTATAGATACACAATCCGGCGGCGCGGGACAAATATCGAGCGGTGACAAAGAGCTGAATCTCGGGAATTGTCGCTGTCAGCCCGGCTCGGGTAGCGCGCCACCGTCCGTCTCGGTCGTCGGAGACGATTCATCGTCCGCGGCCGAGGCGTCCTGCTGCTCTTTGGCGTGTTCTTTCTCCAGGAGTTCACCGACGGTGGGCTTCTCGATGGTCTGTCCTTCGACGATGCGCTGGACGTCCTGTCCGCTGAGTGTTTCGTACTTTATCAGCGCGTCGGCGAGGTTCTGGAGCTGTTGGCGGTGCGTCTCGGCCAGGTGCCGGGCGTTGCGGTAGCCGGCGTCTATAAACTTCCTGATTTCCTCGTCGATTACCTCGGCCGTCTTGTCGGAGTATTCGCGCGAGTTGAAGTCACCCATCATCGGCGCCATCTGCTGCTGGTCGGAGCCGTTGTAGCGGACATAGCCCAACCGTTCGCTCATGCCCCAGTCCAGGACCATCTTGCGGGCGATTTCAGTCGCCTGGTGGATGTCGCCTGCGGCGCCGCTGGAGACGTCGTCGCAGAACAGCTCCTCTGCCACCCGTCCGCCCAGAAGCACCGTCAGAAGCGCCCGGCAGTAGCGGCGGGTGTAGAGGTAGCGGTCCTTCTCCGGAAGTGTGAAGGTTGCCCCTCCGGCGGCGCCGCGAGGGATAATCGAGACCTTGTGCAGCGGGTCGGCGTCCGGCGTGAGCACCTGCACCAGGGCATGCCCGGCCTCGTGGTAGGCGGTGGTCTGTTTTTCCTGCTCGTCCACCACGCGGCTTTTGCGCGCCCGGCCCCAGCGGACCTTGTCGCGCGCCTCCTCCAGGTCCACCTGTTCGATATAGTCCTTGTTGGTCATCGTTGCGGAGATGGCCGCCTCGTTCACCAGCGCCGCCAGGTCCGCTCCGCTGAACATGGGCGTCCCGCGGGCGATGCGGTGGAGATCCACGTCCGGGCCGCATTTCACCTTGTCGGTGTAGATCTTGAGTATGTGGTAGCGACCCTCGAGGTCCGGAAGAGCTACCTGTATCTGCCGGTCGAACCGCCCGGGCCTGGTCAAGGCCGGGTCCAGCACGTCCTGACGGTTGGTCGCGGCGATGACTATGACCTGATCGGAGGAGTCCATACCGTCCATCTCGACGAGTATGGCGTTAAGCGTCTGCTCTCGCTCGTCGTGTCCGCCGCCGCCGAAGCCGACCCCCCGCTTTCGGCCGACAGCGTCTATCTCGTCCAGGAAGATTATGCACGGGGCGCTGTCCTTGGCCTGTTTGAAAAGGTCGCGGACCCGGCTGGCGCCCACGCCGACGAACATCTCCACGAAGTCGCTTCCGCTGATGGAGAAGAACGGCACCTCCGCCTCGCCGGCGATGGCCTTTGCCAGCAGCGTCTTGCCGCAGCCCGGCGGACCGACAAGCAGCACGCCTCGAGGTACGCGCCCGCCCAGACGCTGGAATTTCCGCGGGTTCTTCAGAAACTCGATGAGTTCGGTAACCTCGTCCTTTGCCTCGGAAACGCCGGCGACGTCCTCGAACGTCACACGGGATTGCTCCTTGGTCACTACGCGGTGCTTCGAGCGACCGAAGTTGCCCAGAAAACCCCCGCCACCGGCGCCGGAGCCGATCCGCCTGAACAGCAGGAACCAGATCGCCAGGAATACAACAACTGTAATCAGCAGGTGCGGCAACACCCCCGACCACCACCCGCTCGGCTCATAGCGATAGCGCACGCCCGTGTCATGCCGACCCAGCGCCTCCTGCAGGCGCTCGTCGAAGTTGCTCTCCGCCTCGTATTTGTAGGCAACGGTGAATTTGGGGGAGTCGTCCGCCTCCAGCAGGGGGGCGTTAGGCGCCAGCTCGCCCTGTATCTCGGTTTCCTTGATGACAATGACCGAGCCGCTCTTGACGTAGCCCTCCCTGACTGAAGTCCAGAATTCGCCCGGGCTGAGCTGCGTGCGGTCGTCAAGCCCGCGGCTGAGGAACATGAACAACAGTATCGCCACGCCGATGATAATCGCCCAGCCCATGAGCGACCGGCCGAACCGGTTCGGCGGTACGGGGGGCGGCTTCTGGCCACGGTTGGGATCCTGATTCGGTTTCTGCTGATTATCTGTCATGGTAATGATGAGAGCGACCGGGCGTCTGCCGGGCCGGTCCTCTCGTCCATCATATACTAACCCGGCTGCCTGACCAAGACAGAGAGCCGAAGCTTGCCGAAACGGTCCGGTAATTTCACGCTGCCGAAGGTCTGTCGAGTCGGGCGGGGAACGGCGGAGGCGATTACCAGTCCGACTCCATCTGCTCGACTATGCGGCGTGCCAGCCGGTTGATGACGTCTTCGCTGCCGGTGAAGAAGTCCTCCGACAGCGGCTCGTGAGGTACATACGTGCCGGAAACGCGGACATTCGAGCGGTCGGCGCGTATCTCCCCGCTTCGAAGGTCGGTCCATTCGAACGACACCGTTATGGTCATCTCCATCTCACGGGGCAGGCCGGTGTCGGGGTTGGTCGAGAGCACCCGCTGGGAGATATTGTCCACGGTGCCGGTGAGCAGCGTGTCGGCGTCGGTCTTGGCGGCGACCTTGTAAGGCGTGTCCAGCTCGACCCTTTTGACCAGCGCCTCGGTCAGCCGGAATTCGATCTCCCGGCGATAGACGTTCTTTCCGACGTTCCATATGGGCACGGCCACCGTGCGGACGTCCTCGGGATATCCGCTGGAGAAGCTGTACCCGTCGGCGGGGTTGTTCGCGCAGCCGAGAAAAATCATCGGACCCACGCACAGCAGTATCATGGGCGTCGCGGCCTTTATGATGCGCATCATTGCTCGTCCCTGTCGTGTTGGTCCTGTTCGTCCTCGTCGGCGAGCGACTCCAGCCCGCGAATCCTCGGCACGTCCCGCCGGGGACGGGAATAGTCGTCCGATGAGTCTTCAGGCGCGGTTTCCGGGGTTTCCCCCAGCGCCCTTCCGGCTCTGTTGGCGTACTCGGTGCGTCCGTAGTTCCGCACTATACGGCGATAGTAGAAGTCGGCCGCGTCGTCCCGGCCGGTACGCTCATAGAACCGGGCCGCGTGAAAGTCCTTCTCCGCCCGCTGCTCGTCTATGCGTCGAAGGATATCGGAAACATTGTTTTCCTCCGCCGCCTGGCCGAAGCGCTCCGCAAAGTGACGGAACCGCAGCCGGGCCTCCAGCAGGGGGGTGTCGTCGAACGACGGACCGCGGTACATGGCGTATCTGGATCGGGCGGCCTGGAGCATGGCATAAGCCGCCGATTCACCACGGGGGAACATCTCCACGTAGCGGTCGTAGGCGTCGATGGCCTCGTCGTACTCCTCCCTCGCCTCGTGGTAGTCTCCCATCCGCAAAAGCGCCTTCTCGGCAAGCTCCGACCCCGGCGCCTGCGAGACGATTCTATCGAGAATACTCAGCCCCTCGCTTCTCGCGGAGACCGGGATGAAACCCAGCACGCGCCGCTTCTTGCCTTCCAGGAAGGCGTCGGCGATTTCGTACTGTCGGTGCAGCGCTCTTCCCGCAAGCGGTCCACTGGGGGAGCGGGCGATCTGACGGTCGAACCAGTCGTAGGCGTTCATGTATCGCCCACGGTCCATCTCGGCCTGACCGGCGAGCATCATCGCTTCTTCGCACGCCTCGTTGTCCGGGTATTTCTCCAGAAAACGCTCCGCAACCTTGACTGCGTCGCGGTAATCGCCCTCATCCAGATGCACTCGTATAAGCGCTATCTGACCGGCGGGACTGTCTTCGCCGGGTTTGGCGGGCGAAGTCCATTCGCCGCCTTCCCAGACGTATTCCCGCTCTGCTGTTACCGGCGTCACCGCCGCCAATATCAGCAAAACTGTCGCTAGAAGCTTTGAGACGTGTTCGTGCATGCCGAGGTTCCCTTACAGCACTGTGCCGGCGAACGCGGGCACCATTATAGAGTCGCCCATTGCGGCTGCAACAGGTTAGGATTTTCCGCCGATGGCGTGGCGAGCCATTTTCGTCCGGCGCCCGAGCTGCTCGGAAAGGTGATACGCCAGCAGGCAATTAACCGCCTGCGCCTGCTGGTCGATCAGTTGCACGCGCCTGCCGGCACGGGCGGCGACCAGGGTCGCCAGACCGGTCGCTGCGTCGGGCTGCAGGATGGTCTTGTCGGGATAATCCGCAGCGCAGCTTCCACATACCGGTCCGCCGGCGCGCGGCGAAAAATGGGTGAGTTTCGCGCTGTCCGCGGGGCGCCCGCAGCAGGCGCACGCGTCCAGGTCGCCCAGCAGTCCTATAAGCCGCAACAGTCGCCACTGGAAGTACGCCAGTACCGCCGGTACGGGGGCGTCCGGCTCGCCGATGCGACGCAGGGAGTTGCTCAGCAGGTCGAAGACCTCCGGGTGAGGGTCGTGCTCTGCCAGCGAAAGGGTGACCACTTCGAGCATGTACAGCGCCGTGTTCAGTCGTCCCCCGCTGCGGCGCAGCTGCGCGTGGGAGGAGGACTCGCTGAACTCCACGACGGTCCCGAGCGAGTCGCCCCTGCCGGTGGTATAGACCAATTCACCCTCGGCGAGCATGTCCAGCGTGCCGCCGGTCTTGCTCTTGGCGCGTTTGGAACCTTTGGCGATAAGTCGCACGACACCGCCGTCGCGGGTGAAGAAAGTAACGACCTGGGAGGTCTCGCTGTAATCGACCGTCCTCAGGCAGATTGCCTGGTCGCGGTTTCGCATGGTCGAAGGACGCCGCCCGGCGGCTCAGTTCTGCTCCACCTGCTCGGTGTCCGTGCGGCGGACGCGCAGGCGGATGATCTTCCGGTCGTCGGCCTCGAGAACGGTGAACTCAGCGCCGTGGATACGAATACTCTCGCCCGGGCCCGGTATGTAGCCCAGCTCTGAGAACACGCAGCCGGCGGCAGTGTCGTAATCTTCGTCCTCGGGTATTTCCAGTCCCATAGCGTCGTTCAGGTCGTCGATATGCAGTCGGCCGTCAACCTCGGCGGTGTGTTCGTCCACACGATGCATCAGCGCCGGTTCGGGGCGGTCGTACTCGTCGGAAATGCTCCCGACGATCTCCTCGAGCACGTCCTCGATGGTCACCAGACCGGCCGTACCGCCGTACTCGTCCAGCACGACCGCCAGATGCACCTTGCGTGCCTTGAATTCACGCAGGAGCTTGTCCAGCGTCATGGTCTCGGGCACGAAGAAGGGCTTTCGCATTATCTCCCGTACGGCGGCGGGCTGCTCGGCGCGGACGTGCTGAAGCAGGTCCTTGGCGTACAGGACGCCGATGATGTTGTCGATATCCTGCTGATAGACCGGTACGCGCGTGTGCCCGGCGTCGAAAACCTTCTCGCAAGCTTCCGGCCAGGGGGTGTCGGCGGGCAGGGCGAAAACGTCCGTCCGCGGCGTCATGATCTGACCGGCCTGGATTTCGGAAAACTCCACGACGGCTTCGATCATCTCGGCCTCTTCGGCGTTGACGGACCCCTCGGCCCGGCCTTCGGAGGCGGCCTGGAGTATTTCCTGGCGGACCTCCTCGCCGTTGTCTTCGTGATTCTCTTCGGCGCCGGTGAGTCGGCGGATGGGCACGCTCAGCGCCTGCATAGCCGCCAGAAGGGGGAACAGAACGTACCGCGTCACCACCAGAGCGGGCAGCACCGTCAGAAGGAACCGCCCGCCGGCGTGCGTCGCCCAGGCGTGGGGAATTGCCACCGAAACCAGCGCTATCAGCAACCCCGTAGCGACCAGTGTCCACAACGTTCGCGACCAGCCGCCTCCCACAGGGTCCAGCAGGTACAGCATGCCCACCACCAGGGCAAGGTTCGCGATGGCGCGACAGGTCCCCGCGGCCAGCATTAACACAGGCAACTGACCGTCCAGCAGTTCGACTTTCCGGCGAGTCTTCACACCGGCGTGCGAGTTGTCGAGCTGGATCCGCCGGAACCCACGGAGGGCGTAGCTCGCGACGGAAAAAAACAGCGACAGGGCCGCGGATATAAGCACGACCCAGAAGTATGGACTCACAGTTGCTGTAATCTCCCGGTAACGCGTCCCGTTTCGAGCCAGCCGCCGACTCCACAATCGCCCGCGTGGGACGCTTCCCACGGACGATCGCCGCTACGGCCCGGGGCTGCAAATCATATCATAACGTCAAGGACGGGTTTAACAAGCGGTTTCGACAGCTTGTCGGCCGCAGGCGGTGCCCAGGCGATCAATTCGTCGTGGTGGGCGCGAAAGGCGCCGCGCATACCTGGGCAAATCATCCGGGGCGTCAGTAGTGCCCTTGGCCCGGCGGAAAAGTACTCGCTCTTCTCTTCCAGTGGTAAAATAACAGCGTCAATCCTGACGATCCGTGCTGCCTTGGACGGTATGCAAATCTGTACTTTGTCCGGCGGCCAACGCATCTGTTAGAAACGCTCGCTGCCAAATCGAGAGACATAAAGCTCAATAAGACTAGCGGTTGTGAGAACCTCAACAGCCATTATTGTTATGTGCCCGCTGACAGGT
>JBKHJB010000139.1:0-6084 GCA_046538345.1 Phycisphaerae bacterium
TTTCTGCCGAGAGGCGTTCCAGCTCGGCGAGGGCGTAGTTGAAATCGTCCGGCCAGGGTGCGGAAAGCTCCATTCGCTCGTCCGTCCGCGGATGGTAGAAGACGATGGTGTGCGCGTGCAGCGCCTGTCGCGTGATGATGGGGCCTTCGGCCGTGTCATGCTCGCCCATCAGCGAGCTGCGGTAAATAGGCCCGCCGCCGTACATGCGGTCGCCCACTATCGGATGGCCGATGTGGCTCATGTGCACGCGGAGCTGATGCGTCCGGCCGGTTTTCGGGTACAGCTCCACCAGCGTGAAGCACGCCCGCGAATGTCCGACGTTGCTCAGCCGCTTCAGAACCCGGTAGCGCGTGACGGCTTCCTTGGTCAGTTCCGGCCGGGGGCCTATGCCCGGGCGTCGGACGGCGTATTTCTCCTTCACCGTGGGGTGTTTTCCGATGTGCAGGTCGATTACGTCCTCGTCCAGTTCAACCAGGCCGTGCACGATGGCGGTGTAGGTCTTTTCCGTCCGGCGCAGTTCGAATTGCTTGCCGAGCCGCCACAGGGCGCGTTCGGTCTTGGCTATCAGCAGGATGCCGGTGGTGTCGCGGTCGAGCCGGTGGACTATGCCCGGCCGGCATACCTCGCCACTGGTGGGCAGGTCCTTCACGTCCCGCCAGTTGGTGCGGAAGTAATGCGCCAGGGCATTGACCAGTGTGCCGGTCCAGTTACCTCTCGCGGGGTGGACGATGATGTCGGCCTGCTTGTTAAGCGCCAGCAGGTCTTCATCCTCATAGACGACGTCCAGCGGGATCGGCTCGGGGGGTATCTCCGGCGGCCGGCGCGGCGGGACCATCAGGTCTATCACGTCGCCGGCGCGTATCTGATAGCTGGGCTTGACGGCGCGGCCGTTGACGGTCACGTTTCCCTCGCGGATATACGCCTGCAGCGCCGTCCGCGACATTAGATTGCCCAGCCGACCCGCGACATACCGGTCCAGACGCCGTCCTGGCAGTGCCCTGCGTACGCGGAGCTGGACATGCTCCAAGCCGTCCTCTTCCGGCTCGACAGGCGATTCGTCCGCCTCTATGCCGTTGTTCCGGGTCTCGGGCTGCTCGCGGGCGTTTCTGTTACCGGCGGTCATTGCTCGCCGCTGACTGGTCCCGCGCGGCCGATGCTCAGGCCGCACTTAGTATGTCTTTGACCGCATCGACGGCGCTGGCGGCATCCGGAGCGTAGCTGTCGGCGCCGATTTCATCGGCAAAGTTCTGCGTCACCGGCGCGCCGCCGACGATGGTCTTGACCTCGACGCCGGCGTCCTTCAGCGCGTTGATGATCTCGGGCATCTGGGGCATTGTCGTGGTCAGCAGAGCCGACATTGCGCAGACTTGGGCGTTCTCGGCCTTGCAGCTTTCGACGAACTTCTCGGCCGGTACATCCACGCCGATGTCCACGACCCTCAGACCGCCGCCGGTGAGCATCATTCCCACGAGGTTCTTGCCTATGTCGTGCAGGTCGCCCTTGACGGTTCCGAGCACGACGGTACCGGCCGGCTTGTGTCCCGCTTCGGCGAGGACCGGCTCGAGCACCTCCATCGCGGCGTGCATCGCCCGGGCCGCAATAAGCACCTCGGGAACGTACACCTCGTTGGCCTTGAAACGCTTGCCAACGACGTTCATGCCGGCGATAAGACCGTTGTCGAGAATCTCTTTGGGCGGCACGCCTTCATCGACGGCCTGCTTCGTAAGCTCCGCGACCTGGTTCCGGTCGCCTTTAATCAGTGCGTCCGCAAGTGCCTGTAGCTCTGCCATGCCTGTGTGCCTCCATTCTTCTATTGCTCAGAATCACGCCTCGGCCGGGCTGAGCCGCCCATATCCGTGGCGCAAACGATAAAGACGAATCCAAAGACTATCATAGCCGCCGTCGTATGAAAAGGTTCGATAATGCCAAAGCGCCTCGGGCGGGTTACGGCTCGTCGCCTTCAGGCGTTTCGGGCACTGCCGGGGGAGTTCCCGGTAGCGGCTGATCCGAGGGCACGGGGCTTTCCGGCAGCGCGTCGGGACCCGGCGGCAACGGAGCCGGCTCCGTCGTGGTCGCCGGCTGCGTTTCCGACAGCTTAACGGGCTGCCGGAGATCGTCGATTGCTTCGGCATCCTCGGACGCCAGCATCACGATGGGGTCTCCCTCGAGGCCCGGCAGATCGAGAATTGCCTGGTACTGTTTGCGGGCCTCGTCGAAGCGTTGCCGTGTCTCGAGGATTTTCGCCAATCCGTACCTGGCCCGCGAGACCCGGCGTGGGAAGTCGCCGTATTGCTCGATTACCCGACGGTAGGCCTGTTCGGCCTGGTTGAGGGCTTCTTCGGGTTCCAGAGGGAAATCGTCGTCCTCGCCACCCACAACGTACTGGACGAAGTAACCGTCGCCGAGCAGCACACCCGCCTGAGCGGCGACACGTCGATTATCCTGTTGGCCGGCAAGCTCCTGCAACTCGTTGATGTGCTCGGCCTGGGAGAGACTATCGGCCTGGGAGAGACTAGCGGTCTGAACGCGGTTCAGCCGCGCCAACAGTTGGTCCTGCTTCTGCCGGCGGGACCTGTAGGCGTAAAAGCCGATAGCGAAGATGACCGCTGCGATGAGCACACCCCAAGCCAGGTGGTTGCCCCATTTGTGGAAGAATTGGCGGACTTTGCCGAATTCCCTGACCATTTCGCTCTGCTGAAGCTCGTGACGGCGTTCGGACTTCATATCTCGTTCAATCTCTCTCGGCGGGCGCGGGTAGCTGCCCTTTGGTCCATAGCTGCAAGCTCACCTGGGTGGGGTTGAACAAGCTTCCTTTGCCTACAACCACCCTGGCGGCCTCTCGCTGTTTCTCGAATGTCAGGATTATGTCGCCCTGGACGAACATGTCCGTCATCAGGTCCCAGTTGTTGATGGGCATGTTCCGCTTGTAGAACCGCGCGACTGCGAACTTGTCGGCGGAACCCTTATATACGTGGTCCACCCACCGCGCCCCGCCGGTGGTGAACCCGCGGGATTTCTGCTCATCCAGTGAGAAGCCCGCCGGAACGGGCAAATCCGCCACGGGCGGTCGCGCCTGTCCGACAAGCTCCGGAGCCCTGTTGGACCTGTTGTTATCTCTGGCGTTCGCCTGCCCGGAATTACCGCATCCGACCAGCGGCACAAGCAGGCCCGTAACAAACAGCGACGCCATCCATTGCGTACGCATGGCAAGCTCCTTCCCCGACGCGGGTCGGGGTCGTTCCGTCGGGCTAGCGGCCTGGCCGGGCGCCCGTCGCGGTCCACAGCATGCAAGTACGGTCCGAGATGCCGATGGACTTGTCAAGTGTTATCTGTCGAAGGACCTTATCGGCATCCTGCCGTTCGTAGCGACAGTCCGTTCCCCGGCGAAAGCGCTTGTCAAGCCACGCTCGCGTGGGGTAGGTTTTTACGCCGTTTCGCGGCGGTCAGTGGAGAGAGCAAGTGATTGTCGTTCTGAACCTGTTTGACATTATTCCCGGCCGAGAGCGCCGGTACGCCGAGTATCTCCGGCGCGTTCAGCCGTTGCTGGACCGCTACGGCGCAAGGGTGCTGCTGTACGGGCTGACGCGGATGGTCTATATGGGCGACTGCACGCAGCAGTACTGCGGGCTTATCGCTTACCCGGAACTGGACGACCTAAGGAAGCTCTCGCACGACCCGGAGTTTCTGGCGATCCGACCTTTGCGGGACGAGAGCACCCGCAACTACGTGCTGACGGCTGTGGAAAATTTCGAAACCATGAACCACGCCGTAGAATATCTTGAAAATGGTGGTTACCCGGACGGGGCGGATATCGCCGATGGAGGTGCGAGATGATGCATTCGGATATCGTCAAATCGGGCGCGGAGCGTGGCCCGCACCGCAGCTTGATGAAAGCGACCGGGCTTAGCGACGAGGACATCCGCAAGCCGCTTATCGCCATAGCCAACAGCTATACCGACATCGTGCCCGGTCACGTGCACCTCGACGCCGTCGGCGAGCTGCTTAAGCGGCAAATCCGCGCCGCCGGCGCGACTCCGCTGGTCTTCAACACGCCGGCCATCTGCGACGGAATCGCCATGGGCCACGCCGGCATGAAGTATTCCCTGCCCTCGCGCGAGGTCATTGCCGACTCGGTGGAATCGGTCTGCCGGGCGCACGGGTTCGACGGTCTGATCTGCCTGCCGAACTGCGACAAGGTTGTCCCCGGCATGGTCATGGGCGCGCTGCGGGTGAATATACCCACGGTGGTGGTCTCCGGCGGACCTATGGAGGCCGGGCGGGTCTGTGGCCGCGATGTGGACCTCATCGACCAGTTCTATGCCGTCGCCCAGCGCCGCACCGGCGCGATGAGCGATGAGGAGGTCGAAGATTACGAATCCAACACGTGCCCGACCTGCGGCTCCTGCAGCGGGATGTTCACAGCCAACAGCATGAATTGCCTGCTGGAGGCACTGGGTCTGGCGCTTCCCGGCAACGGAACGTGCCTGGCGACCAGCCCGGCGCGCATCGAGCTTTACAAATGGGCTGCGAAGCGTGTCGTGGAGATGACCCGCGAGTGGGCCGACGGGGGCTGTCGCAAGAATTACCCCCTGCTGCCGAGGCGTATCGTGCTGAAAAAGTCCCTCTCCAATGCATTTACACTCGACATGGCCATGGGCGGGTCCACCAATACCGTCCTGCACCTGCTGGCGATCGCCAATGAGGCGGGGGTGCGGTTCGGCTACAAGGACATTGAGGAAATATCCCGCCGGACGCCGAACATCTGCCGCGTGGCGCCCTCCGAGACGCCCGAGGGACGTATCTACCACGTTCAGGACGTCCACCGCGCGGGCGGCATACATACCATCCTCTGGCAGATGGCCTGCGACAAGCGCAGCTTGCTCGCGTCCGACGCCCGCACCGTCACCGGCGAGACGCTCGGCGAGAACCTGGAGAAATGGTCGCCTCGAAGCAAAGGTCTTTGCGATGTCGCAGAGAGGGTATACGCCGAGGGTTGGAAAGCCACCGGCCGAAGCGTTGAGGACGTTCGCGCGATGCTCCGCGGCGAAAAGCCCAAAGACCTGCCGGTCAGGAACGAGGACCCGGACTTCGACGCGGCCGACGTCATCCGCCCGCTGGACAGCGCCTTCACGAAACGCGGTGGGCTGATCGTGCTCTACGGAAACATCGCCCACAAGGGCGCGCTGCTGAAGCTGGCGGGTGTCTCGGCCAGCATGTATCGCCACATAGGCGAGGCGAGAATATTCGAGAGCCAGGAAGACGCCTGCGAGGGCATTCTGGGCGGCAAGGTCAAGGCCGGCGACGTGGTCGTCATCCGCAACGAAGGCCCCCGCGGCGGTCCGGGCATGCAGGAGATGCTCGCTCCGACCAGCTATATCAAGGGGATGGGACTCGGCGAGCACTGCGCGCTGATTACCGACGGACGTTTCAGTGGCGGGACGGCCGGGCTGTGCATCGGTCACATTTCGCCGGAGGCGGCCGCCGGTGGCGAAATCGGCCTGCTCGAAGACGGCGATGTGATAGAGATCGACGTCAACGCCGGGATGCTCAACGCCCGCGTCACCCAGAGCGAGTTCAAGCGCCGCCGCAAGCAGCTCAAGCCCCGACCGCCGAGAATCACCCATGGCGCCCTGGGGCGTTACGCCGACCAGGCGACCTCCGCCGACACCGGCGCCGTGCTGGACTGGCCCGGACGGTTCACGCGGGACTAGCCCATCCCGCGAGCGACGCGATTCGCCAAGTTGTTCGCCCTGGCCGCTGAGTGCAACTGTCATTTAGGAACCTCATCGTTGCTGGAAGCGGTTTCAAAACTGAGGTGCCCTTCTTCGAGAGGACCTCTCGGTGTCCTGCGGCGTCGGGGGGCGCATCCAACGAGACCGAGCGGAAGACCCGGGGCATCAGTACTTTCACGCACGCCCACGAAACGCCTGGCCGGATGTTCTTCGCCCGCCTGCAACTGAACTTATGATTTTTGCTTCTAACGCTTAGGGGGACTGGTCCAGCAAGCAAACAGTTGTTACAGTTACGGTATGAAAACCGTCCACGCCCTGTACGGTAAAGAAGGTATCGACCTCCAGGTGCCCG
>JBKHJB010000140.1:0-6074 GCA_046538345.1 Phycisphaerae bacterium
CGGTATTGCTTCGGCTACGAGCAAATCGAACACGCCGCTGAGATCCGGCAGATTCCACCGGGTCATCGTCAGTCTCAAGCCGGCTTTGAGACCGACGTCCCGGCAGTGGCGGATGCCCGCCAGCGCCTGCTGGAAGGCGCCTTCGCTTGCCCGGAAGGCGTCGTTTGTCTCGGCAAGTCCGTCGATGCTTACTCCGACGTAGGCGGCGCCGGCGTCGGCCAATCGTTGGGCGGCGCCAGCGTCGATGAGTGTGCCGTTGGTGGATATCGACGCCCGCAGACCCGCAGCGCGGGCATGGGCGATAAGTTCAAAAAGGTCTTCACGCAGCAGCGGTTCACCGCCGGAGAACAGCACCACCGGCGAGCCGAACCGCGCGATGTCGTCCAGCAAACGGCGTAGCTCGTCGGTGCTTAACTCACCGGAACACTCGGCCTGCGGGTCGGTGCTGGCGGCATAGCAGTGAGCGCAGAAAAGGTTGCATCGCCGCGTGGTATTGAGAACGACGACAGGCCGACGGTCTCGCATCCGCCGGGGCCTGTAGCGCAGCCGGTCGGACGGTTCGCCGCGGTCGCTGATAAGCCGGGAAATTCCAATCATGGTCGTGAACCTGCGCTTCGCCGCCATTGTAGCCGATAGACCGGTGGCGATTCACGCGCGTGAGAGTTTTACCAGCGGAGGCAAAGGCGGGCGAGCCGGTCTGAGCCGCGCGTCAGAGCTGTTCGGAAGCCGTCTGCGGCTGGTACTTCTCCACCAGCGCGACAAGCTTGGGCTGCTCTGGATTTATCTCCAGCGACTCCATCCACGCATCGAGGGCTTCTTCGCGCAGCTCGCGGCGCCGCTCGCCGGAGACGTACCTGCTCATCAGCACGACGCCAAGCCCGCGATGGGCGACGTCGCTGCGTGGCTCCAGCGAGATGGCTTTGCGGTATGCCCGCTCGGCCGCATCGTAGTTGCCCATATGATAATGGCAGCCCCCCAGTTGCTCGTGCACGGCGGCGCTGCCGGGGGCCTGGTCGCGGGCCTGCTCAAAGTAACGCAACGCCAGCGGCAGGCGGCTCTGCTTGACGTAGATGGCGCCGATATTCATGAGCACGGCCGGCTGATTGAATTCCAGCTCGACGGACCGCTTGTATGAGCGGATCGCCTGGAAGGGCTTGCCTCTGCTGTCGAGGATAACCCCGAGGTTGGCGGCGGCCTGGGCGCTGTCGGGGCGCAGCTTCGCCGCCGCACGGGTGTACTTCTCCGCCGAACCGTACCTGCCCAGTTGGTAGTAGCAGACGCCGAGATTCAGATTCGCATCAAAGTCATCCGGCTCGAGCGTGACCGCCCGCAGATACACCGAGACCGCCTTGTGAAGATACTCTCTCGCGTCTTTGACCTTCCTGGCCGCCCCGGAAAGCGACTGGTACACCACGCCGAGATTATAGTGCGAGCGAAAGGCGTACGGGTCCGACTCGCAGGCGTCTTCGTACGATTCCCGCGCCTGATCATAGTCACCGCGGCGGCGATGTATGTCCCCGGCGGTCTCGTGAGCCGCGGCGCAGCGTTCGTTGAACTTGACTGCCTTTGTTAGCTCCTCTAGGGCGGCGTCGTAGTCGCCGGTCTCGGCGAGGCGCGCGCCTTTTTCCGCGTAGTGGTCAGCAATGTGGGTGTTGATATCCCACGCCGTCCCGCAGCCGGCAATCGCCGCCGTAAGGACAGCCAAGACCCCGGTAGCAACAGACGCCATTCGCACCATCTATTCTCCCTGGACAGTGTATTATCCGAAAAGTATGTAATGACGGACCGGCAAGCGTCAAGAACGTCCCGACGCAGGCGGTTGAACTTCCATGACATCCCAGGCCAGTAAGAAATATCGGCTCACAGGGCGGAAAGACATTGACCGCGTATTCGCCGCCGGCAGCAGGGCCAACGACCGTCTGCTGACAATGGTAGCCGCCCCGAACGATCTGAACCACGCAAGAGTCGGGGTAGGGGTCTCTGCCAAGCACGGCTCGGCCGTTCGCCGTAACCGCGTCAAGCGGCTCTGTCGGGAAGCGTTCCGACTGGTTCGCGACGAGCTTCCTGCGGGGTATGATTACATGCTGATACCCCGGCCGGGCGCGGATATCACACTGGAAGGGCTTAAAAAATCGCTGCTTTCGCTGGCGCCTCGCGCCTGCGCCAGGAAGGAACGGACGTGAACTTCAAAGCGGGAGATATATTCCGCGTGCTCCCGCGGCTGCCGCGGTGGGCGCTGATACTGACGGTGCAACTGTACCGCCTGACGCTCGGACCGGTGCTGGGCGGCAGGTGTCGGTTCCTGCCGACGTGCAGCGAGTACGCCATAGAGGCGCTGCGACGGCACGGCGCCGTCCGCGGAACGCTGCTGACCGCATGGCGGGTGTTGCGGTGTCATCCGTTCAGCAAAGGCGGCTACGACCCGGTCCCGTAAAGCCGCCGCCAGTGTCGCGGCACGGACCAGCCACGGCTGCGCAGCAGGGGGGTCAGGACTTTCAAGAATCCCTCGTCGAACTTCTCCGGTGCGAACTGCTCGGCCCAATTTCTCAGCCGCGACGCGTCGAATCGGTCGGAAATGCGTTCAAAGCGGTCGATCGCTTCGTTCAGTGCACGCGGCGTCTGCGGGGCGAACAGCAGCCCCGTCGGCTCGGCGACGCTTTCTTCGCCTGCATCCAGGACCGTCTCCAAAGCGCCTCCGGCGGCGAAGGCAATAACCGGCGTTCCGCACGCCATCGCCTCCAGGGGGACCAGACCGAAGTCTTCCATCTGCGGAAAGATTACGGCCCGGCAGCGACGGTAGCTCTCGCGCAGCGTACTGTCGTCGCAGAAGCCGAGCATCTCCACGTTCTCCGGACAGTTCCGCCGCACGCGGTGCAGACCGGGGCCTGTGCCGATTATCCGCAGCCGTCGCCGCGACTTTGCGAACGCCTCGACCGCCAGCTCGACGCGTTTGTAAGGCGCTATCGCCGAGACCATCAGGTAAAAATCCTCCCGCAGGCCTTTGTCCGGCGTGAAGAAGTGCGTATCCACCGGCGGGTACAGGACCACGGCACAGCGGCCGTAGCAGCGCCGGATGCGCCTCGCGACACAGGCGCTGTTGGCGAGGAAGAGGTCCACGCGCCGGGCGGTTCGGCGGTCCCACGCCCGAAGGAAAGGTCCAATCCCGCGCAGAGCCAGCCCGGCCGCCCCGTGGCGATAGTCCTCACCCGCCCAGACGTAGCGCATGGGTGTGTGACAGTAGCAGACATGCAACTGCCCGGGACGTTTCCGGCCGAAGCCCTTGGCGACGCAGTGCGACGAGCTGACCACCACATCAGCGTCTTTGATGTCCATAAGCTCAGCCGCCGGAGGCATCAGCGGCAGCAGCCGGCGGTAGTAGCGCCCGATAGCGGGCAGGTCGCTCAGCACACCGGCGCGTATGTCCCGCCGCTCGATGTCGGCGTCGCAGGCGCCGGGTACGTGGATCAGCGTGTGAAGTGGTGCGCCGCGTAGCAGCCCGCAGAGGCGCCGGAGAACCTTTTCGCCTCCACGCATACCGGTCAGCCAGTCGTGGGCGATGGCGAAACGCGGTGTCGCTTCTTCGGGCATGGACGGATTCTACGCAGCGGACGAAAGGCGGGCAACCACAGCCGACGGCGGGTGGCTGCCGAAGGCCGCGGTATATGAAGAAACTGCCGGGTTTTTATTCCGGTCGTTTGGGCGGGTGCGCGTTGCCCGAGCCGTTACGGGGCATCTTGCCCATGAGGGTTCCCTCGCCGGTCATCCGCAGCGTCTGGACCCGCAGCTTGCGAGCGGCGTGGGCCTCCTCCTCGCCGAGCGTCTGGGAGACAATCTCGGCCGCTTCGTCGAGGTCGTCGGTCACTGTGAACAGATCAAGGTCTTCCGGGTCTATTTTACGGTAGCCGTGGTCGAGCATCTGCTCGCGCATCCACTCGACTGTATCCTGCCAGAAGCTCCGGCCGATAAGCACGACAGGGAACTGCTCGGCTTTTCCGGTCTGGATAAGCGTCATCGAGTTATAGAACTCGTGCAGCGTGCCGAACCCGCCGGGGAAGCAGACGAAAGCGCGAGAGTATTTCACGAACATCACCAGACGGGCGAAGAAGTAATGGAAGTCCAGCCGCACGTTGGCGTAGGGGTTGGCCTGCTGCTCCTGCGGAAGGGATATGTTCAGACCGACGGAGATTCCGCCACCTTCGGACGCGCCACGGTTGGCGGCCTCCATCGTGCCCGGACCGCCGCCGGTTATGATCGCGAAGCCACGCTCGGCGAGCGTCCTGGACAGCTTGCGGGCGGATTCGTAGAAGGGGTCCGTCCGTGGCGTCCGCGCCGAACCGAATATGCTCACACCGGGACCGACGCGTCCCATCGTCTCGAAACCCTCGACGAACTCGCTCATTATCCGGAAGACACGCCATGTGTCTTCCTGGAACATCTGCTGAACCTCTGAATCGCTCATGTTTTCTCCGCAGGCAGGTAGCGGCGCGTGCGTACAGATCACTCAGCTCTATTATCGGCCGATTTCGCACCCAGCGCCATAGGGAGCTTATGCTACACAATCATGACGGCCGATAAAACCACACCGTCGGGGTTTGACAAACGCGCGGCGTTTCTGCCTAATCCACCAACTGATTTTCGGGAGGTGGAATATGCGCAGGTTAGCTGTACCCATACTGATGCTGACCGTGACGCTCGCCGGCTGTGGCGGGCAGTATATACTCACCGCGCCGGAGCAGATCGCTCCCGCCGGCGGGCAGGTCAGGGCGGTAGTACGGCTGCAGAGGCAGGAATTTTTCCGCCTGACACCGGCGGTGGAGAACGCCTTGCTGCGGTTCAGCGCCGACGACGGACCTGTCCGTGCCGCCTATACCGACGCCGACGGATACGCCGGCGCCAACGTGCCGGCGCCCCCCGATCCGGGCCGATACGCCCTTACCGTCGCCCACCAGGACGACGAAGGCGAGCAATTCACCAAGTCCACCCCGCTTTTTGTCCTGCCCGCGGATGCAACCATAGTAGCCGTCGATGCCGACTGTCTGGGCGACGGTGAGCAGGGCGCCTCCGCGGTCGCGGCGCTGCGGACGGTAGCCGACGACGCGAATATCCTCTACATGACCCAGGCCGACATCAGTGAACACGACCGTCTGAGGCAACGGCTTCAGCAGCGAAATTACCCGGACGGTCCGATACTGTTGTGGCAGCGGCGACGCTGGCGACTGACCGAGGGCAAGTGGCGCATTCCAAAGATCGAGTTCGAGGACCGTCTGGTAAGCCAGCTCGCCGAATTGCGGGAAGATTTGCCCGGGCTGAGCTACGGTATCTGCCGTGGTCCGAAAGCGGCGGCCGCCTTCGCAGAGGCCGGGCTGGAGACCATCGTCGTCGGCGATAAAGATGTCCCCGACGAGCATGTCTCGTGGCGCAGCTCCTGGGACGAACTGGCAGAGAAGGGTCTCTGACGACCAACGGTGTATTTCCCCTCCGCATGAATGCCCACTACAATCCCGTCATGCTTCACCCGCGCCGTCTTGCCGTGCTGCTGCCCAACTGGGTGGGGGACGTGGTAATGGCTACCCCCGCCCTGGGGGCGCTGCGTCGTCACTGGCCCGAGGCGCGGATAACTCACGTCGGACCGGCGTCCGCCCTGGAAACACTCGCCGGAAGCGGGCTTTGCGACGAGACACTCACGGACCGCTCACGACAAAGCCCCCGACCGGCAAACCTCTTCGCCACTGCGGCGAATCTTCGCAGGCATCGCTGCGAGCTGGCCGTGCTGATGCCCAACAGCTTTCGCTCGGCGGCTTTGGCCCGGCTGGCGGGCATCCGTGAGCTGGCGGGCTACGACCGCGACGCCAGAGGCCGGCTGCTGACACACAGAATCTGCCCGCTTCGCGACGCGCGGGGCGGCTTCGTGCCGGTATCGATGATCGAGTACTACCTGAACCTCGCCCGCATGTTCGGCGCCGAGTGCAAAGATACGCGGATGCGACTGGCCGTGACCGATGCTGATAGGAGCGCCGCCAACGCGATGCTTCGCGACGCCGGTTTCCACGGCGCCGCTCCGCTGGTGATGCTGA
>JBKHJB010000141.1:0-6014 GCA_046538345.1 Phycisphaerae bacterium
TGTACACTATCTGTCCGCCCGGCGGAGATTATTCCCCTCACAGGGGCCGGTTTGCGGTTGACACGGGCGGAACGTGCGGCATAATGCAGGGCTTCGACTGTCACGGCGTTAATCGCTAGGGTAAACCAGATGAAGACGTTTATGGCAAAAAAGGAAGATGTTGCCAAGCGGTGGTACGTCATCGACGCCACCGACGAGGTGCTGGGACGGATCTCCACAAAGGTCGCCGGTATCCTTATGGGCAAGCATCGCTGCGAGTACACCCCACATACCGACGTGGGTGACTTTGTTATCGTAACCAACGCCGCGAAGGTCCGTCTTACCGGCAAAAAGCTCCAGCAGAAGTCGCACGAGCGATACAGCGGATATCCCAGCGGAAGACGCGTAGTACCGCTGGCCGAAGTATTCGCCGACAAGCCCGAGGAGGTCGTACGGGAGTCCGTCCGTCGGATGCTTCCCAAGACCAAGCTCGGCCGACAGATGCTCGGAAAGCTCAAGGTTTACGCCGGTTCGGATCATCCTCACCAGGCCCAACAGCCGGAAGTTTTGGAGCTGTAGCCACCACAGGAAATCAGGCATATGGCAGAGCAGCAGGAACAACAGGAAGTCCAACAGCAGGAATCGGCGGAAGCGACCGTAGCGGTTGCGACCAGCGAGAAGCCACAGGAGAAGCCCTCTCGTACGGCTCCCCCGCCACCGGAAGGCCAGCACTACTGGTGGGGCACCGGTCGGCGGAAAGAAGCCGTCGCCCGCGTGCGAATCCGCCCGGGTAGCGGCTCGTTCACCGTCAACGGGAAGCCCGCCGATGAGTTCTTCAACCACCTTCGCGACCGTGAGGGCGTAAAGACGCCGCTTCGCGTCGCTGAGATGCTGGAATCCTGGGACGTCTGGGCAAATGTCCGGGGCGGCGGCTACACCGGACAGGCCGGCGCCGTCAGTCTGGGGCTTGCCCGCGCCCTGTCCAAGGCGATACCCGAAATCTACGACGAGCTGCGACATAGAGGACTGCTCACCAGGGACGCCCGGAAAGTCGAGCGCAAGAAGCCGGGTCAGCCGGGCGCCCGCAGGAAGTTCCAGTTCTCCAAGCGTTAAACAGCTACTGGCATCAGCGAACTAAAGCCCCGGCGGTCTGGCACAGGCCCTGGGGCTTTTTGCTGGACTTACGGCGGCGCCCTGGCGGACCCGCCGGAAGGCAAACTCGCATATAGACTGGAGCGACGCATGAAGGACAACGCAAAGATACGCGTGGTGCTGGTCGGAGGCAGCGGTTACGCCGGCTTCGAGGCGGTGCGCTGGCTGCTTCGTCACGACCGGGCCGAGCTGGTCGGCATATTCGGACCGGAAGGCGAGCTTGGCGCGATGGAGCAGTTCTACCCGCTGCTGAGCAAGCAGGTGTCGCTGTCGCAGCGGCTGTACTCGCCGGCCGAGGCGGAAAAACTCGATGCCGACGTCGCGATGCTCGCGGTCCCGCACAAGGTGGCCATGACCTACGTGCCCACCCTCCGAGAGATGGGACTGCGCGTGATAGATTTCTCCGCCGACTACCGTCTCCGGGACCGCGGCGTCTATGAGCAGTGGTACTGCGAGCACACCGACGCCGATCGGCTTTCCGAGGCGGTGTACGGTCTGCCGGAATACTACGCCGAGCAAATCCGCAAGGCGGACCTTGTAGCCAACCCCGGCTGCTACCCGACCTCGGTCATCCTGCCGCTTGCGCCCCTGCTGGCCGAAGGGTTGATTGAGCCGGAGGGAATCGTCGCCAGCTCCGCCAGCGGCGTAAGCGGCGCCGGCCGGAAACCAAACGCCATATTGCACTTCCCCGAGCGGAACGAGAATTTTGAGCCGTATAAGGTCGGCTCGCACCGTCACATGCCGGAGATGGAGCAGGTGCTCGGCAATATATCCGGCGCTGCGACCGAACTGTTGTTCCAGCCGCACCTGTCCCCGATGGACCGCGGGATACTCAGCAGTATCTACGCCCGCCCCACCACCGGCACGACCGAGAAGAAACTCACCGATGCCCTGCACGCCGCCTACGACAACGCCGCCTTCGTCCGCGTCCGCGACGACGTGCTGCCGGCGACCAAGTACGTCGCGAACACCAACTTCTGCGACGTGGCGGCCCGGCTGACCAAGGGAACCGTCGTCGCCTTCGGCGCACTGGACAATCTCATCAAAGGAGCGGCCGGTCAGGCGATACAGAACATGAACGTCATGTTCGATCTGGACGAGCGGACGGGGCTGTATTAGAACGGTCCGCCGGCTTGCGGACAAAGAGAACACGGATTACACAAATTCCAGAAGCGATTACACAGATGCTTTAAAATCAATATTTCGTGTAATCCGCTGTTAATTCGTGTAATTCGTGTTCTCGGGCTTATCTGGTGCAGGAACCGTCGGTTCGCCGCAGATACCGGATAAATGGACTATGAAAGACTCACATCACATAACGGTACCCGCGGGCTTTATGGCAGCCGGTGTGCGTTGCGGCGTAAAGAGTCGTGGCGAGGACCTCGCGATTATCGCGGCCGATCGGCCCGCCGCCTGCGCCGTGCTGACCACGCAGAACCAGGTTGTCGGAGCGCCTGTCCAGTGGTGCCGCGGGGTGCTTCCGCGCGGCCGGGGGCGGATGCGGGGCATCGTCATCAACGCCGGCTGTGCCAACGTCTGCACGGGCAAGGCGGGCTACCGCGACGCCGAGACAATGGCGCAACTGTCGGCGAGCCGACTTGGAGCACCGGCCGAGGAGATGCTCGTCGCCTCCACCGGCGTCATCGGACATCCACTTGAGATGGACAAGATCCGTCGCGGCATAGACGCCGCCGGCGACGCCCTGGCAACCGGCAGCGACGCCTCCGTCGCGCGGGCGATACTCACCACCGACACGCGGGAGAAGTCCTCGCTCGGTGAGGGCAGGATCGGCCGATGCAAGTTCACCATCGCCGGCGTGGCGAAGGGTTCGGGCATGATCGCGCCGAACATGGCCACCATGATCGCGGTTATCACCACCGACGCCGCCGTAACGCCGGCAGCGTTGCACCGGGCACTGCGCGAGGCGTCCGATGCGAGCTTCAACGCCGTGACGGTGGATTCCGACACGTCCACGTCCGATACGGTGGCGGCTTTCGCCTCCGGCGCCGCGGGCAACAAACCGCTGACCGCCCGCTCGCCGGGCTATAAGAACTTCGCGAGCAAGCTGCGGGAGGTCTGCGTGGACCTTGCCGAGCAGATAGGCGCCGACGGCGAAGGCGCGACCAAGCTCGTCCGCATCCGCGTCCGGGGCGCGGCCTGCGAAGCCGACGCACGCGCAGCCGCCCGCGCAATCGCCAACTCCCCGCTGGTCAAGTGCGCCGTGCACGGCGGCGACCCGAATTGGGGACGCATAGCGGCGGCAGCCGGCAAATCCACTGCTCGGGTGGACTGCGAGAAAATGACCATACGTATCGGCGGGAAAACGGTGTTCTCGCGCGGGCGCGGTCGGAAGTTCGACCTTGCTGCCGTCGAGAAGCACCTCTCCGGCGATACGGTAGAGATCGAATGCAACCTGAACCTCGGTACCGGAGAGTTCACCGCACTGACGTGCGATCTCTCGACCGATTACGTTCGCATCAACGCCGACTACCATACGTGAGACGTCAGGAGCAGCAGATGACTATCGGAGCAGGCGGAGAGGAATGGAAAATCATGCAGACCGGCTCGAAGGGCTACGACCCGTCGGCCGATTCCGACGTAGTCGCAGAGGCGCGGCGGAACATAGACCGCATCCGCAAGCGCGACGTGACGCTGCGCGTCGTGGACTCTACCGGCAAGCCGCTGTCGGGCAAACAGGTGGAGGTGAAGCTCAACCGCCACGACTTCTGCTTCGGCGACCAGCTATGGACGCTGGACCGCATGTTCCGCTTCAATCAGGCCGAGACCGACCGCGGGCGATACTGGAAGCTCCGTTTCGCCGACGTGCTCAACGCCGCCAACGCGCTGTGCTACTGGACGGAACGCCCCCGCAACGACGGGCCGAAGACCGAGGACATCCAGGGCTATCCGCAACTGGACGGCTTCCACTACTGCGTGGACTGGGCCGCGTCGCAAGGGCTTACCGTCAAGGGCCATCCGCTCGTCTGGTCCATCCCCAAGTGCGTACCCGACTGGGTGATGCGCTACGACTACGAGACGCAGATGAAGTTCCTGGAGGTCCGCGTCCGCCAGATAATTTCTTCGGTCGCCGGCAAAGTGCGCATCTGGGACCTGGTCAATGAGGCACTGTGGGAACCGGCGTGGAAGAACCTGCCCCGCCGCGATTGGCCGCATATAGAGGACATCGAGGATATCGCGGATTACATCGCCCCCGCCCTCGGCTGGGCGAGGGACGAAGACCCCGACGCCTGTTACATCATCAACGACTACGGGCTGATGTCGGACAAGACGCGGGACGAGGGAGCACTGAAAAGCTCAGACGGTACGGAAGTAACCGCCGAGCTTCAGCGCAAGCGGTTCCGCCGGCTCATCAAGATTCTCGGCGACCGTGGCTATCCGCCGGACGCCATGGGTCTGCAATCTCACACCGGCGGGTGGGTCTCCCCCGGGCATCAGCAAGCCGTCTATGACGAGCTGTCCGAGGCGGGACTGCCCCTGCACATTACGGAATTCTCCGCGCCGAGCAGCGAAATCAGCGGCGAGAGCGAGCGGACGGACGAACAGACGGAGAAACTGCTTGCCCAGTACGTCTCCAACTACATGACCGTCGCGTTCGGACACCCGGCTATCGAGGCGTTCTTCTTCTGGGGCTTCATCAACCAGGCGGTTCGCTTCCGCGGCCGGACGTCCGGACACGAGACGACGGCCGTCTATGACACGGTGCGGCGGCTCATCCACGAGGAGTGGACAACCCACGAGCAGTTGACCACCGACGAGGACGGCTGCGTGAGCTTCCGCGGCTTCCACGGCGACTATTCGCTGCGTTGGCCGGTAGGTGAAGGGCAGACCTGCGGCGCCCGCTTCCGCGTTTCCAGCGAACAGGCGATGCCGCTGACACTCCAGGCCCGGCCGGCGGTATAGACAACCGCACAGCAGCTCGGCAAGTTTGCGGTGGTAAGGCATTGCCCTGCTCAACCCGCACTGCGCCACAAGCGGACGCGGGCCGGCAACTACCACCGCCGGTGGCAATGCAAAAGCCGAGTACCGCACATCCATGCCCGACGGTTTGGTCCCGCAAGACGACGCAAAATGATATTCTTTATGCGCAAAATAGTCTTGCTCCGTCCCATGCTTGCTATAAAATATAAAGTTGAACCCACTTCACGGTACGGCCTGCTCGCCGGAGGCAGAAAATGCGGACCTATGGCAAGCACCTCAGGACCGAAGCCGCTTTTACGCTCATCGAACTGCTGGTTGTTATCGCCATCATCGCGCTTCTGATGAGCATCCTCATGCCCGCGTTGGGGCAGGCCCGACGGGCGGCCCGCGCACTTGTCTGTGCAACCAACGTCCGCAACCTCGGCCAGACGGCCCACCTTTACGCACAGGACTACGACGGCTACGCGCCTCGCGACTATTGGAACAGCGGCAGCGGGGTGCCCCTGGACCCGGACTCGGGCAATTATCTGCACTACTTCTTCGCCAGCCGTCTCTCGCCGTACGTTGGAGGCCCGGAGATCCCGCTGGAGCGAGAGCTTTCGGGGAACGAGGACTGGCTCTACGAGACCTTCAAGGACATCGAAGGTTACCATTGCCCGGAACTTAGAGGTACTGAATACACGCTGCACTATGCCGTCAATGGTGTAAACTTCCAGGAAGGCATCGGCATCTCGGCGGCGACCGGCATACTCGACCAGGTACCAAAACCGTCCGACACGTTCTATTTTGGTGAGATCAATCGTCTCAGCGACTTCTGGGAGGGAGACGAGAAGGATTTCGGATACTTCGACGTGTTCAAGCGCTCCCAGATGCCCTTCGACGGTTACAACGTCAACCCCAGCCCGCGGCTCATACATGGTGAAGATACGCGTCACGGTGGTAGT
>JBKHJB010000011.1:0-25903 GCA_046538345.1 Phycisphaerae bacterium
CGGGGCCAGTGCTATCGGATAGTTCGCAAGCCACCCCATCAGAAAGCACGCCGCCGCCGAGGCGACGCACGTGGCGATCATGACGCCGCGGGGGTCCATCCCTACGCCCGAAAGCAGACCGTACTGGACGAAGATAATGTAGCTCATCGCCATGAATGTGGTGATTCCGCCAAGGATTTCCCTGCCGACGGTGCTGCCCCTCTGGGAGATATCAAACATGGATATGGTTCCTTTTGACGCTCGGTGGTTGTATCCGACGCTTGTTTGCGGATATTCTTTCGCCGCGCATTTAAAGTGTCAAACACTTACCGCAAAGTCGCGGATGTGTGGCCAATGCGACATCGGCCGGATAGACTATCGACATGACCGAATCGACAGCGACACAGACAAGCCCCAAGGCGCTGCCGCTACAGCGAAAGCTCGAGTTCTGGGAAGTATTTTGCCTTGCGGCGGGTGGGATGATCAGCTCGGGACTGTTTGTCCTGCCGGGCCTGGCGTACGGTCAGGCCGGTCCGGCCATGATAGTCGCCTATGCGCTGGCGGGTGTGCTGGTTATACCCACGGTGCTGTCCAAGGCGGAGCTTACCACCGCCATGCCGCGCACAGGCGGCGGCTACCTCTACATCGAGAGGAGCATGGGCGCTCTTGCCGGTACGCTGGCGGGCATTTCGGACTGGTTGTCCATCTCACTGAAGAGCGCCTTCGCACTCATCGGCATCGGCGCGTTCGCCAAGCTCATCTGGCCGGGTCAGGAAGAATGGATCCTGAAAACCACAGCGGCTCTGCTCTGCGTGTTTTTCTGCGGGCTTAACGCTCTGAGCGTTAAGGCCGCCGGACGTACGCAGGTGATAATGGTGGGCGGACTGCTGGTTATTCTCGTCGGGTTCGTTGTTCTGGGCGTACCGTCGGTGGAACACGACCACTACAAGGGTTTCATCGATCGCGGCTGGTCGAACGTGCTGGGTACGGCGGGAATGGTCTTCGTTTCCTTCGGCGGTCTGATGAAGGTCGCCACGGTCGCCGGCGAGGTTCGCCAACCGGCGAAAAACCTTCCCCGCGGGCTGTTCATGGCGTTGGGCGTTGTGTCGGTGCTTTACGTTGGGGCCACATTCGTCGCTGTGGGAACTACACCGTCAAATGAGCTGGCCGGCTCATTGACGCCGCTGAGTCTATCGGCCGGCAGGTTTCTCGGCACCGGGGGGCTGCTGGTGCTGTCGCTGGCGGCGATGCTTGCGTTCGTGACGACCGCCAACGCCGGCATCCTGGCGGCCAGCCGTTCGCCGGTGGCGATGAGCCGCGATGGGCTTCTGCCCGCCTTCGTCAGGAAGACTTCCCGCCGCTTCAATACTCCCGTCGTGGGTATCGCGCTGACGGGCGCTTTTATGGTGCTGGTCATTACCATTCTTGATGTGCCCGACCTGGTCAAGGTCGCCAGCACCATGATGCTTATCCTGTTTGCTTTGCTGAACCTCGCGGTGTTGATCCTGCGGCACAGCCGTATTCAAAACTACCGGCCTCTTTTCCGGGCGCCCGGGTATCCATACGTACAGCTGGTCGGCGTCGCAATTTACCTGCTGCTGATAGCGAAGATGGGCACGACCGCTCTTATTGCCACGGCGCTGTTCTTTGCCGTGGGTGTGGTCTGGTACCTGGTTTACGTCCGTTCCAGGATCCAGCGGGAAAGCGCGCTGGCGTTTCTGCTGAAGCGTGTGTTTTCCCGCGAAAGGGGCAGAAGCACGCTCGAAGATGAACTCCGCCAGATTGCACTGGAGCGCGACGAGGTTACTCACGACCGCTTCGACAATATTATCAAGGAAGCGGAGATACTGGATATCGACCGGTCTATCACCGCCGACGAGATGTTCGAGATTATATCCGAGCGATTGGCTCCGCGGATCGGAGACGATGCGGACGATCTGATAGCCAAGTTCCGCAGGCGCGAAGCCCAGTCCAGCACGGTCATTCAGCCGGGCCTGGCTGTGCCTCACGTTATGATCGACGGCCACCACCTGTTCGACATTCTGATGCTGCGTTGTCGCGAGGGAGTCAGGTTTGTCGGCCATGAGCAGCCCGTGCATATCGTATTCGCTCTGGTCGGTACCGAAGACGAGAGGAATTTCCACCTGCGGGCCCTGATGGCCGTTGCTAACATCGTGCAGGAGCCGGAGTTTGAGCGTCGCTGGCTCCAGGCCGAGGATACTGAGCAACTGCGAGACCTGGTACTGCTGTCCGGGCGGCAGCGCGACGGCGACGGTCAGTAACTCCCGCTCTGCCGCAAGGTGTGATTCGATGAACGGTTTTCCCAGCATACGAATGAGGCGCCTACGCCGAAGCGCAACACTGCGCGACATGCTCGCCGAGACCGACTTGTCCGTTGACCGGCTGGTTGCGCCGCTTTTTGTCCGCTGCGGAGACAGAATCCGCACCGAAATCCCCTCCTTGCCGGGACAGTTCCAGCTAAGCATCGACACGGCTATGGAGACCGTCCGCCGATGGGCGGATGCCGGCCTGCGGGGCGTGCTGCTTTTCGGCATACCCCAGAGCAAGGATGCCGTCGGCTCATCCGCCTGGGACGATGAAGGCCCGGTCCAGCGGCTGACTCGGGAAATCAAACGCGAGCGGCCGGAAGTGCTGGTCATTACGGATACGTGTCTCTGCGAATATACCGACCACGGGCATTGCGGAACGCCGGCGGAGCTGCCCGATGGGCGGGTGGACGTGGACAATGACGCGACGCTGGAGTCGCTGGCGAAGGCGGCGGTTTCTCAGGCCCGCGCCGGCGCCGATGTGGTCGCGCCGTCGGCGATGATGGACGGTCAGGTTGCCGCCATACGCGGCGCGCTGGACGAGGCGGGACTGAAAGACACGCTCATTCTCTCCTACGCCGTGAAGTTCGCATCGAGCTTTTACGGACCTTTCCGCGACGCCGCGGACTCCGCCCCGACGCACCCCAAGCTCAGCGGCAGGGATACCTATCAGATGGACCCCCGAGCGTGTTCGCAGGCAATTCGCGAGGCGCGTCTGGACGCTATCGAGGGCGCGGATATGCTGATGGTCAAGCCGGCGGCCGCCTATCTGGACGTCATTGCGGAGGTGCGGCGGGAGCTGCCCCTGCCGCTGGCGGCCTACCACGTCAGCGGGGAGTACGCCATGCTCAAAGCGGCGTCCGCCAACGGCTGGCTGGACGAACGCCGTGCCGCGCTCGAAATTGCCCGTTCCATCCGCCGCGCAGGGGCCGATGTGATAATAACCTACTACGCCGAACAGCTCGCCGCCTGGCTGGCGGAGTAAGCGCTGCTCGCAAGGCGTTTCCGTCCGACGGCTCACTTGTGTTAACATGAGTATAGCAGCCGAATGGGTGATGCTATGAGGCGTCTGGTCGCGTTCATCGTGATTCTGGGGTTGTTTTCGGCGTCGGTGGGGGACGAAGGCGTAAGCTCCGCTCGCATCCGCGCCCGCGAGGCGATGGAGCAGATCGTGGAAAAGCCGGGTCTTTCCGGGTCGCTGCAGGAAGTGATAGATGAGCTTTCGCGCCGCGCGGGTGTGGATATTGAGGTCGATTGGAAGACGATAGAGGCAAGGGGCGCGTCGAGCGACGCCCGTGTGGTCATCCGGGCCTCAAGGGCGAGCTTCGGGCAGATGTTGGATATAGCCCTGCTCCAGGCATCCGCTAAAGGCCGTCCCTTGGCGTGGTACGCGGAAGGGGCGGAAGTCCACGTCACCACGCAGATGCGAGCCCTACACGGTCGGCGGGGTCCCCGGGGTCGCCGGGCAGCCGAAAGACGTTCGGAACGCCCCGTACCGTCGGAACGGACAGAGAAACGCGGCATCGGCGTGCAGTTTGATGACGTCGGCATTGAGGAAGTCGTCGAGTTCTTCCGCGACGTCAGCGGGACGGACTTCCACGTCAATTGGGGTTCACTCGAGGCCGTCGGAATTGGCCGCGACACGCCTGTCTCCCTTCGGCTGTCGGATGTAAGCGTGGGCCGGGCGCTTGAGTTCGTCTGCGACGATATCAGCGGCGACCGTGGCAAGATGCAGCGGGCATACTGGGTCATCGACGAGGGCGTGGTTCACATCGCCACCGGCGAGACGCTCAACCGCCGCACAGAGACCCGCGTCTTCGACGTAGCGGACCTGCTGATGGTCGCGCCGGACTACCCCGCGCCGTCACTGGAATTCGGTACGGACGACGGCGACGATGCGACGGTCGGCTCGCTTTTCGATACAGGTCGCAATGGAACCTCCGACGGATCCGCGGCGGGACTTGGCAGCCGGCGCGGCGAGAACCTCATGGCAGTCATACGTGACAGTATCGGCGAGGATATGTGGCGGCCCGTCGGCAAGGGGGCAATACATATCATCGGGAACCGACTTGTAATCACCCAGACGCCGCTGGGCTTCAAGCTTCTCTCCCAGGCATTTGATCCGCGCTGAAGATCGGAATCGGCTGGACGCGTCCGGCTCTAAAATGTATCCCATTATTCCCATGGCTCTCCCGGTAAAGGGAGCCGGACCCGCGGGTGCCGAATACCACAGCCGAGGAACGCATAAATGCCTCAAGAGAGCGAAGAATCAAAGGGTAAGAGTTCTCCATACCTCTCCGGGCGTCGGGTTCTGCCGCCGGCGGTCTCGGAGGCGAGAAGCCCCACGGAGCTGATAGAACAGTCGTTTCTTGCGTACAACGCCGCCCGCCTGCGCGAGGGGTGCATGCTGCTGAGCGAAAAAATGCTCGCCGACGACGTGACCGTCGGCATGTCGCTGGCCGGGGCGCTTACGCCCGCCGGTCTCGGACCTTCCTGCGTAATCCCGCTTATAGAGGCGGGTTTCGTGGACTGGATTGTCTCGACGGGCGCGAACCTGTATCACGATTTGCACTTCGCGATGGACCTTCCGATGTACGCGGGCAGTCACCGGGTGGATGACACCGAGCTTCGAGAGCACCAGGTCGTGCGGATATACGACGTGCTGTTCGACTACGACGTGCTCTTCGCGACCGACAAGGCGCTGCGCGAGCTTTTCCGTGGCGAGGAGTTCCAACGGGAAATGGGCACGGCCGAGCTGCACCACCTGATAGGTCGCCATGCCGACGCGTGGGAACGCAAGGCGGGTCGGCAGGGAGTTTCGGTGCTGGCGGCGGCGTATCGCTGCGGCGTTCCCATTTACGTCAGCTCACCGGGCGACTCGGCTATCGGCATGAATATTGCCGAGGTGCACATGGAGGGTCTCGGTCCGCATATAGACCCCTCGCGCGACGTGAACGAAACGGCCGCCATTGTCTTCGACGCCAAGCGCCACGGGCGCAGCGGCGTGCTGCTGTGCGGGGGGGGAAGCCCGAAGAACTTCGTCCTCCAGACCGAGCCGCAGATACAGGAGGTGCTCGGTTTGGACAACAACGGTCACGACTACTTCTTCCAGGTTACCGACGCCCGCCCGGATACCGGCGGACTGTCCGGCGCCACGCCTCACGAGGCGGTCAGTTGGGGCAAGGTGGATCCGGACCTTCTACCAGACGCGGTGGTCTGCTACGCGGACACTACCATTGTGCTTCCGCTACTGGCGAACTACGCCCTTACCAAATGCGAGTCCAGAAAGCTCAAACGGCTGTATGACCGGCGCGACGGGCTGATGGGCGAGCTGCTGAAGGCGTTTCGCGCGGCCGGAAGCTCATCGCAATAGCCACTGAAGCGGCCCGGCCGGGTTACTGTTGCCGGTCCCCCAGCGGTTGCCCGCGGCGCGAGCGGTATTCCTCCAGACCGCCCGGCGCGGGGAAGGCCCGCTGGAAGTCGATTCCCTGCTGGCGGCATTGGCTCCTGAGGTACGGGGCAATCCGGTCGTATATCGCTAAGCGCATCCGCTCCGGCAGCGAGCCATAGAGTCGCGCTCGGGCCGGAAGTGTGAGGTTGTAGCCCACCGTCCGCGGTTCTATCAGCAGACTCGCGGCCACGTTCTCCGCCATCTCGCCCAGGGACGGAACCTGCTGCTTAACCCGCTCGGCGGCCTCGGACTGCTGGAACCGGTTGAATACCCTACGGGCCCACTGCATGCTGTCGCGATACTGCTGCGAATCATCGGCCGCCAGCGCAACAAAACCCGTCTGCAATGAGATGGATATCTGGCTGACCGTCATGTCCAGAGTCGGGGTCTCCTCGGTTGCCAGCTCGTATAGCACGAAGTCTTCCACGTCCTGAAGGTCCCAGCGGTCCCCGGTCATCTCGTATTCGTCCCGGATATAGTCCAGGTATTGCTGGGCGCGATTCACATTCCGCCCCGCCACCAGCGTCTGGATCGCCTGGATGAGGTAGTTGATGTGCCCGGGTCTGAAAGTATTGTCCTTGAACTCCTCCCCTGTCGTCTCGATGACCGCCTCTATGATGCGCTCGTGCTCCTCCTGGGTCGGTCGTATGAAGCGCGTGTCCGACCAGAAAGCGATGTACGGTTCGTCCGGATTGTCGGGGTTCTCGACGTAGGTCATACGACCGTGCCAGGTGAGCTGTTTCAGGCAGTTCAGCACGATGCGGTCGGTGTTGAGCGAGTCGATGTCGTTCAGACCCAGACTCTCGGTGACGTGCAGACCGTAGGTCACCCAGTAAAGCCCGTGCGGCCAGACCAGCCGCCAGTCCAGCGGTCCGTAGCGTTCCATGAGCTGGAGCATCCAGTCCGGGTCCATGCGGTAAACATTCCAGAGCAACTGTGCCCGAATGAACGCCAATATTTTCTGTCGCGCGGCCTCGTATTCTTCGGCGTTGATGGTCTCGTATATGGCCCGTTCCTGCTCGTTTCTCAGCCGGGGCGGGCGGACGCGGACCAGATCAACGCTGGGATGACGGCTGAAACGGTTGTACGCGTCAAGAAAGTCCTCCCCGATGGACAGCCCGACCTCATCGAGCCGTTCGGAGTAGGAAGCTACCTCGCCGTCCTCCAGCAGTACGCGGCGCTGGTCCGGCTGTATGCGGGATTCGGCCTGGCGTCGGGGGTCGGTATCAAGCGGGGCTTCGGCGACGGGACGGAACCAGTCGATGGTCTCGGCGGTGGTGCCCGGTCGCGGGGAGCCGAGCAGGTGCTGCATCTGGGCGGCCCAGCGCCTTTTGTAGCTCAAGTGCATCTCGTCGAGGGTCATTCCCATCTTGGAGAAGAATATCCACCCCAGCTCCTTGTACAGCACTACTGCGTCGGGGTTCATCTGGATGCCCTGGTCGCGCAGCAGCGAGATGCCGTTTGAGACCCACCGCCACCTTTCCTCGCGTGTGTGGGTGGCGGCGGAAATGTTCCAGGCCATGTTCCATGCGTGGAACCCCCAGACTCCCGCGAATTCCGGCTGCAGGCGGCAGATTGCGTCGGCGAGTTGCATGGCGTCGTAATAGCGTCCCTCGTCCTTGAGGTTCTGTGCGCGGATCCACAGCGCGTTGACCACAGGAGCGCGAAGTCCGCCCGGTGCCATTGTCAGAAGCGCCAGCTCCGGATGGCGCTGGGCAACCACAGAGCTGCCCGCACGGCGCCCGCGCTGCTCAACCCGAGAATCCAAAGGACGCTGAAGCAGCCCCGCTGCCACGAAGCCGGCAACGGCCAGTGCGGCCCAGAGAATCTGAAGAAGTCCCGGTCGCCTACCCATCGTTACACCTGAACCCGCGCAAGCTCACGCTTGTTGAAAATGATACATGCCACCAGCAGGATCAGCGCCGAACGGACTACCAGCGCCCACAAGACCGTCTCCCCAACCGCCGGCCAGGAGATGAGCATACCATCAACAAAGCTTTCGGTGGGGGAGGTGCGGCTGAAATTCGGAAGCAATTGGTCCATTACGTAGAAGACCCCCCTGCCGATATACTGGCCGATACCCTCGGTGGCCGGGAGTATCCGCGTGGACTCGGCGAGAAAACCTCGCAGCATCGCGAAGGGCAGAACCGCCAGACATACCAGCGATCCGACGGCGAAGGACAGGAACGTGCCCGCGAACACGCCCAAGGCCGCGATAAACGAAACCTGCACCAGTATCAGGAACATGCCTCGGATAAAGTTCCACTCGAAGCCCCCCACCCTGAAGAGTATCCCGAGGTTCTCGCGCTGAATACCTATGCTGAAATCCGAGCGATTGAAATATCTTACGATGGTTCGGCCGCTTTCCTCGTCAACCACGCGCGACGAAAGCGTCACGGTCGAAGGTGTTCCGGAGGGGTCGTCGCGCACGTCGCCCGAGCTGAATCCTGTTCGGGGGTTCCGGGCTATCCACGCACCCGGCAGGTTCTCACCATACGTCTCGGTCAGCGGATCCAGCCGGTATGTAAGCTGGATGGTCTCGTCCACGACGACATCCACCTCGCGGTCGGTTTCCAGACCGGCGGAGCGGGCCCGGCGCATGTCGTCCTCGCTTTCGAAAGCGACGTCGAACCATTCTCCACTCAGTCCCAACACGCGTCCCTCGACACCCGCGACGCGCACCGGTCCGCGATAGACCAACCGCGACAACAGCCGGTCCGGCGCTTCGACCCGGGCCAGCCCCTGCTGCGGTGCCGTCTCCCGGACCTCACCCGTGCCGGTGAATCGCCCTCCCTCCACGTCGATACTCTCGAACGTCCACTGAATCCTGCCGCCGGGACTTACCGATTGCCGCTGCTGGAGCTCCTGCTTGTATATCTCCTCGGCCAGAAGCTCGCGGGCTCGCTGCTCGTCGCCGTCGGCTTCGGGAAGAAATCGCTCGACGTTCTCCTCGTAGCGATTCTCTTCCTGGAGCTTGCGTATCCGCTGCTCGACCTGGCTGCGGATTTCTTCCTCCACTCCCACCGGGGCGCTTCGCACGCGGGCTGTGAATATCTCCGTCTCCACGGCGCGGCGCTGGTCCGGCGGCGCCTCTCGCATGCGAAGGTATTGGGCGAGGGAATATATCCCCGCCGCCGAGACGGTAACCAGCAAAGCGTTGAGCATTACCACGCCGAGCCAGCGTCCGAGCACGTAATGCCACCTGCTCAGCGGTTTGCTGGCGATGGTGAAGATATGCTTGCGCTCCACGTCGGAGCTTACAGCTCCTACGGACAAAAAGACAGTCGCCAGTGTCAGCAGCGCGCCGGTGATCCCCGGCGCGTAGGCCAGGAAAGTCCGAATGCGCCCCGGGAGCGTGCCGTCGCCGGTCATCACGAACGGAAGCGTGCCGATGCACACCGTCAGCAGTACGATGAACACCGCCGCCACCTTCGTGCGCAGACACTGACTGAAGGTTTGGCGGGCAATGGCCCAGATGCCTCGCATTACTGCTTCTCCCGCGAGTCGCTGTCGTCCGCGTCCTCGTCGCGGTTGTCTCGGCCGAGAAGCTCGTTGAGCACGTCGCGGTCGGCCTGTTCGCTGCGGGACGTCTGTTCGGATTCGGCCTGTTCCCGGTCCGACTCGTCCTGCGAGGGTTCCTCACCGTGGCCGGAAACCAGGTCCTCGAGGATCTCTTCGGCGGGTTCTTCCTCGCGGCGTGGAGCGGATTGTTCGGTTTTCCCGGCCGGCTGCTCCTCTGCGGCTTGCTGCTCGGCGCCCGAGTGGGCGACCAGTTGGTCGATCACCCCTCTGCCTTCCCGCGGGGCCGCCTGCAGGAACTCGGCCACTTCCCCGGTGCCCACAGCTCCGCCGGTTCGCAGGCGTTGCCTCTGGGCGTCTTCGACAATCTGCAGGAACAGCGCCTCCAGCGAGGTCCGCGGGGTGGAGACTTCCACCACGTCGCGCCCCGAGTTTTCGAGGACAGACTGCACCTTCTGAAGGGTCTGCTGGTCGAGTTGCTCGGTGGTAATCTGCGTCAGGCCGCCGCGGGCCAGCAGCTCGTCCATTTGCCCCAGGGCGCGTCGCTTGCCTCCGTAGAGCACGCATACGCGGTCGCAGACGTCTTCCACGTCGGCCAGCAGATGGCTGGACAGGATGACAGTCTTGCCCCGCTGTGCGAGCAGGCGGATGAGGTCTTTGAACTGACGCGTGCCGATGGGGTCCATCCCGCCGGTCGGCTCGTCGAGAATCAGCAGGTCCGGGTCGTTTATCAGTGCCTGGGCGAGTCCGATGCGACGCTGCATGCCTTTGGAGTACTCGCCCACTCTCCGATAAGCCACGCCGCGAAGCCCCACCATATCCAGGAGCATCTCGATGCGCCGCCGGCGTTCCCCACGGGGTTGATGAAACAATCGCCCGTAGAAGTCAAGCGTCTCGCGGGCGTCAAGGAACGGATAGAGGTACGAATCTTCGGGCAGAAAGCCGATGCGGTTCTTGGTGGCAACGTCCGTGGGACGGCGGCCGAACACCGCAATCCTGCCACGCGTGGGGAACAGCAAACCCAGGATCATCTTCAGCGTGGTGGTCTTGCCCGAGCCGTTAGGACCAAGCAGGCCGAATACTTCGCCAGGGCGAATCTCCAGATCCAGCTCCGAGACCGCTGTGACTTTCTCACGAAGCCAGAAGTCGCGAAACACTTTCGTGAGCTTGGCCGTGGTGACCACTTTCTTTTCGGTTGCTTGCTGCGCCATAGGTATTTGTCCGTCCGGTCGGAACGGCGGGTGCAGCGTCACTCAGATACGCGCTGCTGCAGCGCCTTCAGTGCTTCGCGTTCGATCTCGCGAGCAATCTCCGGTGGTCGGCGTATCCGCAGGACCGCCTTCTGCCGGCCCGGCGGGATGATGTACTTCTCCACCCCGCTGCGGGAGAGAATCTCGCCTCGGGTCTCGGCCCAGAGATATTGCATCATAATATCGGGGTCGCGTTCAAACTCGGGTCTCAACTCCGCGAACTTCCTGGCCCGACTTTTCACGGATTCCACCACTTGTGTTTTGTAGGCCCGGGCTTCCGCGAGGATACGGCTGGCGTCGCCGCCGGTGGTGCCCAACTGCAGCACCTGGTCTATCATCTCAAGGACTTCTTCGGCTTCGGCGAGCAGTTGTTGGCGTTCGTCGCTGTCCCCGGCCTGCTCGGCCCGGCGGGCGGCTTCCACGAGGCGGCTGTACTGTCCGATGAGGTCGAACTCCTCCGTCTCGTCGTCGGGTCGTTGTTGTCCCAGGCGCCAAGGTCTGCCAACCAGACGCACGTAATTCGCGCCGGCGGCTCCGGCGAGGATATCCTGGGCTTCCGACTCGGCGGACTTGACGAGCTGCTCGGCCTCGCTGGAGGCGTTCTGCGCATCTTCGTAGGCAGGTCGGGCACGGAGGGGCCACTCGTTGCCCTCCAGGTCAACCGTCCTGATTACCAGACCGGTGCTCAACTCATCCAGATATCTCTGGGCGTCGTGCATGACGTCGGTCTTGAACTGCTCCTGCTCGCCGCGCCTGAGTCCGTCCGCGGTCCTGTGGGCCGCCGCCCGTATAGCCGCCAAGCACACCGCGGTGCGTATGAACTCCTCGGCGGGGTCGACGGTAATCTTCTCGTTGCTGCCGGGGATGGTCGTAACATAGGGGTCCGGCACATTGCGCGTATAGGCGACGGGGTCTTCCACCCGGTAGGCAATACCCAGTTTCATGTGCAGCAGACTGCGATCGCCGGTCAGCAGGCCACCGTCCCAGCCCGGGCGCAAGCCCTGTGCGTAGGGACTGACGTCGCTGAGCGGTTTGGTCTGGTCTTCCGGCGTAAGGTGCATCCAGAAGTCGTCCACGACGGCGCGTCGCTCGCGCATATCGATCTTCTCGATACGCCCTATGGGGAACGGCCAACCATACGCCAGTCCTTCTCCGGCGACACCGGTGATGTGTCCGAAACGGTAAATGATACCGTTTTCACCGGAGTCCACACTCGCCAGACCGGTAAGGGTCCAAGCGGCCAGCACCAGTACCATTACCAGCGACAGCAGTCGGAAGCTCACCCGCAGGGCGTCGGCGAGTGAACGGGAGGCCTCGTCCTCGGCTTCCAGAACCGGGTCGGGCGTCGGCTGGACCCTTCGCTGTTCGTCCTGTTGTTCGGCTGTCATTGTTGGTCGTCCTCGGACTCGGCACGCTGCTCAGCGCTTTGTTCGGCACTACCGTCGGTCCGCAGCGGTTCGGGCAGCTTGAGCGATTCGGTGGTCGGCGCTTCGCGGAAGAAATCCACGCTGGGAAGCTGCGTGCCGTCCAGCAGTATCACGGTGCGCTCGCTCAATTCCTCGCGCAGCGACTGCAGATATCGCAGGAACGCACTGAGCTGCGGATTCTCGGCGAACTGCCTGTAGTATTCGGCGGCCGCCCTGTCGCCCTCGGTGCGGATGTCCTGCGCCTTGCGCTCCGCAAAGGCGATAATCTGGTCGCTTGCGGCACGCGCTCGCTCTCGAATGGCGGTCGCCATGGCTTCCGCGCGGGCTCGGAACGTCTCGGCGGCGGCGGTCCGCTCTTCGCGCATGGCGTCTATAACCTTGGCCGTGGCGCCCTCGGGAATGTTCAAGCTCTTGATACCAAGCGCCTCTATCCGCACGCCGTACAGCTCTGAGGCCTGCTCCCGCAGGCGAGGGAGGATTTCCTCCTGGGCGATTTCGCGAAGCTTCATCTTCTCCGGGTCGGTGTTTACAAAGTCTTCGAACGGGTGTTGTCCCACCACGTCCCGCTTACGGCTGCGAAGCAGCGAGCGGATGCCGCGCTCGGCGGCTTCGATGGTGCGGACGCTTTCGTAGAACCGCCGTGGGTCTTCGATCCGCCAGGTGCAGGACATTGTCAACAGGATGGGGTTTTTGTCCTGGGTCTGTACCTCGTCAACGGGATCCTCGAAAATAAAGGTCCGCGCGTCGTACCTTACGACGGACTGGACGGGGTACGGCCAGCGGAAATGCAGCCCCGCGTCGGCTGTTTGCTCCAGCGCGCCTTGCCGGGAGCCGGGCACGGCCGCTCCGGCTTCCGGGGCGTCGTCCTCGGATTCAGTCGGCTCTGAACCGTAGTAAACACTTGTGGTCTCGCCGAAGGTCTTGACCAGCACTATCTCGGTGGTCTCGACGGTAAACGCGACCATTGTCGCGAGCAGCGCCAGAACCACCACCGCCGCCAGCACTATCAGTCCTATATGCCGTCTCATCGTCGCTTCCTCAATTGGTGGTGCGGTGTCGCGCGTTCGGCGGTCAACTAGTTATCGTCGCCGTCGGATTCGTACACGCCTTCCAGCACACCTCTTTCGCGTTCCAGATTCAGCCAAAGCTCTATCCTGTCCTTGTCCACGCCAAGGACGTATTTGTGCATGTCGGGCAGAACCTCGTCCCAGACGTCCAGCCACCGGTCCAGCATGTACATCTCCGGGCTTGCCTGGTACGCCAGCAACTCCCTGCGGAAGCTTTCGGCCTGCGACCTCTCGCCCAGTTCTCTCTGCCAACGGTAGGCGCGAGCATGGGCGAAAGTCGCAGCGGCAGTACCGGCTACATCGGAGAATCTCTGCTCGGCAAGCTCCTGGGCCTTGGTGAGTCGAGCGGACAGTCTCGGCTCGCCCTCGTCCTGTATTTCGCTGCGAACCTCCTCGAGCGTGTCGCGCCACTGGCGATACTCGGCCAACAGCGACTCGCGCGCGGGGCTTACACGTCCCAGAAGCTGCTCCTGGCGTATTTCACCAGCCAGTGTGGTGATGTCGTTGTTTACTATTCTGATGAACTCTTCGAGCCGGGAGGCCTGCTCGGCGGGGCTGGAACCGAGGTCCTCCAGTGTCTCAAGCTCGTCGAGCTTGCGGATCGCCAGACCCAGTCGCAAAGCCGTGGACGGGTCGCCGGCGACCTCCGCAAGCATGCGGTTGGCCTCGGTTTCGGCCTGATAGCGGATAACCTCGGTCTCGCGCTCGGCCTCGACGTATTGCTCGAAGGCCCCGGCGGCTTCCTGCGGTGGGTGTGCCGCCGTTATACCGACCTCGACTATCCGCACGCCCAGGTCCATCTCGTCCACGCGCGCCTGTATCCTCCGGTGAAGCTGCCGGGCCGCACGTTCACGCCCGAAGGTCATGATGGCTTCGGGACGCTCCTCGAGTTCGCTGTCTATCGGCTCATCCAGCGACGCGCGGGCGCAGTAGTTGGTCATCTCCATGTACGCCACCGACTCCAGGACCGACTCGGCGTGAGTGAAGGCGAAGCCGTAGCGCAGGACGTCGTCTATGGCGTAACGCAACACCACTACCAGCTTGATAATCTGCACCGGCGGGGGCGGCTGCTCCGTCGCCAGATCCGCCTGCCTTCGCCGGGATGGTATTGCCACCAGGAAATTTCGCTCCTCGCGACGGCCGTGCTCCTCGGTCCAGAGGTAAATCTCGCGTCCCTTGATGACTGTCGGCTCGCGCTGTGCGCCGACGCCGAGTGTTACCTCGTGTACGCTTCCGACATCGAAGTGTTGGGCTGTGTCAACGGGCCAAGGCCATTTCAAATGCAGGCCGGGTTCCAGCAGTCCGCGCTCGAACCGCACGCGTCCCCAGCGGCTGACCACCGCCTGCTGACCGTCCCGGACCACCACCAGTGAACTGATGCCTATAAGCACGGCCACGCCGAAGAGAAGCAGCGGCACGAACGCCCTGCTGACCAGACGGTAGAACCACGTTCCTGATACTTCGAAGCCGAACTGGTAGTTCAGTGCCTCAGCCAGGGAGTGCCCCACCCTTCCGGGTTCGGCGGCCAGCGAGAACAAGCGACTCTCAAAGCTGGGTCGCGGCTGTTCGTCGGGCAGTCGTGGACGGTACATGTCCAGTATGAAATTCAGCACCAGCTCCACCGCCAGCACGAGTTGAACCGCCGGCAGCACGTGCGCGACTACCAGATCCACGCCGGGATACTGTTGATAGACGGCCACCATCGAAATGATGACCGCACCCATCGCCAGCACGCAGACAAGCAGATAGCTTCCCGCGCTCCGGAGCATTCGCCATTCGGCTCGTCGGCTCATGCCGGTGGTGTAGCGGCTGAAGAGGAACCCTATCAGCGTCGCGGGCACGAGCAGCCAGACCGCCTTCTGCGGGGAATCTATCGTCGGTGTCGTTCGTTGCCACACCGAGCGCAGAACCAGCACTCCCACGACGGCGTGATAAGCGATCCACAGCAGCGTGAATATCGAGAACACCCACTTCTGGATGAACGCCGCCCTGGCGGCCGACGGTCGCAGTTCTCCCTCTTCGCCCTCTTCGAATATGGTCGCGGCCTGCTGATTCTCCATTTCCTCAAGCTCGGCCGCTTCGAGTTGCTCAAGATGCCGGGCGTGGAAGGTTATCGCCAGCACCAGCCAGACGGGCACACCGCCGACCAGCAGCAGCGTGCAGGTCATCGCCGCCGGCGAACCCGTCCAGAGCCAGGTCGCCAGCAGTACGACGCTCAAGGCCGACTGGACTACGGCTCCGATAATCGAAACGTTCTTTGCTCGCCTCTGGTCTACCATGTCCGATGCCTCTCCTGCCGCGCCGCGATACGGATGCCACTTGCCCGGTTGCGGGCGGGACCGCTAGAATCCCCTGCGCGAACCGCGACCTTTTGCCCGCCGGCTACGTAATATCCCGCGTGCGACTTAACCGGCGAAGGAAACAGACAAACATGCTCGGATTCTGGTCCATCACACGAAACACGTTCACGCAGACCATTCGCCAGCCGGTCTACGGCGTGATCATCGTCGCCACTTTTGCCCTGCTGGTTCTCAACGTGCCGCTCAGCGGCTGGACGATAGGCACGCAGACTACCGATTACCACGCCAGCGACCAACAGATGCTCGAAAGCATCGGGCTGAGCACCCTGCTGGTGGCGGGTTTGCTGGTGGCCGCCTTCAGCGCATCGACCGCAATCACGCGGGAAATCGAGGAAAAGACCGCTCTGACGGTCATCTCCAAGCCAATAGCGCGGGCGACGTTCGTTCTGGGCAAATTCGTTGGTGTGGCGCTGGCGGTGATACTTGCGTTCTATCTCTGCGCCGTGGTCTATCTGATAACCATCCGCCATGGGGTCAAGTCCGCTGCCTGGGACGAGCCGGATACACCGGCGGTGGTCCTCGGCGTTGCGGCCTTCGCGCTGACGATAGTAGCGGCGCTGCTGGGCAACCTTTATTTCGGCTGGTCCTTTGTGGCAGCCGGAGTGCGCTCCGGGGTAGTGTTGCTGACGGCGGCACTGGGGGCTATCGCTTTTATCGGACCGGGCTGGGAAGTCGTGCCCTTTGGCGAGGGTATCCGCCCGCCACTGTTCGGCGGAATGGCGATGATGTTGCTGGCGGTTATGATTTTCGCCGCCGTCGCGGTTGCCGCCAGCACGCGTTTGACGGCCGTCGCCACGCTGCTGGTCTGTGTGGGCGTCCTTATCGTCGGGCTGATGCATCCCTACCTGTTCTCGCGGCTGGGCGAGGATATCCCCGTCGTCCGTGCGCTGGGCTGGGTGGTTCCCAACCTCAGCTACTTCGACCCGCAGGACGCCGTCTCCGGAGACAGTCACATACCCGCCGGCTATCTCGCTCTGACCGCGGCGTATACCGGCATCTATGTCTTTGCGGCACTGGCCGCTGCCATGGCGATGTTCCAGCGCCGTCAGCTCGAGGCGAGCAGTGAATCCGCTTCCCTGCCTACGCTGGCGGGTCTGCTGGCATGGGCCGGCAGGGCGCTCGCCATCGTGGCGGTGCTTGCGGGGCTGGTATTGCTTTCCATACCGCGGCTGTACAGCGCGGCGACCTTCGCCGGCTCCGCCGCATTGATAGTTGGCGGAGCGCTGGTGTGGCTGCTGTGGGGATTCTTTGGCCGGGGCGTCCGCTGGGCGCACAGTGTGGTGACCGCCCTGGCGGCATTGCTCCTGGTCCGCTCGGCGCTTTGCGTTTTTTGGAGCGGCGCACCGGCGTGGCTCCACTGGCGCGCCGGGGCGGTCCGCCTGACGGTGGTGGCGTTGCTCTCGGCCATCGTGCTGGTAATCCTGTTTTTGCCGAAGACACGTCGTCATTTCAAATCCGAAACGGTGGACGGCGAGCGGGCTTAGCCTGTTGCCGGCACGTGCTCGACCTTTGCTCGTGGACGAGCGCCCTCCGTGGGCTTCTCGTGGAGTTCCTCGCCGAACCGCACCAGCCGGGCGCTGTTGAAGATTACGAACGTAGCGGCCAACATGTGCAGCACGGCGCCCGTCACCGGCTGGATAATCCCGAGACCGGCGAGTATCTGAAAGAGCACAATAAAGGCAATTCCGAACGTCAGGTTCTGCTGAACGACGCCCATCGCGCGGCGGCTCAGGCGGATCAGGAACGAGACGCGCCTCAGGTCGTTGTTCATAAGGGCTATTGTCGCGGAGTTGATGGCCACGTCGCTGCCCGCGGCGCTCATGGCGATGGACAAGTCGCCGGCCGCCAGAGCCGGCGCGTCGTTGACGCCGTCGCCGACGACGGCGACGCGATGTCCCCTGTCCCGCAGATCCGCGACCAAATCCAGCTTGTCCTGAGGGAGGACCTCGGCCTGTACCTCGGTGGCGCCCATCTCGCGGGCGACGCGCCGTGCGACCGACCAGCGGTCGCCGGTTACCATCACCAGCTCGCGGATGCCCAGCGCCCGAAGCTCCTCCAGCGCCTGACGGGCCTCCTCGCGGGTGCGGTCTTCCAGGCCAACCCAGCCGAGGACTTTACCGTCGCGCACCACAAACAGCGTGCTGACGCCTTCCGGTTCGGCGTATTCCGGAGCGGACATCGCCGAGAGGTCCACGTCGGATTCCTCCATCCAGCTCCTTCGACCGACCATTACCTCGGTGCCGCCGACCCGGGCGCGGACGCCACGGGCTGCGACCTCTTCGAACTGTTCCGGCTGGGAAAGGTCCACACGGGCACGTCGGGCCATCTGCACAACCGCCTGGGCAACCGGGTGCTTGGAGAGCTGCTCAGCCGAGGCGGCCGCCGAGAGCAGCTCCGCGGGGTCAACCCCGGGAGCGGGTTTTATCTGTGTTACCGCCAGTTCGCCCGTCGTCAGCGTACCGGTCTTGTCGAAGACGACCGCGGTGATGCTGCGGGCAAGCTCGATAACGGAGACGTCCTTGACGTATATCCCCAACCGGGCCGCACATGACAACGCCGCGACCATCGCGGTCGGAACGGCAATTATCAACGCGCACGGACAGGCGACCACCAGCATCGTGACCGCCCGTGACATGTCCCGCGTGAAGAAAAGCACAACGCCGGCGAGCATCAGGATCGTGGGTGTGTAGAAGCCGGCGTAGCGGTCTATCAGCCGCATTATCGGGATACGGCTCTTCTCTGCCTGGAGGATGAGCTTCTTGACCTTGCCCAGGGTGGTGTCCTCGCCGGCACGGGTGACCTTGACGTCCACCGAGCCGGCGACGTTGCTCGTTCCGCTGAAGACTTCCGCCTTTTGCCCTTTATCCACCGGCACGGACTCGCCGGTGATGTTGGCCTCGTTGATGGTGGTCTGACCGGAAACAATTTCGCCGTCGGCGGGTATGTTGTCGCCGGGGCGGACGCGGACCGTGTCGCCGGGCCGCAGCTCGCGCGGGTCCACCAGTTCCTCGGAGCCGTCCTCGCGGAGACGGTGGGCCTTTTTGGGTGAGATTCGTACGAGATGCTCGATGCTCGCTCTTGCGCCCAGAGCCGTTCGCCGCTCCACCAGGTTCGCCAGCAGCAGGAAGAACGCCACGGCCCCGGCGGCCTTGTAGTCGATAGCCGCAAGAGCCGCTATAACCGCCAGCGCCACAAGTTCGTCCATGTGCGCCTCGCCGCGCAGCAGACCCTTGGCCGCGTGGATGATGATGGGTATGCCCAGCAGCAGCGCTCCCGCCAGTGCCAGCGTGTAGCTGTAGAAGTTGAAGGCCTTGCCTTCGCGGACGATGGTCTGGTCCGCGAACAGGAAGTCGGCGGCGTAGGAAGCCACCACGAACACACCCCCGGCAAGGATACCGATGATCAACAGCCCGGCCAGACCAGTCTGCTTTTCGACCGGGCCTTTAAGAATATCATGAGCCATAGGGTTACTCCACGAGCCCGTGCGGGCGCGCTGTCCATCCACCCGCGACGCTACGGCTGATACGCCGACGGGCGGCGATAGGTTCCGTAAAATCAACGTCTTTATACGTTCCTCACGAATGCTTTGCAACCGGTCCGCGGGGCGTTGGGGCAAATCGACACTGCTTTTGCCGGGCGTTGGCGTTACAATTAACTATAGCCAAGCCGTGGCGCCCGCTCGGCGTTGACGCCACAGTCACGGGTCTCTAGGATAGGAGGCGGAGAGATATGAACTTCCAGTGCGAAAAGTGCGGGCAGCCGGCGACGATACACCTGACCGAGGTCGTCGGCGGGCGAAAGGTGGAAAAGCACCTTTGCGAGGACTGCGCCGCCGACGAGGGGATAACGGTAAAGTCGAACGTGCCCATAAGTCAGTTGCTGGAGGATTTCGTACTGCAGACGGCCTCGCAGCAGTCCGAAACCGACGAGTCCTCGGACAGCGACGCGCCGGAGATCAAGTGCGAGGGATGCGGAATGACTTTCGCGGAGTTCCGCCGGACGGGACTGCTGGGCTGCCCGAACGACTATGACGCGTTTGCCGATGCGCTCGAGCCGCTTGTGCAGGAGGCCCAGGACGGTCATACCCAGCACGTCGGTAAAGTACCCCGTAACGCCGGCAGCAGCCAGAAGCGTCAGAACGAGATACTCCGGCTCCGTGCGGAGCTTAAAAGCGCCGTTGACGCCGAAGACTACGAACGGGCCGCTGAGCTGCGAGACCGAATCACCGAACTGGAACAGCAATGACACTGGCGGACCTTACACAACACGCCGGCGAATGGCTTCGCGGCGCCGGTCCCATGCACGACGTGGTCATTTCCTCGCGTGTCCGGCTTGCGAGGAACCTCGCGGGTACGCATTTTCTCTCGCGATGCAACGTCAATCAGCAACGACAGCTTGAGCAGAAGATGCGCCACGAGCTTTTGGAGGCGTCGGCCGGACCGGAAATGTTCTATGTGGACATGACCAGCGCCGGAGAGCTGGACCGCAAGCTGCTGGTGGAGCGTCAGCTTGTCTCCCGTCAGCATGCCGAGGCGTCGCATCCGCGGGGGGTCGCGGTAGGTTCAGACGAAACCATCTCCATCATGGTCAACGAGGAGGACCATCTTCGGATACAGGTCCTTCGCAGCGGACTGCAACTGTCCGACGCGATGGAAAATGCCATCCGCATCGACGATTTGCTTGAGAATCGCTTCGAGTTCGCATTCCACAGCAAATACGGTTATCTCACAGCGTGCCCGACCAACGTCGGTACGGGACTTCGACTCAGTGCCATGCTGCACATGCCGGCGCTTAAGATCGCCGGCGAGATGGAAAAGGTCTTCCGGGCGGCCGGCGACATGCGGCTCGCGATACGCGGCCTTTACGGCGAAGGCACCGAAGCAAGCGGCGATTTCTACCAGGTCTCCAATCAGACCACCCTGGGCAGGAGCGAGCAGCAGTACGCCGAGGAGTTCAACGAGCGGCTGATACCCGCCTTCATCGAATACGAGCGTCGCGCACGGCGCTTCCTCATGGAAAGCCGTGCTACAGCCGTTGAGGACCGCGTCAGCCGGGCGATGGCTACCCTCCGCTCGGCGCGAATGATAAGCTCCGACGAGACCATGTACCTGCTTTCGATGGTCCGCCTGGGCGCGAATCTCCAGTTGGTCGAAGACATCGACCTGCGGACCGTCAACGAGCTGTTCCTGCTGACCCAGCCGGCGCATCTTCAGAAGATTTACCGCCGCGAGATGGAACCTCAGGAGCGGGCGCAATGCCGTGCGGAGATGATCCGGCGGCGTCTGGGTGTCGGCTGAGCTGTCCCGAACCGGCGCTTTCGGACAGGAAAGAACACACTACATGGCATTGCGACTCGGTACGATCGCCCCCGTGGGCTTCGAGGACTTTCCCCCGGAAACCTATCTCGGATGCTTTCGACGGCTCGGCTGTACCGCCGTCCAGGCCTATCGAAACGAACAGGCGGGCATAACCGCCGAACAGATCCGCGATGCCGTCGCAGTAGGCGGCATGCCCTGCGACAGTCTGCACGGGCTTTTCGGCGCGGACCTGGACCCGTCCAGCACCTCCGAGAAACGCCGCAGACGCGCCGTGGAGACCTACAAGTCCGAGGGAGAGTTGGCGTTGAGCATCGGCCGGGACCAAGCGGAAAAGTGCGAGCTGGTGGTGGTCCACTGCTCGCCCCCACTGGACAGCCCGCCCTCGGCGCACGAGCATTCCGCACGGCTGGACGCGCTGCGCAAAAGCGTGGAGGAGTTGGGGCGATTCGGGCGAGAAAAAGGCGTGCGATACGCCTTCGAAAATCTTCCTCCCGAGAGTGTACCGGGAGCGAACGTCGCCGAGCTGGCGGAGCTTCTAACCGATGTATCAGCCCCGAACACGGGCATGTGCTTCGACTCGGCCCATGCCGACCTCGTGAGCAACGCCGTGGACGCCCTGCGGCAGACCAACGGACGGATGATTTATCTGCATTTGACCGACCACGCGGCCGACGCCGACGATCACGAGATGCTCACTCAAGGCAGTGTGGATCACGGCGAACTGGCCGATGCGGTGTCCGAGCTTGGTTTCGACCACACCATGATGCTCGAGGTCTTCCGGCCGGTGGAATATATCGAGCAACTCATCGACGACGGGCTGGGTGAGCGGTTGCAGCGGTTCCTCTCGCTCTGTGCCGGCAAGTATGACGGGAAGTGTTGAAGCGGTCCCTACAAAGTGCGGCCAAGCTGTGTGTGCGAGGGTTTCGCCCGTTATTTGGGCTTTGGGCCCGGCGGGGGTACATTCGACCGTGCGAGGCGACGACGTGGACCGCCGACCGCGTGGCCGTTATCGCCTGTCATTGGATAGGTGACACCCTCTGGGCGGTGCAGACAGTCGAGCCGCTGAGAGAACACTTCGCCGGCGCTGAAATCTACGCGCTGACCAAATCCACCTGCCGGGGCCTTTGGAACGGCTTTCTGCCCTCGCGGCGGGTTCTCAGCGCCGATGAGGTCGTAAGCGACCGCCGACGGGAGCGTGTAAGCTGGCCGCGTCTGGGTAAGCGGGCCGGCGAGCTGCGCCGCTATCGCTTCGACGTGGTAATAGACCTCACGGGCAACCGCTACTCGGCGGCTATGAGTTTCATGCTTCGGCCGAAGGCCTCGCTGGGCTTTGACGGCGGTGAGTTGGCCCCGCTGTACTCGCTACGCGTGGCCGATGCCGAGCGACCCGGCGAGCATCTATCCAGACGCCCTTTCCGCGTTATCGAGCCACTGCTCGGCCGGTGGGATGAACCGTTTGCCTGTCGCTGCCCGCCTGTTCCGCCGACGCCGACAAAACCGGCCGAGGGTGTTCGCCGTGAGCTGGGACTGTCCGACCGGCGGTTTTGCGTGCTTGCGCCGGGCGCGGGCTGGCGCGCAAAGCGATGGTCCCCGTCCGCTTTTGCCCGTGTTGCGGAGTTAGTGATTAATAACGGCTTTGCGGTGGTTGTTGTCGGATCGGCTGGTGAAAGGCAGCTATGCGAACGCATTGCCGACGGCATCGACGACGCCCGCGTGGTCGCCGGAAAACCTCTGGGCGAGGTCGTTGCTCTGCTCTCGGCGGCGTCGGGCGTGGCCGCCAACGATTCCGGCATAGCGCACCTTGCCGCGGCCCTGGGCCGCCCCACAGCCACAGTATTCACCGGAGAGACAGACCCGGAGCTCTGCCGGCCGCTCGGCGCGAGGGGGTGCGTGAAGGTGTTCGGACCTGGTGTGACGCCTCAAGAGGTCGCATCGGCGATTGGCTGTGATTGACGGCGCCGGTCGGGCGGGTTTATTCATCGCTGTGTCTGGCGCCGATACGGTTTTCGGTCCCCGCGATAAGTCGGCGGATATTGTCCCGGTGCCGCAGGACTATCAGGGCGACCATCACAGCCGCGAACGCCACGAGTGGCCAGACGTGCGCCACCGGCCAGTTGAAGGCGGCGAACAGAGGCAGGAACGCCCCGGCCGCGGCCAGACTCGCCAGCGAGACGTATTTGGTCAGCAGCACCACCACTATCCACACGCCCAGTGCCGCCAGACCGGCGAAGGTGAAATACGGGTATATTCCCACCACCACGCCAAGAGCTGTCGCCACTCCTTTCCCGCCGCGAAAACGCAGGTAGAAGCTGAAGACGTGCCCGAGTATCACACCGCAGCCGACGCCCAGCCACGACGCCTGGTGCAGCAGCGTGGGGAAGCTTTCCAGCCGCCGCAGCAGCAGACCGGCTACCAGCACCGCCGTAAGCCCCTTGCCCGTGTCCAGCAGGAAGCAGATATACCCCCACTTCCGCCCCAGCGCTCGGGCCACGTTGGTGGCGCCGACGTTGCCGCTGCCGACCTTACGCAGGTCCATGCCATGTGCCTTCGCCAGCAATACCCCGAAGGGCGTCGAACCCAGGACGTAAGCAGCCAGCGGCAACACCACCAGCAGGATAATAGGGTTGTCCGTCATCTTGGTGTCGCTTTCCGTGTTGCGGCTGCGGACTGGTCGTAAACTTCCAGCAGCTCGTCCACGTGACGTTCGATGGTCAGCTTGTCAGCCATCTCTCGGCAGGCGTCGGCGTGGCGCCGGCGCGACTCGTCGTCGGCAAGTTCAGCCATCGCGCGTACGACGTCGTCGATATCCCGCGGTGAGGGTACCACCACTCCGCCGCCGGCGGAAAGTATCTCCCCCGCGCCGTTGTAAACCGTGGTAATCGAGGGTATGCCCCACCGGGTGGCCTCGAGCACCACGCGGCTGCACGGGTCATACCAGCTAAGCAGGATGCAAGCGTCGGCCCCGGCGTACCAGGGGAAGACGTTGTCCGTAGGCGGCACGAACACCACCCGTCCGCTTACGTTACATCGCTCGGCCCAACTGACGTAAAGCTCGGGACTGTCCCTGCCGACCACCACCAGCCGGGCGTCCGGACCTTGCTTCTCGCTGCGGAACCACTCCGCAAAGGCCGATATCGCCTCGCCCACGCCCTTAAGCTCCAGATTTGTGGCGATGGTAACGAAGACCACGGCCGATTCGTTCACGTTAAGCTTTTGCCGCACAGCCGCTCGCCATTGGTCGCGTCGCGGGTCGGTGGGGTCGGGAACGTCCACGGCGTTATAGACCGTGCGGACACCATCGCTCCGCCCGTAGTAATGGCGGAACTCCTCGGCCACCATTTCGCTGACAGCGAGGCACTGGACGGAGCTGTCCTCCACTACGGCGCGTTCCATCTTGCCCATGTACGCCCGGTGCAGATTCAGCGGCTCGACCGCCTTGCGGAAAGCCCGGCCCAGTCGGCCGCGACGGCGGAAGCTGGCGTCCCGCTGGGCGGGCACGGTGCCGCCGCGCGGTTGATACACGTCCGCGCCGGGAACCGGCAGCATGGCATGAGTCACGTCGAAGTCCCGCTCGTCCATTACCCGCCGCACGCCTTCCGTGAAGCTCCGCACCCGCTGGACGCGCATGGGCTTGCCCGCGTCGCCGACTTGCACCAGTTGCACGCCGGTGTGTGACCAGTCCCCTTCCTCACAGAGCACGGTAACCTCGTGCCCGCGCCGGACAAGCTCCGCGGCGATCTGGGCGGTGGACGCCTCCCGTCCGCCCCGCAGGACGTTCATGCGCTCTATGACCAGGGCAATTCTCAACTCTGGGACCTCCGATTGCGCCGCTGTGTGCGGCTGCGCATCGCGCGGACTTTCCGGTCGATGGCGCGCGACCAGCGGTCGGCAGTATCGGCAGCGCCTTCGAGATAACGCGACAGCAAATCGTTCCAGCAATTCTCAACCCACCAAGGAGGCATGGAGTATTTGAGCTGGGCGAGGTCCTTCACCCGCCAGCGGAAGTGTCGCCGGTGCGGGGCGAACACACGCGCCAAATCTATCAGGTAAAGTTCCGGTTTTCCGCCTGTCTCGTTCAGGAACACGTGCGACGCGTACAAATCGCGATGGACCAGGCCGGCGCCGTGCAGACGTCGGAGCATATCACTCAGCCCGCGCGTCAGCTTCTCCAGTGCGTCGGTTCGGCCGGCGTTGCGGCAACGCTCGATAAATTCCTGCCCGCAGCGCTCCAGCGCGTCGCCGGGCACGGCGGTGACAATGATATAACTGCGTCCGCCGCCGAGGGGGCGGTGCTCCTCGCCCCAGACGACCGTTTGCATGGTCCGCACGTCCGCCGCGAGCACGCGGCGGATGTTCCGCGCTTCTGCGGCGGCAGGTGTGAGAAGCCGACCATGTGTCCGCAGCCGCCTGAGTCGTTCGCCCAGCGGTTCACTTTCATATCGCTTCAGGTAGAGTTGGTGTTCCGTGCCGGTCTCATCCGTCAGGGTCAGGCGGGTTCGGCGTCGGTGTTCCAGGCCGGGCTTGGAAAGCTCCTCCCCGCCGGCGTAAGCGAACGCCCCCCCGAGCGTGTCCAGCCCTTCCCGCTTCAGAGTCCTCGCCAGCGCATCGGATATGTCGCTCCGGGCGGTCACTGCCTTTCCCTCCCCGCAGGCGTCGCGAGCAGCTCATCGACCGCGTTGAACACCTGTTCGACACCTATCGCGTTCATGCACTGGTGATACAGCGGACCGGCGGGCTGCGGACAGACCGGCTTCTGGCACGGCGAGCAAGATACGGAGGTCCGTAATATGCGCTCGCGCTCGTAATCTATCCGCGCCCAGGCCGGGTCGGTGCTGCCGAATATGGTTACTACGCCGGCGCCCATCGCCGCCGCTACGTGCCTGGCGCCTGTGTCATTGGTCACCACTACGTCGCACCGCCGGCATAGTGCTTTCAGCAACGACAAGCTGCTCTGCCGTCTTGCGAAGTTCGCCAGGGGGCGTTGGCTCATTGCTTCTTCCACCTGCTCGGCAATCTCGCGTTCCGCCGGGGCGGCGTGGATGATGATTCCCGCCCCGCGGCGCTCGATGAGGGCGTCGGCGACGGCGGCGTATCTTTCGGGCGGCCACATCTTGCTGCTCCCGAAGGCGGCTCCGGGATTCAGCATCACCAGCGGAGCGGCGCCGTGGAAACCGGCGTCGCGAAGCATCGCGTCGGCGGCGCTCC
>JBKHJB010000142.1:0-5928 GCA_046538345.1 Phycisphaerae bacterium
TGCAAATGCCGACACTGTCCGCGACGGCGGCTTTTCATCGCTCGCCAAACCCGTTATAAGGTCTTTTTGGAAAGGACCACGCAGTGGAAAACTTCGCCGACAGACTGCTTGAGGCAATTGCCCGCAAACGCTCGCCGGTGTGCGTGGGCATAGACCCCAACTTCGACTACCTCCCCGACGAGCTTCGCCGCGACTCCGACGCGTCGGGACGACTGCAGACCATCCGGTCCTTCTGCGAGGACGTCTTGCGGATAGTCGAGCCGTACGCCCCGGCAGTCAAGCCGCAGTCGGCATACTTCGAGGCCTACGGACCGCCCGGCGTGGAGGCGTATTACGACGTGGTCCGCCGGGCGAGAGAGCTGGGGCTGATTGTCATCGGCGACGTGAAGCGACAGGACATCGGCTCGACGGCGTCGGCATACGCGGCCGGTCATCTTGCCGACCCGAAGGCCCCGGATGCCGTTACCGTAGGCGGGTACTTCGGTACCGACGGCATCGCGCCGTTTATCGACGCCGCACGCGAGACCGGGCGAGGGCTGTTCGTGCTGGTGCGGACGTCGAACCCCTCCGCCACGCAGGTGCAGGATATCACCGACGTCGACGGCAAGGCGCTCTACGAACACATGGCCGAGCTTGTCGCCATGCTCGGCGGCGAAGACGGTCTTGTCGGCTCGCGGGGTTACAGCGCGGTCGGAGCGGTCGTCGGAGCGACATATCCCGACGAGGCGCGCAAGCTCAGGAAGTTGATGCCGCAACAGATATTCCTGGTCCCCGGCTACGGCGCGCAGGGCGCCACAGCGGCCGAGTGTAAAGCCGCCTTCGCCCAGGACGGTACAGGCGCGATAGTCAACGCCTCCCGCTCGGTCATCTACGCGCATCGTCGCGAGCGGTACGCCGAGCTTCCGTGGCGACAAGCCGTCGAGTCGGCGGCGAAGGACTTCGCCCGAGACATCCGTAACGCCATCGAAACTCAGCGATGACTCGCAGCGGCCTGGACAAGCAGTTGTTCGCACTTCGCAGCCCGCCGCCGGCGCGGGTAACGCTGACCGGCCGGGGGGAGTACCGCCTGAAGCGCGTCTTCAAGCACGACTTCTTCGCGGCTACCTGCCTTTACCAGGCCGTCGGCGAGGCGGACGTACCTCGCATAGTGATAAAGTACGTACGCTCGCAGCCGTTCTTCGGCTTGCCCATGGAGTGGCTCGCCCGCTGGATGCGCGAGCACGAGGCGGCGGTCTATCGCTCGCTGGAGGGACTGAAAGGGGTTCCACGACACCTCGGCGAAATCGGACGCGACGGCTATGCCATCGAGTACATCGACGCCGTTCCGCTGGATCATCTCCGGACGCCGCCGGAGGGGTTTTTCGAGCGGCTGCTGGAGCTTATGCGACAGGTCCACGCGCGAGGTGTCGCCTATACCGACGCCAACAAGCGTTCGAACATACTCGTCCGCGACGACGGCGCCCCCGCGCTGGTGGACTACCAGATATCCTTCCGCCGGCGGGACGATTGGCCTTGGCCGTTGAGGAGCGTTTCACGGTGGGCATTCTCCTATGTCGCCGAGAGGGACATCTATCACATACTCAAGCACAAGCGACGAATGGCGCCACGGGAACTGACAGCAGAAGAGGAAATCATCTCACGCCGTCGCGGTGGTCTGCACCGTCTGCACCGCAAGCTTTCCAAGTCCTGGAGACATCTCCGCCGCGGGTTCCTGCGAAAGCGGCACGACAAGGGCTTGCTGAAAAGCCCCACAGCCGAGATGGAAGACCACCACCAGCCGGAAAAATCCACCTGGCGAGACAGCGAATAGACGCCCGCTCTAACCGCCGTTTGCCAGCTCGCGGAGATAGATGCCTCCGACGGTCAGACGGTGCATCCACGAGTACGGCAGGGAGTACCGCACCAGAACCGCCAGGAACGCGTGAGAAACAACCATTGGAAAGATATTCGGCGTGTGAAGGAACAGTTCGATCCACGCCAGGGCGGCACCCCCGGTCAGCAGCGCCAGAGGCCAGTTGGGCGCGTGCATCAGTCCGAAAAGCACAGCGGATAGAACGACAACCATGCGTCGGCCCACGCCGGCCTGACGTAGTCGGCGAACGACGAATGCGTGTATCCAGTACTGCTGAACAAGCGCCCAGCCGAGATAGCCGCCGAAATGTTCGGCTACGTCGAGCGGTTCGTCCCAGTGAAAGCTTCCGAGGATAGCGGCGGTGACTATGACACCGGCGGCCATCCCTGCCGTCGCCGCGCCGACCTCTTTGAAGGATTTCAGCAGGTTATCCAGGCGTATCCCGCTGTCGCGCGGGCGGTCGCCGTGCAGAAGGTTCATCGCGATGGGGAACACCCCGGCGAAGATGAAGGTCGCCACGTGCACAAAACGCACCTGCCCGCCGGTGGGCAATGCGAAGTGCATGTACGCGGCGATTACGCCCAGAAACAGCGCCACCTCCGCAAACAGCAGAAACCGCACCGCCGGCGAAGGAGACCAGGCGTGAAGTGGTTTTATGTTCAACCAGCCGGTCAGCAAACGCGCTGAGCCGGAACTGTCTGCCGCGGTTTGGGTGGATTTCATCCCCGTCATCCGTGAAGCTTTACAGCCAGTTCCGCGGCGATCCGTCCGAATTTCTGACACTGTTCGCGAGCGCGGTCGTCCGGGTCGCCTATTGCCACCGCCCCGTAGTGGTCCCCGCCCGGCGAGCCCTGTATGACCATGCCGTGGATAAGCATCGCCTTGGCGATGTCCAGCACGGTCGTCTCATTGCCGCCGCCGACGTTGGCGCTGCTTGCGAACGCGGCGCCGACCTTACCGTTGAGTTTTCCGTGAAAGGAAACCGAATCGTCGAGAAACTTCTTCAGCTCAGCCGCCATAGTACCGTAGTACGCCGGTGAGCCGATCGCGATCGCGTCAAAATCCAGCATCTCCTTCGGCTGGACATCCGCTACCGCCCGCAGGTCCACCTCAACGCCCTCAACGCCGCGGGCGCCCTCGGTCAGCTCCTCGGCCATGTGTTTGGTATGTCCCGTTCGTGAGTAGTAGCACACCAGCATCTTCGCCATAATCGTTGCCTCCCACTGCAGGCGGGTCAGTCGGCTGAGACACAAGCCGGACTGTCAGCCACTAGTTTATTATTGTTCCATGACAAGCCGGTCGAAGCAAGCAAGTTTGCCGGCATCGGCGCCGCGAGGCGTGCACAGCGCCTCCGGGACCCCTGCCTTGTAGTTTTTCCGGGCGACGATTAAATTCGCAGCCCGGAAACATGCCATACCGACATAGCGGTATGGCATAGCCCCCGGCCTGAGGGTAAAACACGTCGCCTCAGGAGGTACACCATGGCCGAGACAGACCCGTCAGAAACCGCGACAGCAGAGCAACTCCGCGATACCATCCGGCAGATGCACGGGGCCGGCGGACAGTGGGAAGACTGCTATCCGCTGGGCAACGGCCGAGTCGGGCTGATGCTGGCAGGTAACGTAGACTGCGAGCAACTGTTTGTAAGCGAGGAAACCGTCTGGGGGCGGGAGGCGACAGACCGCGATAACCCGCTGGCGGCGCAAAACCTGCCCGAAGTCCGCCGCCTGCTGCTGGCCGGGAGACCCGTAGAGGCGATGACGCTGGCGGACGCGACCATGCTCGGCGTCAGCGCCCACGTCCAGCCATTCCAGGAAGTGGGAACGGTATTCGTCCGTTTTGCGTCGGTGCACGGCCGGGAGTGGAGTAACTACAGTCGCGAACTGAATCTCCGCGACGCCATTGCTCGCGTCGGAATCAATGTCGGCGAGGCGCGGCACCAGCGAGAGGCCTTCGTCAGCAAGCCGGCCGACATCATCGTCGCGCGGTTCCGGTGCGATCGTCCGGAAGTGACATGCACGCTGCGGGTTCGCAGGGAGTTGCGGCTGGTCGCAGGTACGCGTGACGGCCGGCTGATGGTCGAAGGCAGCGGAACCGGCGCGGGCACGAAGTTTGTCATGCTCATCGAGCCACACGCCGAGGGCGGCGAACTGCTGGTCGGCGGCGACACCATAAGCGTCAAAGACGCCAACTCGCTGGAACTGCGAATCAGCGTCGGCACCGACTTTTGGCGGGAAGACCCCTATGCCGCCGCCGAGCGACGTCTGCAGGCAGCCGCCGGCCATGACTACGACGAGCTACGCCGGGAGCACGTCCAGGAGTTCCGCCCGTGGTACGACCGCTGCCGGCTGGATCTGGGCGGCGACAGCTCCGCGCGTGAGCTGCCCACAGACGAACGGCTTAGCCGCCTCAAGCAAGGCGCCGAAGACCCCGACCTGGAGCGGTTGTACTTCGACTTCGGCCGCTACCTGCTCATAAGCTCGTCCCGCCCGGGTGGGCTGCCGGCGAACCTTCAGGGTATCTGGGTCCGGGGCATGACCCCGAAGTGGGGAAGCGACTTTCACACCAACATCAACCTGCAGATGAACTACTGGCCGACGGAAGTTTGCGGTCTGGGCGAACTCCATCAACCACTGTTCGACTGGCTCGCCCGACAGGTGCCTTTCGGCGAAAACACCGCGAAGGTCCACTATGGCTGCCGTGGATGGGTGATGCATCACATAAGCGACCCGTGGGGCTTCACCGTGCCGTCGGACAACGTCAGGTGCGGGCTTTGGCCGACGGGCGGCGCATGGGTGGCGATGCACCTGTGGGAGCACTACCTCTTCACGGGAGACGAGAAGTTCCTTCGCAACCAGGCCTGGCCGATACTGCGGGGAGCGGCCGAGTTCTTCCTGGACTATCTTGTCGAGGACGACCGTGGCCGGTTGCTCAGCGGTCCGAGTTGCTCGCCGGAGAACCGCTACCTCATGCCCGACGGCACGGTGGGTCACCTCTGCATGGGCCCCAGCATGGATACGCAGATTATCCGAGAGCTTTTCGACGCCTGCCTCAAGGGCGCCGAGGAACTGCAGCTTGACGATGCGATTTGCGGACAGCTGCGTCTCGCGCGGGAAAAGCTACCCGGCTACAGCATAGGCAAACACGGTCAGCTTCAGGAATGGCTGGAGGACTACGACGAGCCGGAACCGGGACACCGGCACGTTTCGCACCTGTTCGCGCTGCACCCTGGAAGCCAGATAACGCCAGAGCAGGAAAAACTCGCACGGTCGGCTGAGGTCACGCTCGACAGGCGTCTGGAGCACGGCGGCGGGCATACCGGCTGGAGTGCGGCCTGGATGGTGAACTTCTTCGCCCGCCTGGGCCGGGCGTCCAAGGCGTACGCATCGCTGCGGAAGCTGCTGAGTGAATCTACACGAGGCAACCTGCTTGACGTTCACCCTCCGTTCCAGATCGACGGTAATTTCGGCGGGACGGCCGGGGTCGCCGAAATGCTGCTGCAAAGCCATGCCGGCACGGTGCGGCTGCTGCCGGCGCTGCCCGACGCCTGGCGTGAAGGGCAATTCAGCAACCTGCGGGCACGCGGGCGGCTTTCGGTTTCGTGCACGTGGCGCGAGGGCAAGGCAGTCTCGGCCTCTATTCACGCGGCGGCCGATGCAAAGGTTCGTCTTGTCGCGCCGCCGGGGCAGCGCATAGCCGCAGTACGCGAAGCCGACAAATCACTGCCGGTCACGGCGGAAGCGAACGCCTTCGTTTTCGATATTCATGCCGGCCAGGAGGTGCAGTTGGCCTTTGCGGAGACATGATCCGCACTTACCGTTTCCGCGAAGTTCGACCGATGTGCCCATCTTCGCATTTGGCTTCGACGTGGCGCCCCTCCTCGGCCACGAGCGATGCTCGCGGCGAACGAAGACTGGAGCCGCGGGGATTCGAACCCCGGACCTTCTGCATGCCATGCAGACGCTCTCCCATCTGAGCTACGGCCCCGCAAACCGCCGGCGGGAAAACCGCCGGTTCGTATTGTCACGTTTCCTTGTACCCGATGTTTCCGGGGCGGTCAAGGGCGCCACAGATAC
>JBKHJB010000143.1:0-5927 GCA_046538345.1 Phycisphaerae bacterium
TTCCCATGGACTACCCGTCATCGAAAGTGCGAAAACTTCTGGACACTACCGGCCGTTTTTATAACACGAATGGCACGAATACACGCAGATGACACGAATGCGGCATAGCAGGTAGGGTCGCGCAAGTCGCGCCGTTTGCGACTTGCCGACGCGATTACCTCAACCCCGCCCCAGAAGCTTGAGGAACTCCCCCTCGTCGATGGTCTCGACACCCAGCTGTCTCGCCTTGTCATACTTGCTGCCGGGGTCGGCTCCGACGACCACGAAATCCGTGTTTTTGGAGACACTGGAGGTGCATCGTCCGCCTGCCGACTTGACGGCCTGCTCGGCCTCGCCGCGCGTGAAGTTCTCCAGCGAACCGGTGATAACGACGGTCCTGCCCGCCAGCGCCCCCGCGGCCGAAACCTCCCGCCGCGAAGACATATCCACGCCGACTTCCCCCAGCCGTTTGACGACGTCCTGTCCTTGACTGCTCCGGAAGAACTGTTCGACGCTCTCGGCGATGGCCGGTCCTATCTCCGGTATCCGCTCGAGGTCCTCCTTCGAGGCGGCGGCAAGCTGCTCGATATCGTCGAAATTATCCGCCAGCACCTCCGCGACACGGCCGCCCACGTAGCGTATACCCAGGGACGCCAGGACGCGCTGCAGCCCCCTGCCCTTGCTTTCGGCGATGGACGACAACACATTGTCCGCGGACTTATCCCCCATCCGCTCGAGCTTGACGAGGTCCTCCTTGCGGAGCTTGTAGAGGTCGGCGAAGTGGCTTACCAGTCCGGCGTCCACGAGCTGGTCAACCAGTTTCTCGCCGAGGTGGTCTATGTCCATCTGATCCCGGCCTGCGAAGAATTTCAGTCGTTCGCGTAGCTGGGCCGGACACTCCGGATTGACGCACCGCAGGTACACGCCGCCCTCGTCGCGCGCGGTCGGTCCGCCACAGGCCGGGCATTTCTCCGGCGGGCGGATGGGCCTGGTGTTCTTCGGGCGCTTATCATGCACCACGCCTACGACCTGGGGAATAATCTCGCCGGCCTTTTCCACCAGTACGCGATCGCCGACGCGCACGCCGAGGCGATCGACCTGGTCGAAGTTATGCAGCGTCGCGCTGGTTACCGTAGTGCCGGAAAGCTGCACCGCTTCAAAGTGCGCCACCGGCGTGATGGTGCCCAGCCGACCCACCTGGTACTCTGCCTCGGAGAGCGTAGTCTCGGCCTGCTCCGCCTCGTATTTATAGGCGATACACCAGCGGGGATACTTGCTGGTCGCGCCCAGCTCGTCGCGCAGGGCAAGCTCGTCCACCTTCACGACCATTCCGTCGGTGGCGTAGTCCACCTCGCCGCGACGGCGGAGCCAGTCGTCGATGGCATCAAGCGCCTCGTCTATCGTGTCGCATACGGTCATGCCCCGGCTGATGGGAATGCCCCACTGTTCGAATTTCTCGAACACTCCGCCGGCACGGTCGGCGACCGGTTCGGAAAGCTCACCAATGCTATGGGCCAAAAAAGCCAGGTTCCGCTCGGCGACAATCCTGGGATCGAGTTGCTTGAGCGTGCCGGCCGCCCCGTTGCGAGGGTTTGCGAAGGTCTGTTCGCCCCGGGCCGCACGGCCGGCGTTGAACTCGTTGAAGGAGCTGGTGGGCCAATATATTTCGCCCCGGGCCTCCACGACCGCCGGCCAATCCTCGCCCCGCAGACGAAGCGGAACCGAGCGAATGGTGCGGACGTTTGCGGTGATATCGTCTCCCTGGATGCCGTTACCACGCGTCGCAGCCAGCGTCAGTCGCCCGTTCTCGTAGCGCAGCGAGACGGCCACGCCGTCCACCTTCGGGTCAACGAGGTAGTGGAACTTCTGGTCGCCTACTTCGCGGCGGACGCGCCTGTCGAATTCGCGGACCTCGTCGGCGTTGTAGGTGTTGTCGATGCTGAGCATCGGGACCGAGTGGGTAAGGGTCTCGAAGCCCTCTATCGGCTCGCCGCCGACCCGCTGGGTGGGGGAGTCCGACGTGACAAGATCGGGGTGCTTTTTCTCGAGTTGCTCCAGCTCTTCGAGAAGTTTGTCGTACTGACGGTCGGATATCTCCGGCTGGGCTTTGACGTAGTAAAGCCAGTCGTGGCGGCGGATTTCCTCCCGCAACTGCTCGATGCGATGTTCATCGTCAGCCATCGGCTACTCTCCCGGTCACCGGAGGCGTCAGGTTCGCGTACCGTCGGCAAGACGGCCGTAGGTCCAGCAGTCCGTCGTCTGCTCGTAGTCCAGCAATTCATCCGGGGAAAAGAACAGCGCGATTTCCCGCTCAGCCGATGCGGCGGAGTCCGACCCGTGCGTCAGGTTGTGCCTTCGCGACATTCCGAAATCACCCCGGACGGTACCGGCGGCCGCCTCGCGGGCTTTGGTGTCGCCCAGGAGCCGCCGGACAGCGGCTATCGCTTCCAGCCCTTCAACCACCATCGCAACGACAGGCCCGGAGCAGACGAATTCCATCAGCGGCGCGTGGAAGTCCTTGCCCTCATGCTGGGCGTACATCGCGCCCGCCGTCTCACGAGACACCATAAGCATCTTCAGGCCCACTATCTTGAGGCCCTTTTCCTCAACGCGGGAGATTATGCGTCCCACCAGGCAGCGCTGGATCGCATCCGGTTTCAACAGCAGCAGTGTCCGTTCCATTATCACCTCCGAATTTGGAACTCTACGCACGGCGCCCCCGCCGGTCAAGCGCGGCCGCCCGGCACGATGACGCCGACGGTTCGGGCAGACTGCTGACCGGTAGCCGAGCTGTGTAAGTTGTACCGATACCGCAAGCGGTCCGAAGCATTTCAGTATGTTAGAGACATGCCTTGACACCCTGTCGATACAGACCACTTGGAGGCGCAGAAGATGAGACTCACGCAATTGACCGTTGTTGGGCTGGCCGCGCTGGCAATAATCGGACCAAGCGCGCGGGCACAGCCCCCCGCCGACGGGCAGGTCGAAATCCGCATGGACGGAGCCGTCTTCCATGGCTCTGCGGGCGGCGAAGACCCCAAGGACCTCTGGCTGACGCTGAACCGTCGCGACGGCGAATGGGCGACGGACGTCTGGGGCTGGGCGTGGAACTTCGACCGCGCCGATCACTTCGGGCGAATACTCTCCGCTGAGCAACAGGGCGGACGCCATAAAATCGAAGTCCTGCTGGAAGTGGACGGCGATCCCTGGATTGAAGGCGACGTGGCCACATACGAGCTGACCCTCGACCTGGCGGGCAACGAGGTAACCGGCAGCTACAGCGGTACGTTCAAGGGCGAGCAGGTGGGCGGCGATATCGACGGTAGCGTCGAGAAGCCCCTGGAGCAGGTCGCCGGCTACGAGCCGCCGGAACCCGGGGAGCACCCGCGCCTGCTGTTTCGTCGCTCGCAGCTACCGGAACTCAAGCGACGCGCCGAGACAGACCGCGGCAAAAAGCTTATTCAGCGAATCAAGAAGATGGAGGACGACGGGCCGGCGATGGGACTGATGTACCAGCTCACCGGCGAACAGAAGTACGCCGACCGATGCAAGGAGATCCTCACAGATGACCGGCACGACTTCTCCGGCGGACCGTTCAACGTCGGGCACCATCACGGCCCGCGGCAGATGCGTATGGGCATGACGCTCGATTTGGCATGGGACGGACTGGACGAGCAGTTCCGCTCCATGATCGCCGGGTACCTGTGGTACTACAACTCGCGCAGCTTGCTGCGGCCGAGCCAGTTGGCCGCCAAGACCAACCAGGCGCCCGGCAGCAATTACATGGGCAAGCTCATCCCCGGCGCCTACACCAGCCAGGCCGCCATCTGGGACGCCCCGGGAGCGTTCCCGCCTCCGCCGGCGGAACCAAAGATGGTCGAGATTGCCCCGCCCGAGGACTTCTCCGCGGGCGACGGTGTGCCGGTGGCAAAGGTACGTGACGGAGCAGTTATCGACGAGTGGCTCTTTGCCGGTCCGTTCTGCGCGCGGAAGTACAGCGAGGACTACCTGACGCTCGGCGAATGGTCGGAAACACCCGGCGAAGGGGAGTATTACCGGCACTGGGGACAGGACTACCTGGAGTCGCTGGGCGGCGCCGCGTCCGCCAGGCCCGAGCCGGGCACGGAGGTCGCCTACCATGGACACAAGGTTGAATTCACCCAGTCCCAGCCACGAAGTTCCTCCGAAGGTGTCCCGACGCTCGACGTCTGGGCCGACTGTGACAATGTGCCTTGTGCGGCCGGCTACTACTACACCGTTCTGGAGATAGACCAGGACGGCTGGTACACGCTCAAGCTGGAAGGTCCCACCGACGAAGCCCGACGCGTGAACCGCTATCTCGGCGACCGCTACGATCAGTTCTCTGCCGATGACGACGCCGAGGACCACGTCGCCTTCCGACTGGACGCCGATGCCTACCTGGCCGGCGAGAAGCTGCATCACGGCGACGCTGTGCATCTGACCCCCGGCCGCTATCCGCTGCTCGTGAGGGCGACCACCCGGCAGTACAAAGTCTATCTCCGGCCGCGACTGGAAGAGACCAGCCAAACCGAGGCCGAGCAGGACCTGCCGGAGCGACGCGAGCAGTACGACGAGCAACTGCCCATCTGGGAAAAGTATTGTGACGCATACTACCGCCGCCCGCTATACCGCATAGCCGAGCGGAAGCTCCACAGATTCGACAAATGGGTTCACGGGGACGGCGCGTATCCCAACGAGTCCGGCGCGTATCACGACGTCTCCAGTCGGGAGGGGCTTACAGCCCTGCATGTGTATCGCAACATGGCCGGTGTGCTGCTGCGCAACAGCCGCATGTATCTGCCCAGCTACGTCGCACGGGAGAAAGGCGACGCCTCGCGGTTCGCCATCGGCTTCGCGGCCACCCCGGATAAGTACAAACCCGCTGTCCTCTGGGCGTGGCAGCATAAGGATGACTTCGGCAGCAACCCGGTGTTCCACTTCCTTAACTACCCGCGGGAGATGGAACCGCGGAACCCCGAAGGGATAATCCCAACCCCCTACGTTGACAGCCAGATGGGCTACTACCAGTTCCGCAACGGCTGGAAGGGCGAGGACACCGTAACTGCCCACGTGTATTACAAGAGCTTCCCCAAGACCGGCTGGAACCGCCCGAACGCCGGGACGTTCTGGCTGAGCGGGCTTGGGCATACCTGGGCTGTCCACCACCACGACCGCGCGGGCAACCGGGTAGCCGAGGAAAACGTCGTGCCGTTCCCGCAGGACCCGACAAACAAATCGCTCGGCGGTCAGGTTACGGATTTTGAGCCGGGTGAAGACGGCGGCGGCACGGTATCGGCCGACATGAGCGACGTCGTGCTCGCCAGGGAGCTTACCAAAGAGGACGGCCAGACAGTCGCCACAGGCGGTATGACCGACGAACTGGGCCGCAAAGACCCGGAACACATCCGCGACCTGGGTATCGAGTGGACTCGCTCTGTGGGGGCGGATTTCAGCGGCGCGGGTGGGACGGCCGCCGTCGTCGCTGTCGCCGACAGCACCAGCGGCGGTCGCCACAGCCGCTGGCAGATGCTGATCGACGACAACCTGGACGCCCAGGTGGACGGACAGCGCTTTGTGCTCACCGCCGGCGACGGTACGTCGCTGGCAGGGACGGTGATTTCCCCCGCGGAGCCGAAGATTCGCATTGTGGACGCGGGCACGAAAGTCGCCGCGGTGAACGCACTCGGCAAGACCGGCGAGCACAAGCTCCGCAACCGGGCCCTTTGGATCGAGGGAGGCGACGACTACCTGGTTGTCATGACGCTCCAGAAAGGTGATGCTCCGGAGGTGCACACCCGCGGCCGGGGCATGAACGCACGCGTGAGCGTCGGAAATCTGGATATCCGGTTCGACGGCAAGGAGCTTATACTGGGCAAATAGTCCCGGCAGCGCGATTTGGTGAGGAAACAGACGACTCCTACGGTTTG
>JBKHJB010000144.1:0-5900 GCA_046538345.1 Phycisphaerae bacterium
CCGCGGCTGAGGGGTTACGAAGCGGTTGGCGAATACGCTTTCGACGCCGCTTACGGCGAAGACCGGCATATACAGCACAGCCGTCAGGCCCGCCGTCGCCGCCAGTGTCACACCCAGACTTCTTAGCAGCATGCCCCGCCGCCGGCGATGTGTCAGCATCGCCTCCGCGGCGACGGCGACAGCGACGATACCCACCGGGTAGGCCATAATCGGAATCGTAAGCGCCCCCAGGGCCGATATTACGCACATCGCAATCCAGGGCCGATACCGCTCGGGACGGCGCAGGGCATCCGCAGCCGCCGGTATGAGCAGCACCGTCAGCAGACACACCAGAGAGTATCCTCGGGCGTTGGCGGCATACTCCACCAACAAGCTCGAGCCGCCCACCAGAGCGGCCGCCGCTACGCTCGCGGCGAACCTCCCGCAGAGCCGCTGCGCCGCCCAACCGGACGCGGGTATCAGCGCCACCGCCGCCAGGAAGGCGGGCATGCGGACAGCCGGCGGGCTTATACCGCCGAGGCCCGCCGCGCCGCGGACCAGCAGCGTGTGCAGCACGTGATTGTTCGGTGTGGAGTAAGTCAGCCAACCCGACGGACCGGACCTCAAAGCGTAGAACAGGACCGTAAAGCTCTCGTCGTAGCGCATGGGGTGGTCCAGGCGCTGCGCTCGCAGCAACGCCCCGGCCAGTGTCAGCAGCACGATAGACGATATCAGCGCCCACCGTGCGGACGCCCGCGGCGACGACTGCGTATCGGTCGGGCGCTTGGCCTCTTGCGGACTGTCGGGTGTTTGTCTTCGTCGGTGTCTGGCTGGTCTGCATGCCATCCCAGATATCTCCAGCGGTCGGTTCCGGGCGCCTCACTATGAGCACACACCGATGCGTTTTCCAGCTTCGCTTGACGGCGTTTGAAAACCGCGGTCGAGGCGGCTAACGTGGTGAAAGTGGCTACCTGTCCACCCCGGCCACCCGGCCGGTACCCTGAGAGACCGTAAAAACAGCAAAGGAGCAATCATGCACGAGAGCACAGCAGAGAACCTGCGCAGCGCGTTCGGCGGCGAGTCTATGGCGCACATGCGGTACAAGGTCTGGTCCGACCGGGCCGAGAAAGAGGGCTTCCCGAACGTAGCCCGGCTGTTCCGCGCCATCTCGCGGGCGGAGCAATCGCACGCCACCGGGCACTTCACAGCGATGAAGGACGTCCCCGGGGCTTTCCTGGTCGCATCGGGAGGCGGTTTCGGACTGGACGGGACCTCGCAGAACCTCCAGGGCGCCATCGACGGCGAACTGCACGAGGTCAACGAGATGTACCCCGCCTATCTCGAGGTCGCCGAGATGCAGGGCGAAAAGGCCGCCCAGCGGTCCATGGGCTATGCGCTGGAAGCGGAGAAAATCCACGCCGAGATGTATTCCAAAGCCAAGCAGGCCGTCGATTCCGGCAAGGACGTGGAGCTGGGACCGGTGCACATCTGCGAGGTGTGCGGGTACACGGTCGAGGGCGACTGCCCCGATGTCTGCCCCCTCTGCAACGTCAAGCGGGACCGGTTCGTCTCATTCGAATAGGAGCGCATAGGCAGGAAAGTCGGCGTAGTATGGATAGAAGGAGTTTTCAGCTTAGCTATGCCACTACGCCGACATCGTGACGCCCTGGAAACGCTTTACGGCCGGTATAACCGCCGGGAGCTGGCGTACCCGGACCCTGTATCGCTCGTGCTTCCCTACGAGCACGTGCGGGACCGGGAGGTCGCCGGTCTGCTGGCGGCTTCACTGGCCTACGGACGCGTGACGCAGATTCACCGCAGCGTCTCGACGGTACTTCAGCGCCTGGGCGAAAGTCCGGCCGAGACCGTCCAGGCCCAGCCACCCGCCCGACTCCGCCGACGGCTGGGGAACTTTACCCACCGATTTCAGACGGCCGACGACGTAGCCGGTCTATTGGCCGGCATCGGCGGCGTGCTGCGACGGTTCCGCTCGCTGGAGGCGTGCTTCAAGGCGCACCTGCCGGCAGACGGTGGCGTGGTGGACGGGCTTAAAGGTCTGGTCGGCGAATTGCACCGCCAAGGCGCCGACGGTTGCGGGCACCTGCTGGCAGACCCCGCGAAAGGCAGCGCCTGCAAGCGCCTGCACCTTTTCCTGCGGTGGATGGTCCGTCACGACGCGGTCGACCCCGGCGGCTGGGACGATTCGCTTACCGGCGAGCTGCTCATTCCGCTGGACGTGCACATGCACCGCATATGCATGGCGCTGGGCGCGACCGGGCGCAAATCGGCGGACCTGCGTGCGGCGATGGAGGCGACCGAGGCGTTCCGACGCGTCCGCCCGGACGACCCGACGCGCTACGATTTCGCACTGGCGCGGATGGGAATGGAAGGTGATCGCGACCCCGCGGCCGCCCTGGAGCGACTGGCTGGAGATAAGACCTGATGCAATTGCTGTGGCAGATAGTGGTGGAATTCTGGGACGTGCTGGCCGAGATGGCGCCGTTCCTGCTGTTCGGCTTCCTGGTCGCGGGAATACTGTCTGTGTTCCTCTCAGCGCGGCTGGTAGAGCGCCATCTGGGCGGTCATGGCATCTGGCCGATGGTAAAGGCGGCCGTGTTCGGCATTCCGATTCCTCTTTGCTCCTGCGGCGTGATTCCGGTTTCGGCGTCCCTGCGGCGCCACGGCGCGGGGAAGCCCGCGGTGACGAGCTTTCTCATCGCCACGCCGCAAGACGGCGTGGACAGCATCGCCGTGACATACTCGCTGATGGGCGGGGCGTTCGCGCTGCTGCGCCCGCTTTTCGCGCTGGTCAGCGCGATGGTCGGCGGTCTTGCCGTGGCTCTGTTCGACCGCGACGCAACGAAAGCCCAGACCACCGAGGAATCCGTCGAAGCCGCCGAAGCCGGCCACGACGCCTGCGAAGCACAGAACAAGGGCAACCGGTTCGTACGAATCTTCACCTACGGCTTCGACGCCCTGCCGCGGGACATCGGCCGAAGCTTGCTGATAGGCCTGCTGATCGCGGGTGTTATCTCGGCTGTGATGCCGGAGAACCTTTTTGTCGATACCGTCGGCGAGGGCATCTGGCAGATATTGATACTCATGGCGGCCGGCATACCCGTGTACGTCTGCGCGACGGCGTCGGTGCCCATAGCGGCGGCGCTGGTGCTTCAGGGAGGCGCCTCGCCGGGAGCGGCGCTGGCGTTTCTGATGACCGGACCGGCGACCAACGCCGCGACCATCGTTACCATCTGGCGGGTTATGAGCCGCCGGACGGCCATCATCTACGTGCTCGCTGTCGCTCTTTGCGCGCTGGGGTCGGGACTGGCGATAGACGCCATATTCGCGGCCGAGCAGTTCAACATCTCCCGGGGTATGCCGCAGATGATACCGATGTGGGCGAAATACGCCGCGGCCGTGGCGCTGTTGATCGTGCTGGGTCTGGGCGCCGTGCGTGGCGAGCCGTCTGAAGAATTTGAGCAAGAGGCCGGTTCGCAGGCGGCCGAGCTGGACATCAAAGGAATGCATTGCAGTCATTGTGCCGAGAGCATATCCGCGGCGCTGCGTGAAACTCCCGGGGTCGAGTCGGCGAGGGTGCTGCTGGACGCCGGAAAGGCCGAGGTCCGCGGTGAGAACCTGGACACCGAACAACTTGCGAGCGCGGTCCGCTCGCTGGGCTATGATGTAACAGACGCCCGAGTAACCGAAAATGAGCATAGCTCCTGATGGGGCGTTGGTATATGCAACACACAGAGGTACGGAGTTTTTGAAAGAAGCTTTTTCTCTGTTCCTCTGCGTCTCTGTGTCGAAAAGAGGTTTTCGAAATGCTTTTCAGAATACTGATGGGTCTGGCGATAGGCGCACTTGCCGGAGGAGTTCTGGGCTACTGGGGCAAGTGCAACAGCGGTACGTGCCCGCTGACTGCTACGCCGCTGCGGGGTCTGCTGGTGGGGGCTCTTCTGGGCACGGTGATCGGTCTGGGATCGGGCCGGGCCATCCTCGGACAAGACCAGGACGAGGCCTACGCCGCACTGCCGGATATCTCCAGCGCGGCGGAGTTTGACGAGCGTGTGCTCTCTGCCGAGACGCCCGTGATGGTGGACTTCTACCAACCCAACTGCCCGCCGTGCGAGCGATTGGCGCCGGTCTTCGGCGCGCTGTCAAAAGACTATGCCGACAAGGCCGGCTTTGTGAAGGTCAACGTACGTAACGTTCCGGACCTGGCACGGAGATACCGCATCGCCGGCACGCCGACGGTCATTCTGTTCGACGGCGGCGAGGTGGTAAACTCCTGGCCCGGCGTGGAAGCCCGAAGCACCTACGAGAACGCGATTAACGCCGCTCTGAACAAGCAAGCAAAGACCGACGAAACCGAAAAGGAGACACAAATGCCTGAGCAGAAACCCACCGTGACGATGAAAGGCAACCCGCTGGAGCTGACCGGTCCCCTGCCGGCCGATGGCGAAAACGCACCCGACGCGTCGCTTGTCGCCAACGACCTCAGCGAGGTAAAGCTGTCCGAGTTCTTCGGTAAGACACTGATTATCGCCTCCGTACCATCGCTGGACACCAGCGTGTGCAGCTTGGAGACCAAGCGGTTCAACGAAGAGGCGGACAAGCTGGGCGACGACGTGCGCGTGCTGGTCGTCAGCATGGACCTGCCCTTCGCGCAGAAACGATGGTGCGGGGCCGAGGGCGTCGAGAACGTTGTTACCCTGTCCGACCATCACGACGCCGCTTTTGGACAGGTGTGGGGAGTGCTTATGCCCGCCCCGCGACTGCTGGCGCGGGCGGTGTTCGTAATCGACCCAGACGGCAAGGTGCGCTACCGCCAGCTCGTTGAAGAAGTCACAGAGGAGCCGGACTACGACGACGTTCTCTCGGCTGCGAGAGAGATCGCCGGTCAGTGACGCGCCGTCGCCGCGTCGGCAACTTGTGGACTTGGCCGGTTGATTGCATAGGATAGACAGACGAAAGAGCGCGGCCCATCGCGCCCCGGGATGAAAGGACACCCACTATGCTGAGCGAGAAGATGCTTGCAGAGTTGAACGAGCAGATAAACGCCGAACTTTACTCCGCCTACCTGTACCTTTCGATGTCGGCATGGTTCGAGGATGAGAACCTGCCGGGCTTCGCGGCCTGGATGCGCGTTCAGGCGCAGGAAGAGACCGACCACGCAATGCGCTTCTTCGCCTATGTGACGGAGCGCGGCGGGCGCGTCAAGCTCGGCGCCATCGAGCAGCCGCCCGCGGAGTGGGACTCTCCCGTGAAGGCGTTCGAGAACGTCCTGGAGCACGAGCAGAAGGTAACTTCGCTCATACACAAGCTCGTCGAGCTTGCCCGCGGCGAGAATGATTACGCCACCGAGGCGATGCTCCAGTGGTTCGTCAACGAGCAGGTGGAGGAAGAGGCGTCGGCCGACGATATCCTCCAGAAGCTCCGTCGGCTTGAGGACTCCCCCCAGGGACTGTTCATGCTGGATTCCAAACTGGCCGAGAGAAAGGCCGAAGGAGACGAAGGGCAGTGAGTATAACTTTCAACGCAGACGAAATTTACCGCATGGCCGAGCAAATCGAGGAAAACGGCATCCGCTTCTATAAAACGGCCGCTGAAAAGGCCTCGGCCGAGTCGGTGCAGAACATGCTGTTGAACCTCGCGGAGATGGAAGCCGCCCACGAGCGGACCTTCGCGGCGATGCGAGAGCAGTTGAACCCGTCCGAGCAAATGCCCGACGACATCGACGCCGACGACGAGGGGCTCCAGTATCTCCAGGCGGCCGCGGAAGGAAAGGTGTTCGACCTCGAAGGCGATCCCGCCGCCGAGATCGGCGCCGATACGTCGCTCGACGAGATACTCCGCCGGGCGATAGGGCTGGAGCACGATTCCATCGCCTTCTATACCGGCATGAAGCAGATGATGCA
>JBKHJB010000145.1:0-5893 GCA_046538345.1 Phycisphaerae bacterium
GGGCCGATTCGAACACGCGGCGTCTGCGTAAGCAGACCAGCCGTGGGTTCGACGCACAAGTGAAGCGCAGCACAATCCCACCGTTTTGCCGTCCCGATCTTTCATTCCGGCTCATCGCGACTATGATGGAAAATGCACGTTTTTGCGGTTCATGACAGGAGCATCAGCGATGGCAGGATACGATCTTATAACTTTCGGCGAGGCGATGGTGCGATTGACCAGTCCCAACCACCAGCGTCTGGAACAGGCAAGCGTCCTGGAAGTCGCCCCCGGCGGCGCGGAATGGAACGTAGCGGTCAACGCGGCCCGGCTGGGTCTGCGAAGCGCCTGGGTCAGCCGACTGGTGGACATCTGGAGCGGACGGCTCATTGCCAACAAGGCCCGTGAGCAGGGAGTGGACGTCTCGAATATCGTCTGGGAGCCGTTCGACGGCGTGGGGCGAGTTCGCAACGGCTTCTACGCACTGGAGGTCGGCGCGGGTCCGCGCGCCGCGGCGGTTACATACGACCGCGGACACACTGCTGTCAGTCAAATGACGCCGGAGATGGCCGACTGGCAAAAAATACTCGACGGCGCCCGCTGGCTGCACGTCAGCGGCATCACGCCGGCGCTTTCCGAGACGCTCGCCGAGACCGTGGTGCACGTTTTCCGGGTCGCGGCCGAGAAAGGCGTCCGCACCAGCTACGACCTGAACTACCGCGGCAAGCTGTGGTCCGTCGAGCGGGCGCGCGAGGTAAACGCCCGAATCGTCCCGCACGTAAAGGTCCTCATCGGCAACGAGGAGGACTTCGAGAAATGCCTCGGCATTGCCGCCGAAGGCACCGACCAGACCTACAGCAAGCTGGACCCGGAGAGCTACAAGCAGGTGGTCCGCGAGGCGACGGGGCGGTTCGAGAACATCGAGATGGTCGGCACGACGCTGCGGCAGGTAAAATCCGCCCTGCTGAACGACTGGAGAACGCTGCTGTTCGACGGCGAGCAGTTCCACCTCTCCAACGTCTATGAGGACCTGGAGATAGTGGACCGCGTCGGCGGCGGTGACAGCTTCGCCGCGGGACTGGCCTGTTCGCTTCTGGACGGCAAGAAACCGGCCGAGGCGAACGAGTTCGCGGCCGCCTATTCCGCCCTGGCGCATACCTTCCCCGGCGACATGAACTGGGCGACCCGCGCCGAGGCAGAGAAGGTCGCCGGCGGCGCAGGCGCGAGAATCTCGCGATAGGCGGCGTTTTCTGGTTCGGGCTGACGTATTACGCCCGGCCGGCGGCGGCAATTTGCCCTTTGCTCGGCCGACGCGTCGTGGCAAGATGTCGCCCTCCTACACACCGGAAGGAATCAGTCATGCCGCAATCACAGGACAGCCGCTTTGCCCCCCTGCCCCGCGAGGAGGTGGTAAAGGCGGTCGAGCACAAAGGCCCGGCCCGCGTGCCGCTTATCCGCGCCAAGTGGTGGGGAGAGGGGCTGGAAGACCACTACGGGGATAAGCTCTCGGCGTTCGAGCACTATCCGGAGGACGCCGTGCAGCTTTTCATCGAGCCGGTCAAACCGGAGCGGATGGGGCTGTCCTGGGAGCTTCAAACCGGCCAGGCGCGCGACTCGGCTTGTGTGATAGATGACTGGGCCAAGCTGGACGAATTTATCGAGAAGCTGCCCGACCCGCAGAACGATCCGCAAATCGACGCACTTCTCGAGCGTGCCCGTCAGGCGCGTGCGGCCGGGATGTACACCACCTTCGGCTGGTGGCGGCTGTTCTTCGAACGCCCTTGGGGGCTGCGCGGCATGCAGAACCTGATGCTCGATTATTACGAGCATCCCGACGAGGTCCACAAGCTCCACGACACCCTGTGCAGACTGTACGTGGGGTACATCCGCCGGGCCGCCGGCGAGCTGGGCGCCGACGGATTCTGGACCAGCGACGACCTCGGCCATCAGACCCAGCCGATGATAAGCCCCGCGATTTTCCGGGAGTTTCTCCGCCCTTATTACGACCGTGTCGGCAAGGCAATCCGCGAGGCGAACATGCACTGGTGGCTGCACAGTTGCGGCAACAACACCCCCCTGCTGGACGACCTCATCGACGCCGGCGTGGACGTCTTCCACCCCGTACAGAAAGGCGCCATGGACCAGGAGCGGACCGCGCGGGACTACTCCGGCCGACTGGCGTTCCTGGCGGGGCTAGACGTGCAGCACGCACTGGTGGAGATGGATCCCGACGGCGTACGCGCGGAGGTCCGCCGGCTGGTGGATGCGTTCGACTCGCCCGAAGGCGGGCTATGCCTGGCCGCCGGCAACGGCATACTGCCCGGCACGCCGCTGGAGAACATCGAGGCGTTTCTTGACGAGGCGCTGACCTATGGCAGCGAGCATCGCAAGCAGTTTGCCGAAGCGTGAGAAACCGCTACGCGCAGTGCTTTTGCGACACAGAGCCGCAGAGATACAGAGTTTTTATTAAAGCAAACAACGCCGCGCAGGGAGAATTGAAAGTTGTCTCCAACAGCCGGCGGCACGCTGAAAAACCCGCTTGCACAGAAAGCCGAAACAGAGAGCTTGAGCGTTTCTTCTCTGCATCTCTGCGCCTCTGTGTCGGACCGAAAGACGTCCGAAGACGACTTAACCTATCGCTGGAAGGAGCACGCACCAAATGGCTGAGCAGAGCGAGATGAAATTCTGGAACCCTGATTTGCCGGAGGATGAGCGGATAGACGACCTGATCGGGCGACTGACGCTGGAGGAAAAAGCCGCCCAGATGGTCCACAACACCCCGGCGATAGATCGGCTGGGCATACCGGAGTACAACTGGTGGAGCGAGTGCCTCCACGGCGTCGCCCGCGCCGGAAGGGCGACTGTCTTTCCGCAGTCGCTGGGGCTGGCGGCGACGTTCGATACCGACCTGATGCACCGCGTGGCGACGGCGACATCCGACGAAGCCCGCGCCAAGCACCACCAGGCCGCCAAACAGGGCAACCGCCGCCAGAACTTCGGGCTGACCTGCTGGTCGCCGAACGTGAACATCTTCCGCGACCCCCGCTGGGGCCGCGGCCAGGAGACCTACGGCGAGGACCCCTACCTGTCCGCCCGCATGGGTGTCGCCTTCTGCAAGGGGCTCCAGGGCGACGACCCCAAGTACCTTAAGACCGTCGCCACGCCCAAGCATTACGCCGTCCACAGCGGACCGGAGCCGAAACGCCACACCTTCGACGCCCGCGTCAACCAGCGAGACCTGCGCGAGACCTATCTGCCGGCGTTCAAAGCGTGCGTACAGGAGGCGAAGGCGTTCTCCGTGATGGGCGCCTACAATCGCACCAACGGTGAGGCGTGCTGCGCGTCGCCGACGCTGCTGGAGAAAATCCTCCGCGAGGAGTGGGGCTTCGAGGGATACGTGGTCTCCGACTGCGGGGCGATTCGCGACCTGCACGAGCACCACAAGCTGACGTCCTCGCCGGCGGAGTCGGCCGCCATGGCCGTCAAGAACGGCTGCGAGCTGAACTGCGGCCGCGTGTACCCCATGCTGGTCCGCGCGGCGAACAAGGGCTTGATAACCGAGGACGAGATCGACAACGCCCTGAGACGCCTCCTGCGGGCGCGGTTCCGTCTGGGTATGTTCGACCCGGAAGACCGCGTGCCCTACACGAAGATCCCCACCGATGTCGTGGAGTGCGAGGAGCATCGTCACCTGGCGGCCGAGGCGGCGAGCAAGTCCATGGTGCTGCTGAAGAACCAGGACAACCTCCTGCCGCTGCGCAAGGACCTGGTCAAGATCGGCGTGGTCGGACCGACCGCCTACAACCTGCGGATGCAGCACGCCAACTACTACGGTTACTCGGCGTACATGACGACCATTCTGGAAGGCATACTCGCCAAGGCCTCGCCCGGCACCGACGTGGTGTTCGAGCAGGTCTGCTCGCTGGCCGGCAACGAACCGGTGGACGAGCACGGTATCGGCGGCGCGGCCAACGGCGCCGACGTGATTATCGCCGTGATGGGCTTTACCGCCGAGCTTGAGGGCGAGGAGGGACTGGTCAACACCGACGCCCAGAGCGAAGGCGGCGGCGACCGCACGCGGATCAACCTGCCCGGTCGACAGGAAGAGGCGCTGAAAAAGCTCGTCGAGACCGGTAAGCCCGTCGTGCTGGTGGTCACCAGCGGAAGCCCGGTCGATTTGAGCTGGGCGGCGGAAAATTGCGCCGCTATCGTGATGGCGTGGTATCCCGGACAAGCGGGCGACGCCGTGGCGGACGTGCTGTTCGGCGACGTTAACCCCGCAGGCCGACTGCCGATGACCTTCGTGAAGTCCATGGACCAGTTGCCGGACTTCGAAGATTACGCCATGGCCAACCGGACCTACAGGTTCATGGGCGACGAGCCGCTCTACCGCTTCGGCTACGGACTGAGCTACACGAGCTTCGAGTATTCCGACATCCGCCTCAGCAGCGACAAGATATCACCGGGCGAGTCGGTGAGCGTCACGGTTAACGTAACCAACACCGGACGACGGGCCGGTGACGAGGTCGTGCAGCTCTATGTCAGCGACGTGGAGGCGTCCGTACCCGTGCCGCTGCGACACCTGGAGGGTTTCCGACGCCTGCGGCTGGCGCCGGGCGAGACCAAAACCGTGGGCTTTACGCTCACGGGCGAGCAACTGTCGGCCTACGACGACGAGGGCAATCCCTTCGTCGAGCCGGGCGAGTTCCGCATCGCCGTCGGCGGCGGACAGCCCGAAGACCCCGCGGCCGGCGCTGTTACGACGACGCTGACGGTAGCTGAATAGAAGCCGTCGGCCTTACATTTCGAGAGTCGGCGCCATGCCCCTGGTTTTGTCCAGGGGCATGTTGCTCTAACGAAAGGGCATCAGCATGTCCCTGTAGCGTAGGGACATGGCAAAAGCCGTCGGAGACCCTCACAGCCCCCTACCCCCCTATGAGCACGGGGGTATTTTTTCCGCGCGATCACGAGGGTTGGGCGGGGACCACAGCCCAGAGGCCTTTGAGTCCCTGAACGATCATCTTGACGCTGATGGCGCCGATGAGCAGACCGTTCAGTCGGGCGAGGATGTTCACGTAGCGGATGAACAGCCGTTCCCTCGCCCCGGCCATGTGGTCCCGGATGAGCTTGAAGACAACCAGCGTCCCCAACGCCGCCGTAACTCCCAAAAGCAGGATAACCATGGAAATATGCCAATCGTGGTTCTTGCCGACGATGATGGCCTGTGTGATGGTCCCGGCGCCGATCATGAACGGCAGCGCTATCGCCGAGGGCAGCTCCTCCAGCGAGCCGCGAAGCACCTCCGCGCCGCGGTAGCCCTTGATTACGTAGTTGTACCCGACGATAAGGAAGATCAGCCCGCCGAATATCCGAAGCGCCGTCGGCTCCACGCGGAAGACACCCTCCAGCAGCGCCTCGCCGGTCAGCGCGAAGACCCAGAACACGGCCGTCGATATGACACACGCGCCCAGGACAACCCTCAGCACCGAGCGGAAGTCAAGGTCCTCCATAACGCTGGAGGTGTAAAGGCACAGTGCAAAGGGGTTGAGAATCGCCAGAAACGGGATCAGGTCTTCGAGAATCTCAGACACGGCTAGCCCACATTATGCACGAACGTTGACGCTGATCGCACAGCAAAGGCCACCGAAGCCTTGTAGAATGCGGATAATCTAACACTCGCAGCCACGAAGGCAAGGAGGCCTTTGCATGACAGACTGTCCACAGCAGCTTACCTTCGACTTCCACCGGCGTAAAGCCGTCGTCGCCGATTTTGACTGCGGACTCATCAGCTTTTACCCAGGGCTGCTGACCCTCCGTCAAATCGACCAGCACCTCGGCTTGTCCGTGGCCGTCATCGCACGCCGAGCCGGTTGCGTTGTAAGCCTTCGCGAGGGGCGGACGACAGCGGTGGGCT
>JBKHJB010000146.1:0-5869 GCA_046538345.1 Phycisphaerae bacterium
TCGACAAACCATTATACACCAGCCGCGGCGCTTCACAACGACGCGTGGGTAACAGTCGGGCCGGAGAGGTAAGCCCATCTCTCATTACCCATGCGATATTCGACGGCTCCCGAACCGGCCGACTTGTCGCCCTCGGAGCGTCCCAAGGCGAGGCAGCAACGTCGCCGCCTGTACCAGCCACCGCACTTGCCAACAGGGGCCAACAGCTTGCCTACAAATTGTGCACAAGCTATTTTCGGCCCCCACATATAGAAGGCCTTGACACCGGGCTGAATTCTGTTAGCATACAGTAAGGACAGAAGGGCCTGTCGGCGTCTGTTGGCAGTTCGCTGGCGCTTCACGCAAGGCCGTTTTAGAGAACGGCTTACAAGAAACTACCAGATTTAGTAAATTATTTCTTGGCGCGCCCTACATATAGGGCTAACTTTGGAGTCGCACTGCAAGGCAAACAGGCAGAACGCCTCTTTGCGGTGCGGGTCGCCCTGTGAAGGCAAATCCTGCTGCTCCGGGGCGCCAAAGACACAGGCGGCGCACGCTCGGGCGCCGAGCAGAAAAGCCGGGCGAGTGGACAGCGGTACGGAACTTGTCACTTCAACGCTGGGAGCGTTTTTCATGGTGCCTCAGGAATCGACGGAACCGCCTTGCCGCCCGGATGACTCCCACCAGCCGCTCAATCAGAGCATGGCCGATGGATTGAGTATTGAACAGGTATTCGCGACGCCCGGCGTTCACCCGTTCGAGGAGCTTTCCTGGGAGATCCGCTCGGCTCAGATCACCGGCGACGGCGGGAAAACCATATTCGAGCAGAACGACGTCGAGGTGCCCGCGAACTGGAGTCAGCTCGCCGCCAACGTTGTCGTCAGCAAATATTTCTACGGCCCGACCGGCTCGGAGGAGCGGGAGAATTCCGTCCGCCAGCTTATCCACCGTGTTACGCGGACCATTACCGACTGGGGTCTGGAGGACGGCTACTTCGCCTCGGAGACCGACGCTGAACGTTTCTACCATGAGCTGACCTGGCTGTGCGTGAATCAGTACGCGTCGTTCAACTCACCGGTGTGGTTCAACGTCGGGCTCTTCCACCAATCCGGCGTAATCGGCTCGGAGGGTCAGTACCACTGGGACGCCGAGCAGGCAAAGCCAATCCGCACGAAGAACAGCTACGAGTATCCGCAGGCGTCGGCGTGTTTCATCCAGTCGGTGGACGACACGATGGAGGATATCATGCGCCTCGCCACCGACGAGGCGATGCTGTTCAAGTACGGCTCGGGCACGGGCACCGACCTTTCCACGCTACGCAGCAGCCGTGAGAAACTTTCCGGCGGCGGTCAGCCCTCGGGACCGCTGAGCTTCATGCGTATCTACGACCAGATAGCCGCGGTCGTCCGCTCCGGCGGCAAGACCCGCCGGGCCGCCAAAATGCAATCCCTACGCGTGGATCACCCGGATATCCGGGAATTCATCACCGCCAAGATGGAAGAGGAGAAAAAGGCCTGGTCACTCATCGAACAGGGCTACGACGGCTCGTTCAACGGCGAGGCCTACGCCTCGGTGATGTACCAGAACGCCAATTTCTCCGTCCGCGTTACGGACGATTTTCTACAGGCGGCGGTGGACAACGACGACTGGCAGACCTACGAGGTGACCTCGGGTGACCCGTCGGAGACCTACAAGGCCCGCGATCTGCTGGACCTCATCGCCGAGGGCACGCACGTCTGCGGTGATCCGGGTGTGCAATACGACAGCACAGTGAATCGCTGGCACACCTGTCCCAACAGCGGACCTATCAACGCCTCCAATCCATGCAGCGAATACATGTTCGTCAATGACTCGGCCTGCAATCTGGCGAGCTTGAACCTGATGAAGTTCCGCCTCGCTGACGGACGACTGGACACTGAGCGGTTCACCGCGGCCGTGCGGATAATGATCATCGCCCAGGAAATCCTGGTGGACCACGCCAGCTACCCGAACGAGCGGATCTGCCGCAACAGTCACGAATTTCGCCCGCTGGGGTTGGGGTATGCGAATCTCGGCGCGCTTATCATGTCGCTCGGTCTGCCCTACGACAGCGACGGCGGCAGGGCGGTAGCCGCTGCCATCACCGCGCTGATGACCGCTTCGGCCTATCGCACCAGCGCCGAGCTTGCCAAGCGTGAAGGTACCTTCCCGCGTTTCGAGGAAAACCGCGAGCCGATGCTGCGGGTCATCCGGATGCACCGATCGGCTCTGGCGGACATATCGACCGAGCATTGCCCCGCCGAGCTGCGTCAGGCCGCCGCCCGCGCCTGGGACGAGGCGCTTTCCGCCGGTGAGGAGCATGGCTACCGGAACGCCCAGGCGACTTTGCTGGCGCCGACCGGGACCATCGGTTTCATGATGGACTGCGACACTACCGGTATCGAGCCGGACATCGCTCTGGTCAAGTACAAGCAGCTTGCCGGCGGCGGCATGTTCAAGATGGTCAACCGCACCGTACCGCTGGCTCTGGAGCGACTGGGCTACAACCGTCGGCAGGCGTCGGAGATCATCGACTACATCGACGAGCATGACACCATCGAGGGCGCGCCGCACCTTGCCGGCGAGCATCTGCCGGTGTTCGACTGCGCGTTCCAGCCGGCCAACGGCAGCCGATGCATCCACTACATGGGGCACGTGCGGATGATGGGCGCGGTCCAGTCGTTCCTTTCCGGCGCCATCTCCAAGACCGTCAATATGCCCAAAGACGCAACGGTCGAGGACATCACCAACGTCTATCTCGAGGGCTGGAACCTCGGGCTTAAGGCGGTGGCCATCTACCGCGACGGCTCGAAGCGCACCCAGCCGCTGAACGTCTCCGACGGCAGCAAGAAGCGCAAGGACCAGTCCGGACAGACGGTGAGCATCGAGCAGCTCGAGACCGCAAAGCGGACCCCGCACCGTCATCGACTGCCCGCGACGCGCCCGTCGCTGACGCACAAGTTCGAGGTCGGCGGACACGAGGGATACCTCAACGTCGGACTCTACGAGGACGGCTCGCCGGGTGAGTTGTTCATCACCATGGCGAAGGAGGGCTCGACCGTCGGCGGCATGATGGACGCGTTCGCCACGGCGGTGAGCTTGTGCCTGCAGTACGGCGTACCGCTGGAAGGACTCGTCAAAAAATTCTCGCACCAGCGGTTCGACCCCAGCGGGATGACTTCGAACCGCGACATTCCGTTCGCCAAGAGTATCGTGGACTACATCTTCCGCTGGCTCGGGATTACGTTCCTGGAGGATTACCGCCAGGCGAACGTGCCCGACCGCGGAGAGAACAACGAGCATAACGACCAGTCAGCGCCCGAGGCGGTCAGGGAAGACGATAGTCCCTCGGAAAACGAAGGCGCCGACCGAGCCGACGGCAAGGAAGCCGATCGGCCTGTCGGCGCGATGTTCGAAGGTAGTTACCTGCCCGGAGGTTCGGGCGGAAACGGCGACGGCTCGCGTCAGCAGAAGCAGAAGAAAAAGGCCGCCGCCGGCGCCGCCGCGCCCAGCCGGGTGGACCAGCAGTTCTCCCACTACCAGGAAGACGCACCGGCTTGTGACGTGTGCGGATCGATAACGGTCCGCAACGGTAACTGCTACAAGTGCTTCAATTGCGGATCTTCCATGGGATGCAGTTGATGCAGTTGAGCCGCATCGCGGTCTTGATGATGTAAGCATCGGGCGCCGGCAGATGGTCGCCACGGCTGGTATTGCTTGATCGGTGCCCGGATGGCGGGTGTTGTAGATGTAGTCGCCCGTTTCGGCTGACAGGTGGAAAGCTCATCGGCGAGCTTTTCGCCGTGTAGCGCGGCGTGTTCATGGCGCCGCCCGACGGGTTGTTTGAGCGTCCGGTGGGCGCGTCGCGCCTGTAGGACATCAAGTCACTTACCGGGGACGGCGGAAGCGGCGCCCCTCCGCCCCCTTGAAAGGTACGCACTTCCGGGCGCCCGGCAATCTCGGAAATATTGCCCAGATAGTAAATTCCGTTTAAAGGTCGCAGGCGTAACCGGCCGAGAAGAATGATTGTGTGAGTTGTCCGCTGCACCCTGAGTGATTCAGGTCTCCCTCCGCCTGTATCACGGGTTGCGGCACGATTGGGCGACGCCAAGGTCTCCCTCCGCCTGGGTGTCGCCCTTTTCACGCGCCGCGCCGTTGACAGCGACGACCGTCTCCGCGATGATGCCGACCGCAACGCGGGACCAACATGTCACGTTGCCAAGGGTCCGAAAATGACAAGTTCATTACCACTCGCCGCAAGCTGGTTCGCGGAACTGTCCCTTCCGCCGGCTGTACTCATCGCGCTGCTGGGACTCATCAACTGTTTATTCGGTTACGTGTTCTTCCGCGTGCTCCTGGCGTTCTACGGCGTTACCGCGGGTCTGGCGATGGGACTGCAACTGGTGGTGTGGTTTCGTCCGGAACCGGCCACCGCCGACTATCTCGTCGCCGGTGGAGCGATGGCCGTGCTGCTGGGACTGCTGTCGTGGTACGTGTTCCGTGTGGCGTTCGCCGCACTGGCGGCGGTCGTGGTCGCCGTCCTGCTGGCGGGGTTGTTCGGCGAGCCGCCGTCGGTCGCCGGCTGGATAATCGGCGGCATCGTTGGCGGGCTGGTGGGTCTGGCGGCCTTCGCCCAGCTCGGCCGGATGGTTGTGTTCTTCACCGCCATCGCGGGCGGGTTCGCGGCGGTTTTCGTACCGGCAATCTCATATGCAGGCCCTGAAGGCGTGACCAGCTTCGGGCCCCTGACCGGCGCGATACTGTTTCTCATAGCGGCCGGTCTTTCCATAGCGGGCTATTTCGCCCAGAGCCGCCTGGCACGCGTGTTTGACACCGGTCTCACCCCACGCCGGCGTCGCAGCGACCGGAGCAGCACCGCTCTGCGCCCGCCTTTCACCAGGGCCTGAGCCGCCTTGTGCTACCACGCCCGCGGTGTATAATCCCACCTCGGCTCAGTCGAAAGGCAGGAATACATGCGTGATACCATACGAGGCAAAGCGTTCGTCCTCGGCGACAATATCGACACCGACCAGATTATCCCCGCGCAGCGGCTGGTTTACGACCCGACCGACCCCGAGCAGCGAAAGCTCTACGGCAAATACGCCCTCAGCGGCGTACCAAAAGACCAGTCCGGACTGCCGGAAGGAAACACGCCCTTCGTCGCCGAAGGCGCGCAAAAGAGCGACTTCGTCGTCATCGTCGCCGGGCGCAACTTCGGCTGCGGAAGCTCGCGGGAACACGCGCCGCTGGCGATTTCCGAAGCCGGCTGTGTCGCCGTGATCGCAGAGAGCTACGCTCGGATCTTCTACCGCAACAGCGTCAACGGCGGCTATCTCGTACCATTGGAAACGCCGCAACGGCTTGTGGACGCCATCGCCACCGGCGCGGATGTGGAGCTGGACCTGACCGAAGGCGTGCTGACGGACACGGCCACCGGCAAGCAGTACAATCTCAACCCGCTGGGCGACGTCGCGGAGATAGTCGCAGCCGGCGGCATCTTCGACTACGCCCGCAAGACCGGACTGCTGGAAGAGAAGTGAAAGGCGCCGAGAACGTCAGCATCCGCCGGGATCCGTCGGGAGCGATAATCGCCGTGAAGGTCGTCGCGGGCGCATCGCGCGACGGCGTCTCCGGCATTATCGGCGACCGCCTGAAAGTCGCCACCTCCACCGCTCCGGAAAAAGGCAAGGCCAACGCCGCCGTCGCCGAGACACTGGCGGACTTCTTCGGCCTGGCCAAGCGACAGGTCCGCCTGGTCTCCGGCACGACCCGTCCGCAGAAGGCCTTCCTCCTGGAAGGACTGAACCCCGCCGTCGGCCGCGAGAAACTGCGCCAGGCGTAGGGAGGAGCAGACAGTGGTAGCGGGTGGGTT
>JBKHJB010000012.1:0-25332 GCA_046538345.1 Phycisphaerae bacterium
AGTGTGCAGGAACTCTCCAACGCCCCGTTGGTGCAGCGCCCGCGGGGCGTTGTTTTATGCTCGCCCGGGGCGGCAATGAAAAGCTTTTGGAACCACGAAGCTCACGAAGGCCTCCAAGCTCACAAAGACAAAACTGATTTGGCGACGAGGTATTATTGCTTCTATCTTATCGAAGCTTTGTGATCTTCGTGGTCTTAGTGATCTTGGTGATGCTCGTGGCGCTAGATATCGACGATCTTGCCGGGGTTGAGAATGTTACCCGGATCAAAAGCGCGCTTGATGGAGCGGATCATCTCCAGGTACTGCTCGGAGAGAAACATCGGCAGGTATGCCTTGCGCTTGTGCCCGATCCCGTGCTCGCCGGAAATCCTGCCGCCCAAATCGGCCGTCGCACGATATAAATCCTCAAGCATCCGCGGCAAGGTCTGCTTCCATTGATCGAGAGACCAGTCGGGGTTTTTCACTATTCGCGTGTGCAGGTTTCCGTCGCCGGCGTGGCCGTAGGATGGGATGGTGACGCCGTAACTCTCCGCCAGCGTCCGCATCGCCTCGAGCAGCTTGGGTATGGCGGCTGTCGGCACCACCAGGTCCTCGTTCGCCTGGTGCGGCGAGATAATCGCAAAGGCCTCCGGTATGTTGCGGCGGACCGACCATATCCGTTCGGACGTGGTGAAGTTGTCCGCGACGTACACCTCTATCGCGCCGCGCTGCAGGCACAGTTCGCCGATGGCCTCGTAGTCCTGCAGGACCTGGTCCTCGTCCGGCCCGTCCACACTTGCGATGAGCATGGCCCCGGCTTGCCGGTAGGGGATGGACTCGTTGAGATACTCGCATGCCGCCTGGACGGAGGTGCGGTCCATGAACTCCAGCGAGGTGGGGATGACGCCGGCCTGGGTCATAATCGCCGGAACGGCCTGGATGGCTTCCTCGGCGGTCTCGAACAGCACCAGCAGGTCCACCGACGCTTTGGGCAGGGGCATGAGCTTCAGCGTGATTTCCGTGAAGACGCCCAGCGTCCCTTCCGACCCGACCATGAGCTGGATGAGATCGTAGCCGGTAACGTTCTTCACAAGCTTACCGCCGAGTCGGACGATCTCGCCGGTCGGCGTTACGACCTCCAGACCGAGCACGTAGCGGGCGGTTACTCCGTACTTGACGGCCTTTCCGCCGCCGGCGTTCTCGGCGACGTTGCCGCCGATGTAGCAGGTCTCCACGCTCATGGGATACCCGGCGTAGAAAAGTCCGTGGTCTCGCACGGCGGCGTTGATGTCGTTGGTGACCACGCCCGGCTGGACGACCACGACCATGTTCTCCGGATCCACCTCCAGTATGTGGTTCATCCGGTCGCACAGCAGGACGATTCCGCCATGGATAGGCACAGCGCCGCCGGAAAGCCCGCTGCCGGCTCCGCGAGGGGTTACCGGTATGCGATGCCGCGTGGCGAGCTTCATAATCTCGGCGATCTGCTCGGCCGAATCCGGACGCACCACGCAATCCGGCATGTGGGCGTACTCGGTGTCGGGTATCTCGTCGTGGCTGAACGGCTGGAGCTTCTCAAAGTCGTCGTGGATGACGTAGCGGTCTCCGACGATCTCGCCCAGTCGTTGGATGATCTCGCGCGAAAGGGGGTTATACCGGCCGGCGGGGGCCTCGGGGTGTCCTGGAGACTTCTCAGACATCGACTATCTTGCCGGGGTTGAGGATATTGTTGGGGTCCATCGCCCGTTTGACGGCCCGCATCAGCTCCAGCGAGGCCTCGGGCACCACAAGCGACATGTACTTCTTGCGCTTGTGCCCGATTCCATGCTCGCCGGAGATCATCCCGCCCAGGTCGTGGGTGAGCTTGTAGATGTCCTCGAGGATCGTCGGCAGCTTCTCGTGCCACTGTTCCACGGACCATGCGGGGTTCATAACCGGCGTGGCGTGCAGGTTGCCGTCGCCGGCGTGGCCGTAGCAGGGGATCTGCACGTCGTGGCGGTCGGCGATCTCCGCAAGTCCGTCCACCATCTCCGGGATGGCCGCTATGGGGACTACAACGTCCTCCAGCGACTGATGCGGCGAGACGACCTTGAACGCCTCGGCGATATTCCGGCGGACCTTCCATATCCGCTCGGACGTGGTGTAATTGTCGGCGACGTAAACCTCAATGGCCCCGTTTTCCAGACACAACTCGCCGATGGACTCGTACTCCCGCTCCACCTGCTCGGCGTGGGCGCCGTCCACGGTTATCAGCAGCATGGCGCCGGCTTCATGGTAGGGGATGGTTTCGTTTAGGTACTCGCACGACGCCCGGACCGAGTTCTGGTCCATGAACTCGATCGCGGTGGGGATTACCCCGCCGGCGGTCATGATGGTCGGAACGGTGGAGATGGCCTCTTTCGCCGTCCTGAACAGCACCAGCAGATCCACGCTGGATTTCGGCAGGGGCATGAGCTTCAGAGTGATTTTCGTGAACACGCCGAGGGTACCCTCCGAGCCGACCATGAGCTGCAGAAGGTTGTAGCCGGTAACGTCCTTCACGAGCTTGCCGCCGAGTTGGACTATCTCGCCGGTGGGCGTGACTATCTCCAGCCCGAGCACGTATCTGCCGGTTACGCCGTACTTGACGGCCTTTCCGCCGCCGGCGTTCTCAGCGACGTTGCCGCCGATGTAGCAGGTCTCCACGCTCATGGGATACCCGGCGTAGAACAGGCCATGCTCGCTGATGGCGTCGTTTATCTCGTTGGTTACGACCCCCGGCTCGACGGTAACGGTCAGATTGTCGCGGTCCACCTCCAGTATGCGGTTCATCCGGTCGCACAGCAGGACTATCCCGCCGCGGAGCGGCACGGCGCCGCCGGAAAGCCCGCTACCCGCGCCGCGGGGAGTGACTGGAATCCGCTCACGATCGGCAAGAGCCATTATCGCCGCAATTTCGTCGGCCGACTCGGGACGCACCACGCATTCGGGCATGTGGGCGTATTCGCTCTCGGCCACCTCGTCGTGACTGTACGGCTCAAGCTTCTCGGCGTCACCGAAGATGACGTACTTCTCGCCGACTATTTCGCGAAGCTGCTCGACTGTTCGGTCAGTTACACCGTTGTATTTCACTACTTCCTCTGTTTTCTAAATCCGAAATACGAAGCACGAAACCCGAAACAAACTCGAAATCCCAAGCACGAAAAACCTTTGCCGCTTCATTGCCGATTGGCCGAGCGTGTCTGGCTGTTGCGGAGAATCGCTCCAAAGATATTCGTCAACTCCTGCGATTCACGCACCAGCGAGCAACGCATGCGTTCGCCCGCAGTATCGTCCGCAAGGTCCAGGAGCCGCAGCCAATAACCGCACTCCTTGGCTTCTTTGCGGCTGATCTTGATCCGCATCAGAAAGTCTTTCTTGCTTAGGGCTTCGTTGGCTTCGATATAGTTTGCGCCTACAGACCCTGACGCCCTCAACAACTGCCGCCCGTCCTCCTTGTTAGCCGGCGTCTGCACAAGCGTTTTTAGAAACGCTCGAACCTCTCTCGCGAAGGCCAGCGTTCGGCCTTCCAGGTCGTACCGGTTTTCTTGGGGTTCCGGCATCGCAGTAGCTTAGTCCGGCGTGTAATCTTCGCTATTCTGCCTCACTTAGGTCGCAGGCGGCGTTTACTCCAGCCGGGGTGAGTCTGTTTCGGATTTTCTGCTTTCTTATCTTGTGTTTGTTTCGGATTTCGAGTTTCGGTATTCGTGCTTGCCGTCTTAGCTCTCGCGGCTTTTGCCCAGTTTCTCCGCGAGCACCGGCACGACTTCGAACAGGTCTCCGACGATTCCGAAGTCCGCGACCCGGAATATCTGCGCCTCGGGGTCGTTGTTTATCGCCACAATGGTCTCGGAGGTCTGCATCCCGGCGAGGTGTTGAATGGAGCCGGATATGCCGACGGCCAGGTAAAGCTTCGGGCTGACGGTCTGCCCGGAAAGGCCGACCTGGTGTGGATAGCTGAGCCAGCCACGGTCCACCGCGTCGCGACTGGCGCCGAGGGCGGCATCCAGCGACTCTGCCAGGGGACGAACGACCTCCACGTTCTCGCCTTTTTTTATGCCCCGTCCGACGCTTACCACGGTGTCCGCGTCGGCGAGTCCGTGCTCCGATTCGTCGGGCACGAAGTCCACGCGACGCACGCGTGAGCCGAGCAGCTCTGCCGGTGCTTTCTGACGCTCGATTTCGCCTTCCCGGCCGCTCTGCGGCTCGGCCGGTCGCGTGCTGCGTGGTCGGACCGTAGCCATCTGCGGACGGTGTTCCGGCGTCTTGATGGTCGCCAGGATGTTTCCGCCGATGGCGGGGCGGGTCTGTAGCAGGTTTCCCGTCTTCGGCTCGATATCCAGCACGGTGCAGTCGGCCGTCAGACCGGCGTCGGCACGAATCGCCACATAGGGCATCAACGTCCGTCCGGTGCTGGTCGCCCCGGCGATGATAATCTCCGGTGTGTGTTGCTCAATCAGCCGCAGCAGGCACGCCGAATACGGCTCGACCAGGAAGTTCTCCAGTTCCGGCGCTTCCATCGTCAACACGCGGTCGGCGCCGCGGTCGATAAGCCCCTGCAAATCTTCGGCGTTCAGCTCGTTGCCCAGCAGCACCGCCGTCAGGTCTGTGCCTCGCTTGTCCGCAAGCTCACGCCCTCTGGTGAGCAGCTCGTGCGAGATACGCTGCACGCGGCCGCGGGACTGCTCTGCGAATATCCATACACCTTGGTGTTCCATTGCTTACCTCTTTGCCGCTCCCGTCGTCGGCTGGTGGGAGACTAAATCAACTCTCTTTCGCGGAGGAAGGCGAGCAGCTCATCGACAGCCGGACCGATGGACTCCTCGTCGGCGGCCGCGACCTTGCGACACTGGCGCGTTACTTGCGGTCGGAAGATCTTGACCACGCGGGTGGGCGAGCCCTTCAGCCCGAGCTTGTCGCTGTCCAGGTTCACGTCTTGCTGCCCCCAGCGGGGAACATCTACCTTCCGGGCCTTCTGCTTGCCTCGCAGCGTCGGCAGACGCGGGTCGGCAACTTCCTTGACCACCGTCAGTACCGCCGGCATATCCATCTCCAACACCTCATACCCGCTCTCTATGAGCCGGCGGACACGGCAGGTGTTCTCGTCGATATGCTCGAGTTTTCCGACGTATGTCGCCAGCGGCAGGTCAAGGAAGCTCGCGATCCCCGGGCCTACCTGTCCGGTGTCGCCGTCGGTGGCGCGTTCGCCGCAGATAACCAGGTCGGCGTCGCCGATTCGTTGGATTGCTCCGGCGAGCGCATAGCTGGTCGCCCAGGTGTCGCTGCCGGCGAATGCCTTGTCGCTCAGCAGTACACCACTGTCACAGCCCATGGCGACGGCTTCGCGGATTGCCTTTTCGGCGTTCGGCGGGCCCATCGACAGGCAGATTACCTCTCCGCCGTGCTGTTCGCGCAGGCGGATCGCCAACTCGATGGCATAGAGGTCCAATGGGTTGATGATGGCCTCCACGCCTTCGCGAATCATGGTTCCGGTCTCCTCGTCCATCTTGACGGCGTTGGTTTCCGGAACCTGCTTTATGGGTACAATAAACCGCATCGACACCTCCTCGAGACCCGGCCTTTGGCAAGACCGGCTTCAGTGCATCCAACCTGCGGCGTTCCGCGGCGAATCGGGGCACGTCCGCGTCACTGCTACTGGTCGTCCGCCAGCGCCTCCCGCGCCGCTCGACGCAGGTGGTCGTTTTCGTCCTGTTCACAAGCCCGGATGGCTTCCTTCGCCTCGTCCGTGCCCAGCTTTTTCAGTGCCCGCAAGGCACTCATACGGATATTGCTGCTGGCTTCGGGGTCTTGCGCAAGCTTCGCTAGATGCTCGACGGCGCGGGGGTCGCCGAGGTTGCCCAGGGCGGTCACGGCCGCACTTTTCACATAGGGATTGCCGGATTGCAGGGACTGGACGAGAGTATCATAGGCACGCTCGTCCCCCAGTATCCCGAGTGCCTCGATTGCGCCCAGCCGCGTTTTGCCGCCGGCGCTGACCTTTTCGATAATCGGCTCCACAGCGGCCGGGTCGCCGATGCTCGACAGCGAGCTCATCGCTTCCACCATCACAGCATCGTCGTTTGTCTCCAGGACACCCAGCAGGGCATCGACCACTTTCTGGTCGCTGAATTCGCCCAGCGCAATAGCCGCCTGCTGGCGTACTCCTTCGTCAGGGTCGTCCTTCATGGTTTCGATCAGGGCGTCGATGGCCCCGGGGGCACCGATATTTCCCAGTGCCCTGGGCATAACGCTGCGGACTCGTTCGTCGGGTTCTTCCAGCAATCGTTGCGCCAGCGGTTCGGTCGCTTCTTCGGCGCCCATGCGCCCAAGCGCCTCGACGGATATCTGGCGCACGCGCCACACCTCGTCGTTCAGGGCGTTTATAAGGACAGGCGCCGCCGGTTCGCCGAGACTCGCCAGCTCCTTGGCAATTTTGATGCCCTGAGCATAGCCGGGCTCATTTTCTCTGGCTTCCTGCAAAATGGCTTTGGCATGTTCTTCGGGAGGCAGGTTGTCCTCGCTATCGCCGCAGCCAGCCAATCCGCACAGCAGAACCCCCATAAACAGTACCCCTAGGATGAGGCGTCTGAGTCCGCACATGTCCGGTCTCCTATCAACCGAGGTAAAACGAAGCATCAGTCATGCTGGAGTCGAAACTTACGCAAAGTCGGGAGTATATCGCCGTGCATCGGCAAATTCCAGTAAGCGTGCGGTCCTGTCTCGGGGGCGTTTTGGCTGGGGCGATGCCGGGAGGATCGATATACTGGCAGAAAAGCTTTTGCCCCGCGGTGGGAGGGATACGCCTACCGCTTTGAACTACCAAGGAGTTGTCATGAAGGCCGCCTTCCTTACCGACATTCGCCAGGTCGAGCTGCGCGACGAGCCGGAGCCACCCGCGCCGGCTGCCGGAGAGGTTCTTCTGGAAGTGGAGTCCGTGGGCGTCTGCGGCAGCGACATGCACTACTACCGCTCCGGACGCATCGGCTCGCAGATAGTCGAATACCCCTGGCGCGTCGGACACGAGTTCTCCGGACGGGTACTGAGCGTAGGCGAAGGGGTCGAGCACCTCCGGGAAGGGGTGCGTGTCGCGGTGGACCCGCTCATTGTCTGCGGGAAGTGTGACCAGTGCCTCGCCGGCCGGGAGCATACCTGTCGTAATCAGCGGTTCCTGGGTTGCCCCGGACAGGCGCCGGGTTGCCTGGCCGAGCGCGTGGTCATGCCCGCGAAGTGCTGCTTTCCCGTGCCGGAGACGATGACGCCCGACCAGGCCGCTCTCGTCGAGCCGATGTCCATCGGGCTTTACGCTCAGCGGCTCTCCGGCGTAAGCAAAGGCGCCCGCGTGGGTGTGCTGGGGACCGGACCCATCGGGCTGTGCGTGCTTGCGGCGTTGAAGGCCGCCGGTGAACACACCGTATATGCCGCCGACCTGCTCGATAACCGCCTGGCGCTTGCCGGGCAATACGACGTCGATTGGACCGCCAACGCCGGTGACGCGAACGTGGTTGAGGATATATTGCAGCGCGATCCGAATGGGCTGGACGTGGTCTTCGAGTGCGCCGGCGAGCAGGAGACGCTGGATGAAGCCGTCGAACTTCTCGCTCCCGGCGGGAAGCTGATGATCGTCGGCATACCGCCGGCCGACCGCGTCGGCTTCGACATGAACCAGATGCGACGCAAGGAGTTGACCCTCCAGAACGTCCGCAGGCAGAACGAGTGTATGGAGCCGACTATCGAGCTTATGAGCGACGGGACAATCAATATCGACTCGCTCGTGACGCACCGCTTCGGCATCGACCAGACGGCCGAGGCGTTCGATATCGTCGCCGACTACCGCGACGGCGTCATCAAGGCGATGATCCACGTCTCGGCTCAGCGTTAAGCCATGCGGCGATCAAGCTTACGGGGAATCGTTCACGCGGCGGTCGACGACGCGCTTGGCTTTGCCGACGAACCGCTCCAGCGTCTGCGGCTCGATAAGCTCCACGTTCATGCGGATGCCGGTTATGGACTGTATCTCCCGGTCGATGCGGTCGCGCAGCGCCTGCATCCGGCTCATCTTGTCCGAGAAGTCCTGCTCGCGGACCTCCACGCGCACGGTCGCTACGTCCAGCGTGCCCGGACGGTCCACCTCGATCATGTAGTGCGGGGCGGTGCCCTCGACCCTCAGCAGCGCCTCCTCTATCTGCGAGGGGAAGACGTTCACGCCGCGGATGATGAGCATGTCGTCAGTCCGTCCGACCACCCGGCTCATCCTCACGCCGGTTCGCCCACAGGGGCAGGGGGAACGGTCCAGCCGGGCGATGTCCCGCGTGCGGTATCGCAGAACCGGGAACGCCTGCTTGGTGAGCGTGGTGATAACCAGCTCTCCCTGCTCGCCGTCGGCTACCGGTTCGAGCGTCTCTGGGTCCAGGCACTCGATGAGGAAATGGTCCTCCTGGACGTGCATGCCGTCGCGAAGGGCGCATTCGCCGCTGACGCCCGGGCCGATGACTTCGCTCAGTCCGTAGTTGTTGAACGCCGTCAGACCGAGGCGGCTTTCTATCTCGCGTCGCATGTCCTCGGTCCACGGCTCGGCGCCGAAGTGTCCGAATCGCGGCGGAAGCTCCCTGGCATCCAGACCGCCGGCGTGGGCGGCTTCGGCTATGGTCAGGGCGTAAGACGGCGTGCAGACGAGAACGTCGGTGTGCAGGTCCCGCATGAGCATGAGCTGCCTCTGCGTGTTGCCCGCCGCTGCCGGCACGATGGCCGCTCCGACCTTCTCCACGCCGTAGTGCAGCCCGAAACCGCCGGTGAAAAGCCCGTAGCCGAAGGCGATCTGAACGGTGTGCTCGTTGCGCAGTCCGCCGGCTACGAGGAACCTGGCGCAGAGGTTCGCCCATAGCTCCAGATCGCCGGGTGTATAGGCGACGAACGTGGGCTTGCCGGTGGTTCCGCTCGAGCCGTGTATGCGCGCAAGCTTATCGCGTCCGACCGCGAGGAAGCCCAGGGGATAGTTCTCGCGGAGGTCGGCCTTGGTGGTCATCGGCAGACGTCGCAGGTCGTCAAGCGTGCGGATGTCGTCGTCAGATATGCCCGCGGCGGCGAAGGCGTGTTTGTAGAAGGGCACATTCCCAAGTCGCCCGACAAGGTCCTTCAGTCGCGATAGCTGTAGCTGTTCCAGCTCGTCACGTTGTGTGGTTTCGGCCGGGTCCCAGATATGGTTCTCAAACGGAAAATCGGTCATGTTCGTTGGTCCGCGCGCGGCCGGAGGTTACTTTTCCACCAACTCGTAAAGCTCCACGGGACTGAGAACGTTGATGCTCTTGTCCTGGAGTTTGGCGACGGCGGCGTCCGGGTCGTCGAAGCGGAAGACCAGGACGGCCTTGTCCTGACTACGGAAAGTAAACGCGTACATGTACTCGATGTTCACTTCCTCGGTCTCCAGCGCTTTGAGCACCTGCGCCAGTCCGCCCGGCTGGTCGGCGACCTCGATGGCGACCACCTCGCTGACCTTGACCACGCAACCGGCCTGTTCCAGTACGTCCTTGCCCTTCTCCCAGTCGCGCACGATCAGCCGCAGGATGCCGAACTGCTGCGTGTCGGCGAGCGACAATGTGAGGATGTTGATTCCCGCGTCCGCCAGCGCCACGCACGGCTCGCTCAGTCGCCCCGGCTTGTTCTCAAGAAACACCGACAATTGATGCAGTTTCATGGCGCGTCCTCTCTGATAGTTTCAATCCGGCCGCGGTGTGTTCGACGGCAGCCGGCCAGTTTGTCTGTCTTGCCCTTGTGAGCTTGGTGGTCTTCGTGGTCTTCGTGATTGTGTCTTCTACTCCAACTTGCGATTGTCTATGACGCGCTTGGCCTTGCCCATGCTCCGCTCGATTGTGTTCGGCTCGACGAGCGAAACCTTGCAGCGGATGCTCAGCGTGTTTTCCAGCGCGTGCGAGAGCTGCGATCGGAACTGCTCCAGCCCGCGAACCTCGTCGGTGAACACCTCGGGGGTAACCTCCACCTGCACCTCCATCTGGTCGAGATCGTGCTCTCGCGTGAGGATTATCTGGTAGTGCGGCAGGGTGCCTTCGACCGCCAGCAGGGCTGTCTCGACCTGCGAGGGGAAGACGTTCACGCCGCGGATGATGAACATATCGTCGCTGCGGCGGGTGATGCGCTTGATTCGTCGTATGCTCCGCCCGCACGGGCAAGGACTGGCGACGATGTTGGTTATGTCGCGGGTGCGATAGCGGATCATCGGCATCGCCTTTTTCGACAGGGTGGTGAGCACCAGCTCGCCCTCCTGTCCGTCCGGGACCGGGTCGCCCGTTTCGGGGTCGATAATCTCCACGAGGAAATGATCCTCGAAGATATGCAGACCCGCCTGGTACTCGCACTCGATGCCCACGCCGGGACCGATAATCTCCGACAGTCCGTAGATGTCGTAGGCCTTGATATTGGCGGCCTGCTCTATGCGGACGCGCATCGGCTCGGACCACGGCTCGGCGCCGAAGACGCCGGCCTTTAGCGGCAGCTCGCGGATGTCGATGCCCATTTCGCCGGCACGCTCGATGATGTGCAGGAAATAGCTCGGCGTGCAGCACAGGGCGGTTACGCCGAAATCCTTCATTACCATTATCTGCCGGTCGGTGTTTCCGCCGGAGATGGGGATAACCATCGCGCCGAGCGCCTCGGCCCCGTAGTGCGCGCCCAAACCGCCGGTGAACAGTCCGTAGCCATAGGCGTTCTGGACGACATCGCCCCGGTGGCAGCCGCAGGCGGCGAACGAGCGGACCATCACCTCCGACCAGACGTTCAGGTCCTCCTGTGTATAGGCGACCACGGTTGGCTTGCCGGTCGTGCCGCTGGAGGCGTGCAGTCGCACGATCTCGCCTATCTCGCTGGCGCAAAGACCGAAGGGATACGCGTCGCGCAGGTCGTCCTTTACGGTAAAGGGCAGTCGGGCCAGGTCGTCCAGCGATTTGAGGTCGTCCGGTCCGACGCCGGCGTCGTCGAGCTTCTTGCGGTATGGCTCGACGTGGTCGTAGGTCCTGCGGACGACTCCCCTGAGGCGCCTTAACTGCAAATCCCTGAGTTGTTCCCTGGGGAGGTAGTCCGGCGTGCTGGCGGGGTGGAACCCGCCCGGTGAATCGTTCCATTGTTCAATCATCTGACGTGTCCTCTTTTTTGCGTCAAAGTGGTGTCCCTGCGGTTAGGCGTGCGACCGGTTCTGCTGTGCGTCGCGGCCGGCGTTGAAGGCCTCTATGTTGACCTGGTGCACCTTCTCCGGGAGGTTCGCCCGAATGGCCTGGTGCCAGCTCTCTGCCGGGATGTTCAGAAGTGTGCTCAGCGCTCCGAGCATCGCGACATTCAAGCTCTTGCGGTTTGCCAGCGCGTCTTCGTCGATGAGGTCCGCCGAAAGCATCGTCCCGCCGTTCTGGCGCAGAAGGGGGCGGGCGAAGTCTATCTCACTGACCGACAGCACCACCAGGTAGTCGGCCTCGCCCACCGGCACCATGGGCGACGCCACCGATTCACCGAACCGTACGTCGGAAGTCACCGATCCGCCCCGCTGGCTCATGCCGTGAAGCTCGCTTTTCTTGACGTCTAGACCGCTGGTAAAGGCCGCCTCGGACAGTATGTCCGACGCCTTCAGAACGCCCTGTCCGCCCAGTCCTGCGATTACCACGTTGGTAACTGGGTTGTTGGTCATTTTTATTGCTCTTGCGGTTTACCCGTCTGCGATACTCCACACCCGGATGCTTCGGTATATTGACGTATCTGCTTCGCCGCCAGCAGACACGGGCGCCTGGCAACGATTACCGTCGGCTCGTTGCCGGCCAGTGCCTCGGCGAGATTACTTTTCAATTCATCGGCCTGTTTCGCCGGGTCCACCACATGAACGTTCTTAATGCCCAGCCCCCGGGCCAGATCCTCGAAGACCACCTGGGCGGTCGGCTGGTGGTCCAGTTTCCTTCCGGTGCCGGGGTGTTCCTGCATCCCGGTCATTGCCGTCGTGCCGTTGTCGAGTATCAGAACCACGTGTCCGGTGGGCGGCGGGTTGTACACCATCTCCACCAGACCGGTTATGCCGCTGTGGACGAAGGTGCTGTCGCCGATGACGCTGACGACCTTGCGGGCCTGCTGCTCCGGCAGAACGTGCCGCAAGCCCAGCCCGACGCCTATGCTGGCTCCCATGCACACGCAGGTGTCCATCGCTTCGAACGGCGGAAGCACGCCCAGCGTATAGCAGCCGATGTCGCCGGTGACTATGCATCCCATGTCGCGGAGAATTTCGAAAGATGTTCGATGCGGACAGCCCGGACACAGTTGCGGCGGTTTGCCTTTCGGCGCGGCCGGATCGGGCGAGGTGTCGCCGGCAAGTATTCTACGCACCCTCGCGACGTTCAGCTCGCCGAAGCGGTACATATCCGGCTTGCCCTCGACGGCTACGCCTTCCGCCCGGATGCGCTCCAGAAGATAAGGGTCGCCTTCCTCGATGACAACACACGTATCGACCGATTCGGCGAACCGTCGGATGGTCTCGACAGGCAGGGGGTGGACCATTGAGATCTTCAGGAAGCTTGCTTCCGGAGCGGCCTCGCGTGCGTGCGCGTAGGCCACGCCGTCGGCTATGATGCCCAGGGACTTGTCGCCCGCGATGGTAGCGTTCAGACCGGATTGCTCGTTCCACTCGGCTATTTCGGCGAGCTTCTCACGCAGTCGCACGTGCGCGCCTCGGGCATAGGCGGGCACCATCACCCGCCCCTTGATGTCGCGCTGATATGCCGGTTCCGGCGTTTCGCTTCCGCCGGCCGCGTGTCGGTGGACCACCGTCCGCGAGTGGCAGATGCGCGTCGTCATCCGCAGCAGGACGGGGATTTTCCACTTTTCGGAAATCTCAACGCCGCGGATGAGGAAGTCGTACGCCTCCTGGGAGTCGCTCGGCTCGAGCATCGGCACGCCGGCCGAACGTGCGTAGTGGCGGTTGTCCTGCTCGTTTTGACTGCTGGCCATGCCGGGGTCATCCGCCGTGACGATCACCAGCGCTCCATCCACGCCGCTGTAAGCGACGGTGAACAGCGGGTCGGCGGCGACGTTCAAACCGACGTGCTTCATCGTCGCCAGCGCCCTTGCCCGTCCGTAGCTCGCGCCGATGCAGACCTCCAGGGCGACCTTCTCGTTGGGCGACCACTGCGCCGGTCCGCCAAGCTCGCTGAAGGTTTCCAGGATTTCCGTGGACGGCGTGCCGGGGTATCCCGCACCCAGGGCTATGCCGACATCCAAAGCTGCGTGCGCGACCGCCTCGTTACCGCTCAGTAAAAGACGTTGGGAACTACTCATTGTTCTCTCCGGCCGGTCGTCAGCGCTTCGGTGAGCCACTGCGGCGGACGAGTCGGCTTGCCCTCCGGGTTGGTCACGGCGTGTATGGTGTATCCGCGGCAGACGCCTCCGCCGCCGTCGGCGTGGGCGATGCATACGTCGAACCGCACACGGGCCTTTCCGCACATGTCGCCGCTGATGACAACCTCCAGGGCGTCATCATACCGCGCTCGGCCCAGATACTCCACATGCGCTTCGACCAGCGGAAGCATGATGCCGTCTTGCTCCATCTGCGCATACGGCGTGCCGATCGCGCGCAGCAGCTCGGTCCGGCCACACTCGAACCACTCCAGGGCACGAGAGTTGTAAAAGGTGCCCATCTGGTCTGTCTCGCTGTAGCGGACACGAAGTTGAAAGCTATGCTGCGGGCCTGACATGCGCTATGCCGACGGCTGCGAGGATCCGCGAAAGCCCCGCCGCACCGCCGCGACGGGGGCAATTGGCCGCTGTAAATACCACAGCGGACCCGCTACATCAAGCGCCCGCGGCGGAACTGTGGCGGAGAACCTTCAGTATGGATTCAGAGCGTAGCAGAACGGGTGGTCGCCTGTAGCATACCGGTGGAAAGTGAAGGACGGATGGATTTGGTTCTTTAACGAACGTTTGCGGGCGCGTTCGGCACAGCCCTGTTAAGGGCGTTTGAAAATAGCCACGTGCGACGCCGTCAGGCGGAGCGCGTGGAGAACGATTGCCGCGAGAATCGGAGCCCCCGCCAGCCGAGGCGAAGCCGAGGTCCCTGCGGGAGGGGCGATTGCAGTGTGTATTAATAGTCCCCTCAACGCGACCCGGGCCGCACGTATTCGATTCCGTGCCGCTCAAGAATTGCGTTCAACTCCTCGTCAAACGTGCGTGTTCGGTGGTGCTCGTTCTGGTTGGCGATATATCGCCGAACCCGTTCGGTCTGCGACTGGCTTACGCTGAAGGCCGCGTACCCGGATTGCCACGCGAAATCCCTCAGGGTCGGGAACTCTCGGTGAACCCATCCGGAAGAGAATGATTTCAGCTTCATGATCGCATGTGAACACGACACATCCGGCCTTATCGACAACAAGACGTGCACGTGGTCAGACGCACCGCCTATCGCCAGCGCTCGGCCGGCCTCGTTACGAGCGACGCCGCCAATCTACTCATAGAGCCGACCGCGAATGTCCTCATCAATCCACGTTCGTCTGCCCTTAGTGGAGAAAATCACATGGACCAGCAGGTTGGAGTACGTATGCCCCATTTGCGTTCTCCCTCTTTGGTTCTGAAACTTTATATGCTTTCAGTCGCCCCCTCGCGGGGGCTGCTCAAACGTTCCCGCCCTTGTTCCACGGGCTTCGCCTTACGGCGTCGCCCGTGTCTACTGTCAGTCGCCCCGCAGGGCTGCTCAAACGTTCCCGGCCTTGTTCCATGGGCTTCGCCTTACGGCGTCGCCCGTGGCTAGTTTCAGTCGCCCCTCACGCCAGGACCTCGGCTTCGCCTCGGGCGGGCAGTACTGCTCAAACTTTCCCTGCTGTGCGTCCGCCGCCGACCGCGCCCGCCAACGGTTGGATATGTTCACTGAGCGCCGGGCCACTGAGCCGTGATGGTCAGAGGGAAGCATCGCATCTGTGGGTAGGCGCGGGTGATTTTTCGCATCGCCTCGTCGCGGTCTTCCGGAGAGGCGGCCACGAACTGGGCGGTTCCGTCGCCCTGGCTGCCGACGCCCTTACCGCCGTGTATGTGCTCCTGAATGTCCGGCAGGTTCAGCACCTCGTGAAGCAGGGGGCTGGCCAGCTCGTCCGGCGAGTGCGGCGCGACCAGCTCGTCGAACACGCGCTGTGCCTCTGTCATCAGCCCGCCTACAGCGGCCGCGTCGCCGGCGCCGATGGCCCGGTACGCAGCACGCACTATGCGTTCGTTCTCGGCGCCAAGAGCGCTCCGCAACTGCTGGCTTTCGTGATATGCCGACTGCAAATCCGAGAGGATCCGCACGGTGTCCTTCTTGCCGGCAAGGTCCACAAAAAACATGCTCACCTCGCCTGCGGGGAAGATCGGCTCCACGCGCACGTCGGTCTGCGAGTCGAACGTCAGCAGAACGGGCGTCTTGCCGTAGATGCACGCCTGGTCCATCCGGCCGCACTGGCTGCCGGTGAGCCGCTCGCCGTGATAGGCGATCTCCATAAGCTCGTGCGGAAACAGCCGCAGGTCGTAAACCTTGTCGAACGCCTTGGCCAGCAGGATGCAAACGGCGGCCGAGCTTGAGACCCCCTTGCGAAGCGGCAGGTCCATGGAGGTTATCCGCACCTCCAGACCGTCATGAACATCCGCTTCCTGCCGCATCTGGTACGCCACTCCCGCACAGTAGCGGAAGAACTCCTGCGGGTCGCGGGCCGCCGCCAGCAGCTCATTCGGCTCCGTCGGACAGCGCATCGTGCGAACTCGACCGGTGGGCCTGCCCAGCTCGTCGGGCAGGCGGGTCTGCACGACGAACTCATCGCTCGGCTTGGCCTCGGCGGAAAGCCCCTGGTCGGTACCGATGACCAGGCAGTAGCCGTTGTGGATGCCGTACTGGGCGGCCCAGTCGCTGTGCTCGCCGAAAATACACAATCGGCCGGGCACGAAAAGCTCCACTGTGTCGTCGCCTCTGGGCATCGTTGACTCCAACCGTCGCATATGGTGGATATAGTCAGCCAGGATTCCGGCGTATCGCTCGTTTGTAGCATACGGGAGTGTTTGGTTCGGTCAAGCGCGCGGCGTCGTTGACGCCCTGCGCCTTAGCCCGCTACACTTCGTCGGTTCCGCTGAGAGGCGACGCGAGTAGATGGCGATACCCACGGGCACAACCGCGAAGCAATTGTCCTTGCCGGCACGACTGCTGCCGGCGGCGGTGGTCGTGTTGGGCGTGCTTACCTGGTGGTGGCCGGGCTATCGAGCATGGGGCGCGATGTCCGCGGGACTGATTTTGTCTCTGACGCTCTGGGTGCTCTGGCAGGTATTGGAGGGGCGGCGAAGCGTCCGCGGACACGCCTTTCACTGGGCACTTCTGCCGCCGGCGGCTGTGGCGCTTTACCACCTGCTCCGCCTGAGTTGGGACGCCTCGGCTGTTACCGCCGACCTCGGTGGTGCAATGAGCGTGACGATGTTGTATCAGCTCGCCCTGCTTGCGGCAGGGGTGATGCTCATACAAAGCGCCTTTTCGTCCCCGCCGGCGCCGACTCTGCCGGCTGCGGTGTTCTCTCTGGCTCTCTGCCTGGGGGCGGCGGCCGGCGCGGCGTGGGCGCCGGAGGCGCTGTCCAGAGACCCCATGGCGCTGCTGGCATGCGCCGGCGCTGTAGCGACGGTGGGTACACTCGCGCCGCTCGCAAGGAGGCAGTCGCCCGCCTCGACCGAGAGTTGGTCCACAAAGGCGGTACTGATTGGCTCGGGGGTGCTGGTCGTGAGCGTGTGTGTTCTGGCCGTACGAGCATCGACAGTTGCATTGCCTGTCACGGCTGCTGTGGCGGGCGCGTGTCTGCTGGTTTCGCTCGCTCGCGGTCGGCTGATGCGAGCGGGAGTGATAGTGGCGGTCGGGATGGCTGGTCTGGCTCTCGCGATGTGGGTGGTAGTAGAGGCGGTCGGCTCGGACTACCCTTCAGCGGTGCTGCTGGGAACAGGCGAGGCGGGGCTTCTGGACTCGTCGGTCGCGACACCGGGCCTGGAAGTGCTCAGCTCGTGGACGGGCCGACCGGCGATGTTGTGCCTGCTGTTGGCGGCGTCTTTGGCGACGTTGTGGCCGCTTTTACGGTTGCCCGCGACGGCGACGGAACGGGTCAGGGCGGGTTGCTGGGCGGCGGGATCGGCACTGTCGCTGGCGGCATTGTTCAGCGCGGGCGGGTTCTTCATACCGGCTGTGACGCCGGCGGTTGCGATGTTCTGGGGGCTGTTGCCGGCGATGTGCGGCGTGGCAAGCCCGTCCAGAAGCGGCGGCTGGGTACTGGCAGTTCTATTGGGGCTGATGCTGATGCTGGGGCTTTCGCAGAGCAGCGGACTGGTTGGATGGTCCGCGGCCGCACTGGGCGGCTCGGACCGGACGCTGCACGCGGTAACCGGCTTTCTGCTGGCGCTGGTTCTGGTCTGGCTGATGGGCGCTCGCAGCGTATGGTGGGGGGTTGTGGGGGTCCTTCTGGCGATGGTTGCCGGCGGGGTGGGCGAGGTTCTTCAGTCGTTTGTACCCCAACGGGGCGCGCCGCCAGAAACCTGGCTGGCGGTTATCGCAGGTTCAGCCGGCGAAGACGGGCGGAAGTTGGTGGCGAATCAACTGGACGACGTGGTCTTTCACGCCCTGGGCTCGGCCGCTGTGCTGATATTGTACCTGCCGGCGATGGGCGCGAAGTGGTGCGAATCCGCCGACGTCGACGGCGTGGCTGTGAATGCCGCGGCCAAGGCGTCGCGCCGAGCCGACGGCGACGGTCCGCTGTCGAACCGGTAATGGCCTGGTGGCTCAGTTCTGCAATGTTCGCGGGGTTTGCCGATTGACGGCGCCTCCGGGGATAAGCTGCGGAGGCAGATCCTGGACCTTCAGTTTCGGATTGTTCTTGAACGGGTTGTAGAGCGGATCGGCGATGAGCGTCATCCGCCAGCTCGCGGTGGGTGAAGTAAGCCAATAGCATTCCGCGACGGTAAGCTCCCCGGTCAGCAGCAGCGGGAAGAATTCGTCCGGGCGGGGAAAGGCGCCGAGATACGGCTCCTCGACGGCTCCCGCGGTGGCAACCACACCGTTCTGGATCATCTTGGCGCACCACTCGGAGGTCTCGGGGTCGCGCAGATTCTGGGCCTCAAAACTGGCGACGTGGTAGCCGACAGCCCCGGAGGCCCACGTAAAGGCGGGCACGTATTGGCGGAGCTTGTACCAGCCGGTATAAAGAGCCGCATCCGGGCAATCCCCGGGCTGGAAGACACCGTGGCTCGTATCGAGGACTACTTCCATGTCGGTCTTGTTCTTGACCAGCTCGTGCAGTGAGACGAACAGCTCATCGAACTTGGGATTCCGGGAATCCTCGAGGTCGGCATCGATATAGAAGATTCCCTGCAGTCCTTCCTGTTCGACCTTGTGAGAGGTCTTGATGATGCGCCTGGCGTCCTCCGGCGTAGGTCCGTCGATTCGAGCTATCATGTAGGCCGGTGGGGGCCTCTGCCCGCTCTGTGCGAGCCGGCGACGGTGCTGCATATTGAGCGGGTTGGGTACCATCTTGTCCAGCCCGTAGGAGCCCCAACGCAGCAGGGCCAACTCGCTGTCAACCGTGGCGCTGCTGTCGGGCGATGGTTTGTATTGCTCGGTTTTCCGGGAGGCGTGTTGCGCAACGGCCGACGCACCGGACAGACGGTCCATCAGCTCCAACCGTTTCTCTACTGTCTGAGCGTTGTTCGGTTGCTCTTGAAGTTGCTCGAGCTGCGCCTGAAGCTCCTCTATCTGCTGCTCCAGTGCTCCAGGCGGTGGTGCGTCGGCAATATCGTGCGAGCTGATGTAGTCCAGAAGCCCGGTCAGCCCCTTGGTGTCAAGATACAAAGCCAGCAACTGCCGGTTGGCGATGGAACGACGGTGTGGATCCTGGAGATTCGCCGCACGCCGCGCCTTGTTGGAGAGCAATCTGTCGAGATCTTCCAGAAGGTTTGAAAGGTCCATGTACGGCTCGGAGACTCGCGGCAGCGGCTCGGCGAACAGCTCGCTCATCGGCTCCAGCGCGTTGGTGCGCGGCTCGGGGAAGTCTTTCGCCACAGAGGGGACGAGTTCGTACGCCAGGGCAAGCCGATGGTGGGCTTTCTCCGCCGCCACGCGATATTCACTGAGCAGGTCCGACTCTTGCACGGCGGCGACTTTCACCGGGACGCCCCATATCAGGGCAAGGCAACGGACCTTGCCGTTCAGGTCGTCCTCCATCAGCCGTTTGCGGACGGGCTCGAGGATACGCCTTTCGTAGCCCTGCCGCGAAATGGTGAATTTGACGGGGACGTCGATCTCAATGATGTGCTCTTCGGGTATCTCCCGCACGGAACAGTAAAGCTTCGCAAGCTCCATGGAGTCCTCACTGCGGGAGTTGGCTACGACGGCCACCTGGTCCGGCTCAAGCGCCGCCGCGGGCAAACCGCACAAAAGCACCAATGCGACCACCGGCAAGACCCTGCGATGGATACTCACAATATTCGCTCCGTAGCTGAAGGTTATTTAAGCTCCTATCCTGCTTGACACTTTATCGGCTGGAACGACAGGATACAGCAACCGCGATTGTCCGCAAAACCCATCCCGGTCGCGGCGTCGCTGCGTTATACTTCTTTTCCGAAGTAAACAAAGCCGACCCGTTGTGGAGGCAGAGCGTAACATGCGACGACTGCTGTTGTTTCTATGCCTGTGCGGCTTTCTGTCGGGCTGTCCGGTTACACAGCCCCAGCAGACGCCCGTTGATGCCAAGCACCTCACCGAATCCCAAAGCGGGCGTGATTATTGGTTATACGTTCCCAGCTACTACGATGGTTCGCGCGACTGGCCGCTTGTGATTACGCTGCACGGCACCCACGGCTGGGACAGCAGCCGGGCGCAGATAAAGGAGTGGAAACACCTCGCGGAGCAGCAGGGCTTTATAGTGGCCGCTCCGTCTCTCAAGAGCGTCCAGGGCATCGCCCCGGTGGTGCGGCAGTGGTGGTACGATGACGTTCGCTCCGACGAGCAGGCGATCCTGCGCCTGCTGGAGGAACTGACCGAAAGCCATGCCGTTGACAAGAACGCGGTGATTCTGACGGGATTTTCCGCAGGGGGCTATCCACTGTACTACACCGGTCTGCGGAACCCCGAGAAGTTCGACATGGTTATCGCGCGGGCCTGCAACAGCGACACCGGGCTGATGGACCAGGTGGAACTGACCGAAGAAACCAGGAAGCTCCCGGTTGTCATTTTCTGGGGAAAGGACGACCTCAAGCCGTTACGGGATCAATCCTGGCAGGCGTTTCGGTATCTGCGCGAGCGTGGTTGCGTCAACACCGAGCGCGAGGAACTGAAGGGCGGACACCTTCGTCGTCCGGAGTTTGCATGGAGCATCTGGCAGGAGTATCAAGCCGGTCGCTGAAGGGCGCCGCCGGTTTCCGGAACGGGCTATCTGCTCCTGCGGCCGATGCGGGACAACGCCCCCTCCAACGGCGGCGGTCCCTGCTTTGACGACAGCGAGGTAACTTCCGATACGCCGCGGAAGACCACCGCTGTGGGTTTTTCATTCTGGCGGATGGAAAAGACCCAGTCGATGCCGATGGGGTCCTCTTCTTTGACGAACTTCTTGACGACCGCGAGGACCCCGAGCTTCGCCTTGCCGTCCTCCTTTTCGGGAACGTGGAGCTCCCAGCCCCGCTGCGCCTCGAGAAGTTCGCCCTTTTTGTCGCGGACCTGCCCGCTGAGATAGGCGACGGGGTAATACTTGTGGACGTTCCCGTCGTCGTCGATGGCGCGTAGCTGCACCTGCGTGCCCGGGATGCGCCACCAATTATCGTCGTCCATGACTTCGCTGGATATTTTCGTGCGGACCACAACCTGATCCTGCGGCCCTCTGTCAATGAGCGGATAGGCCGGCAGCTCGGAACTGTCCACGCTCGCCGGAAGCCGCTCGTATAGCGTTGCGCTGTTCATCGACTCGGGCTTGGCCAGCCGCGAGCCGTTCTTGCCGGCGGTATTGCGGAAGCAGTAGGCCTCTCGCAGCAGGTCGCCATGCTGCTCGCCGAACTTCGCGTCACCGGACATGGAACCCGCCGAGAGGTGCTTCATCAGACCCAGCGTGAATTCGTCCGGGCGGAACGGCTGCAAACGCTGGTCGCGCTGGAGGTATTCATCGAACGGCCGATAGGTAAGAACCGTCTCGGTAAACGGGAGCATCTGCATGCCTATGGTCAGAACGCCGACGAGTATCATGCCGGTCAGCAGTCCGAAAGCGCCCCCGCCGATGCGATCCGCCCAGGTGCCCAGCACCACGTTGGAGCCGAGAAAGCGATCGAACAGCAGGCGCACGACGCCCAGGGTTATCACAAAGATACTTACAAGGCATACCGGTTCCGTGTAGCCCGTCATGTACTCGTAGAGGTATTCTGAGACCGGCAGATAGAAGTTGAACGCCACCATCGCCGAGAAAATGCTCAGCAGGAGCATTATCAGGGCGCTGTAAAGCCCCTGGAGCACCTGGTAGAAGGCGATGGCAAGAACCAATAGCGTCGCCAGAAGGATAAGAACCATGCTTGTGTAGCTCCCGGGGGTCTATTTCCTCTTCTGCGAAACCCGTATAACTTCCTGCACGCTGGTCTCGCCCTTGATGACTTTCCGCAACGCCTGCTCCTGAAGATAAAGCATGTTGTTCTTCCGGCAGGCGGCCTTTATCTCCGACAGTGACGCGCCGGAGGCGATCAGCTTTCGCAGGTCCTCTGTGACGTCCAGCAGTTCGAAAACGCCCGTGCGTCCGAAATAGCCCACGTTCTGGCAGGTCGGACACACCGCGGGCCGCCCCTTTTCGTCGGTGAACTGCTCCGGCGGCCGATAGAAGTAATCCACGTGCTCGGCCGAGAGATTCGCCTTAGCCAGAAGGTTCGGATCCGGGCGATAGGCCTCTTTGCAGTTGGGGCAAAGCTTCCGCACCAGCATCTGCGCCAGGACGCATCGCAGATTCCCCACAGCCGAAGCGGGGTCGTCCACCGTCCGGACCCATTTGGCCAGGGCTTTGAGCGAATCGCCGGCCTTGCAGCCGATGATGAACGTCTTCTCGCCGGCCGATTCCACCACCTGCGAGGCGCTGTCGGACTCGGTAACCTCGTCGATCATGAGTACGTCCGGGTCGCGCCGCAACGCCGACGCCAGCGAGTGGGGCAGTTCCTTCGGGTCGCCGTACTCCTGCTGGGTGACGTTTTCCAGGTCCACCTCCGGCTCTTGTTCCAGAGTGACGAGCTGGTGGATAAACGCATCGTGATCGCGCAGCAGGGAGTACAGCGTGCTGGTTACGCCGGAGCCGCTACGCCCGGCGACAATGAGGATTCCGTTACCGCTCTTGTTAAGCTCGCGGACGCGCTGCAGCGTCTTCTCATCCATGCCCAGCTCGCCGAGACGGGTCTGGATGAATTCCTGGACCACGCGGAAGCGTATCCGCTGACCGCCGGTGGTTCCAGCGGTGGCCAGATCCATGTCTATGGGCGAGTTCGCGAGGTCCACGGTTATGCGGCCCTTCTGGGGGCGTCTGCGCTCCTCGGTGTCCATGCCCGCGACGGATTTGAGGTACTGGATGATGCTCTCGACCTGTGCCGGGTCCGGGCCCTCATCGCTGTGGGTGACTCCGTCTATGACCAGTTGCAGCGAGGTGGACTCTCCGGAATGGGACAGCTCCGCTTCGCTGGCGCGTCGCCACAGAAGGTCGTAAAGAAGCTCCTGTACAGCGTTGTAGGTTTCGCGATCGCTGATGGGGCTGCTCGAGTCGGGAGCCGGAGCGATGCGACCGTTGCCGTCGTAAAGCTTGACCTTATTGGAGAGCTGGACGCCCCGGGCCTCCCGCTTCGCCGACAGCGAGCGAAAGTGGTCCATCGTCAGTATCTTCGACTCGGGCGGAACCTTCGCGTTGCGGTGCACGATATACCCGGCAAGAACGGCCGAGACGAGCACCACGTAGATGAGCAGACCGACGATGTACAGCGGCGCCAGCATCCAGACCAGGACGCTGACGGCTCCGGCGCCGAGAAGCATACCTGCCCAGAGCGACTCCGAAGCGCGTACACTGCGAGCGTCTTTCTGGACCCACGGACAGACATAAAGCCATGGGACCGTCAGCACAAGCATCACGATAAACTTCGCCGGATGGAAAAACATCGGCCACGATGTCGTGCTCGCCAGGTTTCCCAGCATTGATCACTCCAAACCCTAAAACCAGCGGGCGCTGCGGCCCGACGGGCTACTTCATTACCGTCTGGGTGCGCCGAATGCAAACCCCTGTATTATCGTTGAGGGCAAAGTTCCACCTCCGCCCTCCGCCGAACAGGCGCAAATCGGCTGGTTCAACGCCCGCCGGTGAAGCCGGCCTGACCGGTGGAAATGCCGCGCATCCGCATTTTCAGCTCGTCTGGATTCGGCGCCACCTCGTAGGCGACCCGCGGGTCCACAAGCTCCTGGTCGATCAGCCGCAGCAGACTGCTGGTGAACGTTATCATACCTTCGCGCTCGTGGCCGGAGATTACCTCGTTGATCTCCTGGTCCCGCTTCTCGGAGATAAACTGCTTCACCGAGGGATTGGAAATCAGTATCTCCACTGCCGGAACACGGTCTATGCCTTCCTCGATGGAGGGAAGCAACTTCTGGCATATGATGGACTTAAGGTTGAACGCCAGCGACTGGCGGATGAGTTCCCGACTCTCGGCGCTGAACAAATCAAGTATTCGTCCGATAGTCTGCGCGGCGCTGGAGGCGTGGACGGTTCCGAACACGAGATGCCCGGTCTCGGACGCCTGAAGGGCCGCCTGGAACGTCTCGGCGTCGCGCATCTCGCCGATGAGCACGACGTCGGGGTCCTCTCGCATGAGGTACTTCAGCGCCATTTCGAAGCTCGGTACGTCTATGCCGATTTCACGCTGGTTCACCAGCGCCTTGTTGTCCACGTGGGTGAACTCGATGGGGTCCTCGATGGTCACGATGTGGCAACGACGGTTGCGGTTTATGTGCTGGATCATCGAGGCGATGGTCGTGCTCTTTCCCGAACCGGTGGGACCTGCCAGAAGAATCAGCCCCTGATGGTCCAGAGAGATCTTTGCGAGTATCTCCGGCAGGTGCAGATCCTCAAAATCCGGGATTGCCCGTTCCACCCGCCGCACGGACACTGAAATCTCGCCGCGTTGGCGGAACACGTTGATACGAAAGCGGTCGGAACCGGTCAACTCGTGGGCGACGTCGATACTTCCGTGCTCGTCGAAGTATGCCGCCTGCTTGTCGGTCATCAGTTCCCGCGCCATCTCCTCGATCTCGTCGCCGCTGAGCGGATCGCTCTTGGTCGGTCGCAGCTCACCCTTGATGCGGACATGTGGGGGGCTGTCGGCTTTGAGATGCAAATCCGAGGCGTCCTGCTTGACCAGCGCGCGGAAATAGCTCTCCAGCTTCACGTTGTGTCCGTGCCGGTCCCAGTGCTGATCGTGCTCGTCAATGGGCTGTCTGCCGTTGTCTGACTTCGCTGCCACGGTTTCTCTCCTCACGTTATGGCGGACGTTTCCGCTTGTGTGCTTTCAGTCGGGGGCCGAACGGATACACCCCGCTCGGCGAGGTACCGCTTGGTCTCGGCGATGGTGAGCGTGCGAAAATGGAATATGCTCGCCGCCAGCGCGGCGTCGGCCTTGCCCGCCGTGAGCACTTCATGGATGTGCTCGCAGCCGCCGGCGCCGCCGGAGGCGATTACCGGAATGTCCACCGCCTCGGCGACGGCGCGGGTAATCTCGATGTCATAGCCGTTCTGGGTGCCGTCGGCGTTCATTACCGTCAGCAGTATCTCGCCGGCGCCGCGACGTTCGACCTCCTGCGCCCAGCCGATCGCCTCCAGACTGGTCGGCGTCCTTCCGCCGTGGGTGTGCACCAGCCAGCGCTCGCCTTCGGCGGTCGCGACGCGTTTGGGGTCTATCGCCACCACCACGCACTGCGCGCCGAACCGCCGCGAAGCCGCCGTAACGAAATCCGCATCGGCGACGGCGGCGGAGTTGACCGAAACCTTGTCGGCGCCCGCTGAAAGTATCGCCCGGCAGTCGGCGAGCGTGCGAACGCCGCCACCGACCGTCAGCGGCATGAAGACCTCCTCGGCCGTGCGACGCACCACGTCCAGCAGGATATCCCGTCGTTCGTGACTGGCGGTGATGTCCAGAAAGACCAGCTCGTCGGCGCCCTCGGACTCGTAGCGGCGGGCGACCTCGACGGGGTCTCCGGCGTCGCGCAGATTCAGGAAATTCACTCCTTTGACGACGCGGCCTTTGTCCACGTCCAAACAGGGGATAATA
>JBKHJB010000147.1:0-5826 GCA_046538345.1 Phycisphaerae bacterium
TTCCGACAGGTCCACACCCAGGATGTTCTCGGCCAATTCGTTCAGTGCCTCGAACTCGCCGGCGAAGTGGGCCGTGCGGTGCGTGTGGGATATGGACTGTCCGGGCTTAAGCTCGGCCGCGGGTGAGGACGTCTCTATCTCGTAGAACGGTCCCATCGGCTCTACGCCGGGTGCGGGCGGTCCGTCGTTGTAGCTGTTGACCACGTCGCCGGCGTAGGGGTCGTCCTGAATCTTCCAGAGACTGTTGACGTAGGGCAGCTTCTCGGCGCTGTCGGGCAGATTGAACCACACCACAGTCAACACGCCATTGTCGGCGTCGTAGCTGCCGAGCACTTCGCGGGCACGGCTGGGCGCGATGCCGATTTTGCTGCGATGTTTCCCATCGCAGGTGAACAGCACGTGGTCGTCAACGATGTGGCAGCGATCGGCCGGCAGCTCGCCGAAGTAGTCCGTGGTTATGCCCTCGGCGGGCATCTCCGACTTGCCGGCGAGGGGGACCACGACCTTCCCGCGGGGCAGGGGCTTGAACTGTCCGACGACCCATATGCTCAGCAGCCCGGTCTCACGTCGCCACGGCTCGTCTCCGGCGTTGGTCAGTGTGTTGGTGGACTCGAACGCGACGGACGAGACTTTATCCGGCAGCTGCACGAATTGCGCGGCGTCCAGCGCTGCGATGTTCCGGAGCAGATCACAGATGAACGTCGTGCCGCTATAGTTGGTCACGTCGAATCGCGTGGTCATCTCCGCGTTGTCGGGCGCCAGCGAGGCGACCTCGAAGGGCCCGGAGTTGAAACCCGGCGGTGTGCGCCAGTGGTCGAGGTCGAACGGTTCGCCCCTGCAAAACCACAGGCCGAACTGACCGGCCTCGGGGCCCAGCCAGAAGCGGTCCTCACCGCCATAGTTGTTGAACTGTTCGCTCTGATCGTTGGAGATGATGAAATCTTCGTTCAGCCAGCCGAAACTCGCGCCGGTGTCGCCGGCGAGTGTGGAGGTCATCACGCGTCCCTGGTAGGCGGGAACGACGGCGACTCTTGCGTCGCCGGGTCCGGAAAGCTCTACTACCTCCACTTGCTGTCTGAGCAGGGCCAGGTCGTCGGCATACGTTTGGCTAGGCATGGCAGGAATCCTTTCTTTTATCGGACGCAGGGGAAACGTCTGGGCTAAGATGCGTTTATCACAAACGCTTCGACGTGGCAAGTTCTGCCGCATAGACCGGTTGCAGCGGATATCGGGCGGGTGTGAATTTTGCCGCCTCGCTGACCGATGAGTAGGATGTCGGCCCGTCCGCCGGGGCGGGTTGAACGAAGCTCGCCCGGTAAATACAATGTTATATGGCGTGAGAGGAGGTCGGAGCTTACGCTGGAGCGAGTATTCCCCGCCGGCTGTTGAGGCGTTCAGGAAGCTTCGGTAGCAGGCGAACTAATTATAGGAAACTGCGATGTTTGAGCGATTTACGGAACGCGCCCGCAAGGTGATGGCCCTGGCCAACCAGGAGGCCCAGCGGTTCAACCACGAATACATCGGCACCGAGCACATACTTCTTGGCCTGGTCAAGGAGGGCTCGGGTGTCGGCGCCAATGTGCTCAAGAACCTCGGTGTGGACCTCCACAAGGTCCGTCTGGAGGTTGAGAAGCTCGTCAAGGCCGGTCCGGATATGGTCACCATGGGCAAGCTGCCCCAGACGCCCCGGGCCAAGAAGGTCATCGAATACGCCATCGAAGAGGCGCGCAACCTCAACCACAACTACGTGGGCACCGAGCATCTGCTGCTTGGTCTGCTCCGCGAGCAGGACGGAGTGGCCGCCCAGGTGCTGATAAACCTGGGTCTGAAGCTCGAGGACGTCCGCGAAGAGGTGTTGAATCTGCTGGGCGCCGGCGTCGAGCCGGAGGAAGCCACTTCCGGCGTAGGCGGCGAGCAGACCCAGCGCCGTGGCGGCAAGAGCAAGACCCCCGCGCTGGACAACTTCGGCCGGGACCTCACCGAGCTTGCCCGCCAGGGAGAACTCGACCCGGTTATCGGACGGCTCAACGAGATAGAGCGCGTCACTCAGGTGCTCTGTCGGAGGACCAAGAACAACCCCGTGCTTCTGGGCGAGGCCGGCGTCGGCAAGACCGCCATCGTCGAGGGGCTGGCGCAGAAGATTGTCGATAATGACGTTCCGGAGATTCTCCACGAGCGGAGGATCGTGGCGCTGGACCTGGCGATGATGGTCGCCGGAACCAAGTACCGCGGTCAGTTCGAGGAGCGGATAAAGGCGGTCATGAACGAGGTCCGCCGTGCCGGCAATGTGATACTGTTCATTGACGAGCTTCACACGCTCGTCGGCGCCGGCGGCGCCGAGGGCGCCATAGACGCCGCGAACGTGCTCAAGCCGTCCCTGTCGCGCGGCGAGATACAGTGCATCGGCGCGACGACGATGGACGAGTACCGCAAGCACATTGAGAAGGACGGGGCGTTGGAGCGGCGCTTCCAGACCCTGATCGTCAACCCGCCGACGGCCGACCAGACGCTGGAGATTCTCCGGGGGCTGCGGGACCGCTACGAAGCGCACCACCGCGTGCACATCGAGGAACGTGCGCTGAGAAGGGCGGTCGAGTTGTCAAGCCGGTATATCACCGGACGTGTCCAGCCGGACAAGGCGATCGACGTCATAGACGAGTCCGGCGCGCGCGTGCGGCTCAAGACCATGACCAAGCCGCCGGAGCTTTCCTCTCTGGAAGCCGAGATGCAGAAGCTCACGGGCGAGAAGGACGAGGCCGTCAAGAACGCCGACTACGAGCGGGCGGCCGATATCCGCGACCAGATAGAACAGATCCGCAAGCAGAAGGAAGAGAAACAGAACGAGTGGCAGAAGCAGACCCGGGAAGTTGACGGCGTGGTGGACGAGGAAGTCGTCGCCGAGGTCGTCAGCCGCATGACGGGTGTGCCTCTGACCCGCCTGGAGAAGGAAGAGGCCCAGCGCCTGCTGGAGCTGGAGAAGGAGCTTCACAAGCGCGTGGTCAGTCAGGACGAGGCCATCAAGGCCGTTTCCAAGAGTATCCGTCGCGCCCGCAGCGGTCTGAAGGACCCTCGCCGGCCTATGGGCTGCTTCATCTTTGCCGGTCCCAGCGGCGTCGGAAAGACCCTGCTGAGCAAGGCGTTGGCGGAGTTCATGTTCGGCGACGAAGAGGCGCTGATGCAGATCGACATGTCCGAGTACATGGAGAAGCACAACGTCTCACGACTGGTGGGCGCGCCTCCGGGCTACGTCGGCTACGAAGAGGGCGGACAGCTCACCGAGACCATACGGCGTCGGCCTTACGCCGTGCTGTTGCTTGACGAAATCGAGAAGGCGCACCCGGACGTGTTCAACATGCTCCTGCAGATAATGGAGGAGGGTCATCTGACCGATTCGTTCGGCCGTCGCGTGGATTTCCGCAACGCGGTTATCATTATGACCACCAACATCGGCGCCGACCTCATAAAGAGCGGCGGCGGGTTCGGTTTCGCCAAGCGCGACGAGGAAGCCACCTACGAGAAGATGAAGGATCTCCTCACCAAGGAGATAGAACGGCACTTCCGGCCGGAGTTCCTCAACCGCCTGGACGACGTAATTGTCTTCCAGACGCTGAATCGCGAGGACCTCAAGGGCATCATCGACTTCGAACTGCGTAAGGTCCGCGAGCGACTGGCGGCAGAGCATCACCTGGAGCTGGAGTTGACCGACGGCGCCAAGGAGTTCCTCATCGAGAAGGGCTACAATCCGGACTTCGGCGCCCGGCCGTTGCGGCGGGCCATCGAGCACCACGTGGAGGATCCCATCAGTGAGGACATCCTCCGCGGCGGTTACGTAGACAACACGAAGGTGGTCGTCTCGGTAAAGGGAGAAGGCGAAGACAAGCACCTTTACTTTGAAGGAGTCGGACAGATTGAAAAGAGCAAGTCCGACGACTCAGAGGAGGTCGAGCGGGTGCACGAAACCACCTGACCGCTGCCTCGTGCTCGACGGCTGAGCTATGTGCGGGCGCCATCCCGCCTGAACGAAAAGACGAATTTACCGGAGAGATACCAGCCGCCGGCGCGGCCCTTGAGCTGTGCCGGCGGCTATTTATTCAGCACCTTGCGTGTGAAGGCGATATTTTTCTCGGCCGCGGCGACGGGGCCCCCTCCTCCGGCTTCGATGACGATCCATCCGTCGTAGCCGACCGCCCGCAATGACTGCACCACTGCCCGGAAATCCACATCGCCTTCGCCAAGCGGGATGTCGAAATCGGGCGGTTGTCCGGAAACCACACGCACGTCCTTGAAGTGCACCTGGGCGATCCGGTCAGGCCCGAGGTCCCGGATGAAGGTTACCGGATCCAGCTTGCGCGCCAGCGCGTTGGCGGTGTCGTAATAAACCTTCACGTTGGGCGAGCTGGTCAGCGAGTCGAGAAGATATCCCAACTGGTCGGCATTCAGAGACGACTCCACGCCCAGCGTGACTCCGGCTTGTTCCGCCGGGGCTATCAGCTCGCTGAGCGCTTCGGCGGCCTTGTCCAGCTCGTCCGCAAATTCTATGGCGTTCCGTCCAAAGAACGGCACCAGCACTACCCCCGCGCCCGCTTCGGCTGCGACGTCTATCGCCTTACATAGAAGCTCCAGCGACTCGCCCGACGCTTCGGCGCCGCTGATAAGCGACGGCGAGTGGTTGAGGACGCCGAGGCACAAGCTTGGTATGGCAAGGTTGTGTCGCTCCGCCAGGGCTTTCAGTTCCGCGGCGTGCTCGGCGCCGAGTTGTTCGGCCTGCTCGGCCGTGGAATACACGATCTCTACGCCGTCGGCGCGTGCTTCGGCTGCCCGTTGGAAGTTCTCGGCGCGCGTGTCGCGGCCCAGAAAAGTATCCATGATGCCGACGTTCATAAAAGAATCCCCTTATGGCGGTCGCTCAGTCCGCCCGTTTGATTACGATATCGTCGCCGTCGTTGACGGACCTTAGCGCCGATGCGGCGCCGGTTACCCGCCCGACGGGGTTGACGGGTCCGACCGCCCGCGGCGCGCCGCCCGGCTCGCTGGCGGGTGTGGGACCGAAGAAGACGCACACCGCCCGACCGTCGGGCCAGTATGCAAGCTCGCCGACCTCCATTTGCGCGCGGGCGTCATCTTCGGCAGGCAGCTCCAGCGGTATCGGGAAATAAATCTCCTCGCCCCAGGTGCTGACGCTGCCGGAAAGCGGCAGCGCCTCGCCGATGGCCCGGGCCGAGCGGGAATCGTTCAACTCCGCGGTAACCGAAACGTCGCCCACTGTGATTGTAACCGAAGCGCCCATACCGACCGATTTCCCGTGTTTGCGGCGTTGGTCAATCCTGACATTCGACGGCCAGGCAGATCAGCCGGGTTTCGCCGGCGTTGGCCACAGTAGGCCGTTCGCCGGCGCCCGAGACCGCCAAATGACCTGTGCCCAGCTCGTGTTTATCCTGTCCGAGCTGGATTGTCGCATTCCCGGCAACGATGTAGTAAACCCACCGACCATCGCCTGTCGAGACATTCTGACCGGGTTCCAGGCACAGCAATTCCACATTCAGTGCCTCACCGCCCCGCAACTGCACACGTTGCGGTCTGGCCGAGGCGAACCGCGCCTTTGATATCGCATTTACCGTGTCCATATCTCAAGCCCACCTGTTTGCTGGGTCTATATCAACACGGCTGTTACACAAATCCGGCCGGTTAAAGAGCATGCTCTCGACGCCGACCTTCCGCGCGCATGGGACTTTGGCAAGTGACCTCGGGCCCGCATGAGCGTAGTCTGAGAATTGCTCTTAGATAATGTTATCGTCGCCCTGCACCGGTTTGCAACAACATACCTTC
>JBKHJB010000148.1:0-5816 GCA_046538345.1 Phycisphaerae bacterium
CTACCACGCGCGGGACGGTTCGGTTAAATTCTCGGCATGATCATCACCATTGACGGACCGGCGGGTTCCGGCAAGAGCACCGCCGCACGGAACCTGGCGCGTCGGCTTCGCGCGGCGTATCTTGACACGGGTGCGACGTATCGCGCCGTGGCGCTCAAGGCGCTGCGCGACGGGCTGGACCTGTCGGACGACTCGGCAATTGCCGCGGCCGCTCGCGAAGCCGACATACACCTTTCGCCCGAGGCCGACGGCGTGCGCGTCTGGCTGGACGGAGAGGAAGTTACGCGCGAGATACGCTCGGAAGACGTTTCCAGTGCGGCCTCGGCGTTGGCGAAGTCGCCTCAATTGCGCGAGGTACTGGTGGAGCTTCAGCGCCGCATCGGACGGGAGCTGGGCAGCTTCATCGCGGAGGGTCGAGACCAGGGGTCGGTAGTTTTTCCGGAGGCGGACGTGAAGTTCTACGTCACCGCCTCTCCGGAGATCCGCGCCGAGCGCAGGTGCCGCGAGCTGACCGAAGCCGGGCGGGACGCAAACTACGAAAAAGTGCTGCAGGGCATTCTCGCCCGGGACGACGCCGACAGCAGCCGCACCGTCGCACCGCTGGTCAAACCCGACGACGCTGTCGAGATAGACACCTCGAAAAACACCGTCGAGCAGACGCTTGAACAACTCGTCCAGCACGTGGAGGCGAGGAAGTGAAGGGGCTACCGAGCCGGGCGAACCCGCGTCTGCGTTTGCGGAGCTGGCCCGAGGGCGTGCCCGCCCCGGGACTCTATTATCGCCTGATGCGGCGGTTCTTTCAGGTGACCATGGCGGCGCTTTGGTCGGTCCGCGTGTTCAACCGCCACCTCGAACCGACAGAGGGCGGGGTTGTGTATATCTGCAACCATCAGAGCTTCCTTGACCCGATGTTGATGTCTCTGGCGCTGCGCAGGTGCATGAACTACATGGCCCGCGATTCGCTGTTCCGCCCGCCGGTTTTCAGGGCGCTCATCCGCTCGCTGAACGCCTTTCCGGTCCGTCGCGGCCAGGCGGACACCGCCGCTCTGAAGGAGGCGATGCGTCGGCTGAAGGCGGGCGGACAGGTAGTGGTCTTCGCCGAGGGCACGCGGACGCACGACGGGCGAATAGGCCCGCTGCTTCCCGGCGTGGCGATGCTAGCGCGCCGAGCCGCCAAATGGACCGTGCCGACGGTCATCGACGGAGCGTTTGAATGCTGGCCCCGCCGGCGGAAGCTGCCCCTGCCGGGAAACATCGCCGTCGCCTATGACGAACCCATACCACAGAGCGAATCCCGCGACGCCGATGCGGAGCAGTTCATGGCCGACGTGCGCGGCCGGATGATCCGCTTACAGAGCGAGCTTCGCCACCGCCTCGGCAGAGAGCCGTTGTAGAATCGCGAGTCGCCTGTCCTGAGCGAAGCCGAAGGGCGAGTAGCGAATGGCGAATTTTACGCCGTCTCGTGCTTGACTGTTTAACGGTTCAACCGCTCAACGGCTTTCCGGCTTTACTTCAATCCCATTTCGCGCAGGTTGCGATAGCTTATCGCCAGCGACTCGAAGGGATCGCGCTCGTAGCAGTTGTCCTGCTCGACGAGGGCATAGTCCACGCCGCCTTCGACGCACGCGTCGATAATCTCCGGCCAATTGAGGTTGCCCTCGCCTATCTCGGCCATTCGTATCTCGCGGTCGGCCGTTATGGACATGTCCTTGAAGTGAACCAACGGCTCTCGCCCCGCGCACTTGCGGATCCACGCCGCAGGGTCGCCGCCACCGGCTTGTATCCAGTAGGTGTCTATCTCGGCCTTGAGGATCTCCGGCGAGGCCTGCTCGTAGAGCATCGCCAGCCAGGTCTTCTCGCCCACGCGCACCAGCTCCTGATTGTGGTTATGGTAGGAGAAGTCCATGCCCTCTTCGCCCAGTCGCTCGGCGATGGGTGTCAGCTCCTCGATGAAACGCTTAACCCCGTCGGCGGTGTGGTATTCGCCGGGCAGACCGCCGATGGCGGGATGCTCGCACTTCAGCAGTTTGTGCTCTCCTATGACCTCCTCAAGCTCATTGAGGAAGCGGTCCCACTTGACGTGCGTAGCGGCGACTTCAAGCCCCAGGTCTTCGGTGAGCTTGGCGACCTCGTTGAGGTCCACATCGCCGAAGCCGGAAATCTGGATGGAGGGATATCCGATGTCGGCGACCTTGCGGATGGTGTCCAGGGCGCCTTCGGTGGTCTTGGTGAACTGCCGGCAGGTGTAAAGCTGCGCCCCTACGACGGGCATACTCATGCTGTCTGTCCTTTCTCTTGTGTGTCTTCGTGCTTCTCGATAAACCGCATCTCGTGAACTCTTGCGCTAAGCCAGTATCCCAGAAAAGCCCCGCCCCCGCCGGCGGTGAGCCAGTCTATGGGAAGCACCCTCGCCCGCAGCGGCACGGCCGTCCATGCCCGCGTGCTGTCGCCGAGGGATATCCCCGTGCAGGAGGCGTACACAAAAATCGCTATCAGGAACGGAACCGTCCAGACCAGCATGCTGTGCGATGACGGTAAGACCTGATGCGCAATAAAAGCTCCCAATGCCGCGCTGGTCACCACCGCAAACAGTATCTGCCCGCGCTCGGGCGACCGCAGGAGCAGCCAGAACAGTACCACCGCGATCGCCGCCGACGACGCAAGTGAAGCACCTATCCTCGCGGGAGTCCCGGTAGCTACAGGCGGCGCGAATCGACCGGTCGCCGTTGTCTGCTCGACAGGAAGACCCGACTTCCGCTGCAGGATACCCAACAGCAGCCCCGTCTCTCTCAGCCAGCGTATCGGCAAGGCGCCTTCGCGCGGATCGATGCCTTCGCGCACACCCAGACGCTCGAGGGGGTCCCGCCACAGCCAGCGAGGTCTTGCGGAAGCCACCAGCTCGCGGACCAGGGAGACAACCGCCACCGCCCCGACCAATAGCACCGCCATCACGAGCGTCTCGACAACCATCGCCCCATAGGTGCCCGCGATATGACCGCTCCTGCGCCACAGCAAAGAGCGCATCTGCGGCGAGTGGATGCTCAAAGCACCGCAGGAAAGCAGAACCGCCACCAAGGTACCTTCCGGGCGGGCGTGGACGGTGACGGCCGCCGTTACCGCGGCCACCACCCACACAATCAGCGCCATCCAGAAGAGGCCGAGCGCGTTACCTGTGGCGAAAAAAGCCACCGGCCCTTCTACGTCCCACGGGCGCACCGCCGGCCAAGCCGCGACGTAAACCGCCACGCCGGCGATTACGGTCGCAAGCTGAATCTGTATCTTCTCCAGCAGGTGCAGTGTTCGCTGATTCACGGTTGTCCTTGCCAAGGGGTGCGACAGTGCTTCAATCCCGACCGCGTAAAGGCGTCGTCGCCGTCGAATCCTACAATCCTGTGGCGCCGAAGGCAACGGCACAAACACGGGGTCGCCGCGAAACCCGCCTGAAAGACGTCGTCGGCGAATAAGGTTGACAAGCAGCACGCAGGTCAGCAGAATTCAACTTTTGAGGACGTTCGTTCAATTGGCAGGGCTTCCAGAAAGACCGTGCGGCACCGACGGACCACGTTTGTCCGTGTGTCACTAGCGGGTCAAACACCAGTCAAGCAGCAGAAAGGAGCATCCGCAAGATGTCCGACAAACAGCAAAAGGCAATTTCCTCGCTACTGCAGGAAAAGCGCAGCTTCCCGCCTCCGCCGGAGGTTTCCGAACGGGCGCACATCAAGTCCTTCGAGCAGTACAAGGAGATGTACGACCGGTCGGTGAACGACCCCGAGAACTTCTGGCTGGAACAGGCCGAGACGCTCACATGGTTCAAGAAACCCACGAAAGCACGCGAGTACACCTGGGACACCGACGCCCGGACGATCGAGCACACGTGGTTCGAAGACGGTCAGTTGAACATGACCGTCAACTGCCTGGACCGCCACCTGGAGACCGACAAGGCCGACAAGGACGCCATCGTCTGGCAGGGCGAGCCGGAGGATGAGGTTCGCAAGTACACCTACAAGGAGCTGCACAAGGAAGTCTGCAAGTTCGCCAACGTCCTGAAAGACCAGGGCATCAAGAAGGGCGACCGGGTTTGCATTTATCTGCCGATGATCCCGGAGCTGCCCATCGTAATGCTGGCGTGCGCGCGCATCGGTGCGATCCACTCCATCGTCTTCGGCGGATTCAGCGCCGACGCCCTGCGTGACCGCATCAACGACTCCGACTGCCGGCTGCTGATTACCTCCAACGTCTCGTTGCGCGCCGGCAAGCAGATCCCCCTTAAGAAGATTTCCGACGAGGCCCTTTCGGATGCCCCGAGCATCGAGAAGGTCGTAGTCGTGAAACGCACCGACGACGACTGCAACATCGTCGATGGCCGCGACCTGTGGTATCACGACCTGATGGCGGACGCTTCGCAAGACTGCGAACCGGAGGTCATGAACGCAGAAGACCCGCTGTTCATCCTTTACACCTCCGGGTCCACCGGCAAACCCAAGGGCGTGGTGCACACCACCGCCGGGTATCTGCTGCACACCGCGCTGACGCACAAGTACATCTTCGACATCCACGACGACGACGTCTATTGGTGCACCGCCGACATCGGCTGGGTGACCGGGCACAGCTACATCGTGTACGGTCCGCTGGCCAACGGCTCGACGTCGCTGATGTTCGAAGGAACGCCGACCTACCCCGAGCCGGACAGATTCTGGCAGGTCGTCGAGAAGTACAAGGTCACGGTCTTCTACACCGCGCCGACGGCCATCCGGGCGCTCATCCGCCAAGGCAACGAGTGGCCCGAGAAGCGCGACCTCAGCTCACTGCGCGTGCTTGGTACGGTCGGCGAACCGATCAACCCCGAGGCATGGATGTGGTATCACCAGATTATCGGCAAGGGCAAGTGCCCCATTGTCGACACCTGGTGGCAGACCGAGACCGGCGGCATCCTTATATCCCCGATGCCGGGCGCACACACGCTGAAGCCGGGAAGCGCCTCGCGACCGTTTTTCGGCGTCGAGCCGATGATCCTCCGCGAGGACGGTACGGAGTGCGAGCTGGGCGAGGGCGGCAAACTCTGCATCAAGAAGCCCTGGCCCGGAATGATGCGCACCATGTGGGGCGACCATGACAGGTTCATCGACACCTACTGGACGATGTACAAGGACCTGTACTTCACCGGCGACGGCTGCCGGATCGACGAGGACGGCGACTACTGGCTGATGGGTCGTATCGACGACGTGGTTAACGTCTCCGGTCACCGTATCGGAACGGCCGAGGTCGAAAGCGCCCTTGTCAGTCACGCGAAGGTGGCCGAGGCGGCCGTGGCGCCCATGCCCCACGAGGTCAAGGGGCAGGCGCTCTACGCCTACGTCACTCTGAAGGAAGGCATCGAGCCGAGCGAGGAACTGAAGACCGAGCTGGCCAACCACGTCCGCACGGAAATCGGTCCAATCGCCAAGCCGGAGAAGATCCAGTTCGCCCCGGCGCTTCCAAAGACCCGCTCCGGCAAGATCATGCGGCGGATTCTCCGCAAGATCGCCGAGGGTGTTACCGACCGCGGTACGCTGGGCGACACCAGCACGCTGGCGGACCCGGCCATCGTTGACAAGCTCATCGAAGGCAAGGAATAGAAACCCACGCAGCCCGGACCGCCGTCGATGCGCAAGTGTCGGCGGCGACGGCGCTGCCTGCGACCATACGAACAACCGCCCGTGCCTTACCGGCGCGGGCGTTTTTTATGCGTCGCGAAACACCGAAAGCCCGACTGCGAATGGGGTCATCGCTGCGCAAAAACGGCCACAGGCAACGGCATGCTGTCTGACGGCGGCTGT
>JBKHJB010000149.1:0-5816 GCA_046538345.1 Phycisphaerae bacterium
GGGATGCGAGTTGCTGATTACCCGCTCCCGGCTTGCGGCTGCTGACTACCTGCTACTGTTTCACGCATTGAGGGAGCTTTTCATGGATAAGAGCGAACTGGCGAGCCGCATCAAGGAGGCCGCCTACCTGGAGGGCGACTTCGTCCTTCGCAGCGGTAAGCGAAGCAAGTATTACCTGGACAAGTACCTTTTCGAGACGCAGCCGGATATTCTCGCGGAGCTGGGTCGGCTCTTCGCGGCCCGCGCCGACGACGCCGACGTAATAGCCGGCGCCGAGCTGGGCGGTGTGCCCTTAGCGGCGGCCGCGGCGATTGCCGCCGGAAAACGGTTTGTCATCATCCGTAGCGGCAAAAAGGAATACGGAACCGCAAAGCAGCTCGAGGGGCGGCTCGACGCCGGAAACCGCGTCCTGCTCATCGAGGATGTCGCCACCACCGGCGGGCAAGTGCTCGAGGCCGCCAAAATCCTCACCGACGCCGGAGCGACCGTCACGAAGATCGTCTGCACCATCGACCGGATGGAGGGCGCGCGTGAGAATATCGAATCGGCCGGCTATACCTTCGAAGCCCTGCTGACGCGAGAAGACCTGGGCCTGTAAGAAATTCCCCAACGGTAGTTCGAACGCGACAATGTGCAAGCTGCTGATGTCAACAGTGCTGGGGGTGGTGATGCTCGCCGGCTGTTCCGCCGAGTCGGGACACCCCGCGGGCGAGCGCCGCGAACAGGCCGACGCCGCCTGTCGAGAGAAGTGGGGCAAGGGGCTTGACGAGCTGCCCACAGAGCAACTGGTGCTCATCAGTCCGCACAACGAGGACATAAAAAACGAGTACACCTGGGCGTTCTCGCTGCACCACGCCGTCGAGTACGGCCGACGGGTTGAAATCATTTGGCGCGACGTGTCCGGCGGCACCGGGCGGGTGGACCAGTACATCCGCAACACCTGCCACGGGGGCAAGAACCGCGCCGGTGTGGACGTGCTCTGGGGAGGCGGAGAGTTCGTATTCGAAAAGCTTGCCGAAGACGGATACCTCCGGCCGATGGATCTGCCAGACGATATCACCGACAACATCTCTCCGACCTTCTCCGGCCAGGCGATGCGGGACGAGCGGAACCGCTGGGTCGGCTCGGCACTCAGTGGCTTCGGGTTCATCTACAACAAGACTTTGCTGGACAAATGCGGCCTGGAGCCGCCGAGGCAGTGGGACGATCTGGCGGATGAGCGGTTCGCCGGGCTGCTTGCGCTGGCGGATCCGACGGCATCCGGCTCGGCGGCGGCGGCCTACCGCATGGTGGTGGTCTCCGAACGGGACTGGCCGAGCGGCTGGGCAAAGCTGCTTCGTATCCTCTCCAACGCGGGTCTGTTCACCGACAGTGCCGGCGCCGCAGCCAACGCGCCGGCGCTGGGCGAGGCGCTGGTCGCAACGTGCATCGACTTCTACGGTACCACGCGGGTGGCCGAGGCCCCCGACGAGCTTACCTATGTGAGTCCTCGAGGTCAGACCACCTACGGCGCGGACCCTATCGGCATTCTCATCGACCCGCCGAACGCCGAACTCGCGGAGCGGTTTGTGCAGTTCGTGCTGTCCCGTCAAGGGCAAGCGCTTTGGGCACTTAGGGTAGGCGATCCGCAAGGCCCGGTTCGCACACAACTGGGTCGGCTGCCAATACGCCGGGACTTCTATGAGTATTACGCCGGGCGGCTGTCGCCGTGGGTGGAGAATCCCTTCGAAAGCGGGCGGGCGCTTAAGCCGTCGCCGCAAATGCGGCGAGTGAACTTCAACGTGCTTCGGCAGCTCGTCTATGCAGCCGCCTTGCAGAACCCCGACGCCCTTCGGCAGGCCCGCGATGCGCTGATTCGCTCCGGCTTCGACAAGGCGCTTATGGAGGAGTTCAACCGCCTGCCGGAGGAGATATCCACGCTTGAGCGAATGGACGAGGTAGTGGAGATGCTCGAGGACGACAGACAGCGTGAGCAGTTGCAGGCGCGCTGGCGGGACTTTTTCGCCGCCAAATACCGGCGGATTATAGAGGCCGCCCCGTGAAGGACCCACGCGACGAAATGCTGCGACGAGCCACGCGTGCGGCGGCGTTGCGCCCGGCGCCTCTGGCGGCGGAAGGCGTGCTGCTGGTATTTTTAGGTGCGTTCCTGATACTTCCTATCGCCCTGGCGGTAGGAAGCGCCTTCGTCGAAGAAGGTCGGCCGAGCTTGTACTGGCTGTCGCGGACGCTGGGTGACGCCGTCATAGTCCGCTATCTTCTCAACGGACTTCTCCTGGCCTGCTGCACGACGGCGGTCGCCCTGCTGCTGGCGCTTCCGCCGGCGATACTCCGCGCCAAGTGCCGCTTCCGCGGCGACGGTGTGCTGGGTATCCTGCTTCTGCTGCCGATGATCCTCCCACCGTTCGTCGGGGCACTTTCCATGCGGCGGCTGCTCAGCAGGTTCGGCGTCATCAACCTTCTGCTGGAGCGGGTGGGACTGCTTGATTTCGCCCAGTCGCTTCCGCCGAACTGGCTGGGGACCGGCTTCGCGGGCGTGGTCATACTCCAGGCACTGCATTTGTTTCCCATCCTGTACCTGAACGCCTCCGCCGCCCTGGCGAACATAGATCCCGCGTATCCGCAGGCCGCCCGCAATCTCGGGGCAGGCCCGGTGCGAACATTTCTGCGGGTGACGCTTCCGCTGATGCGGCCGGGACTTTTCGCCGGCGGGACCATCGTATTTATCTGGTCGCTGACGGACATCGGCACACCGCTGATTATGGGCTATCACCGACTGGCGCCGGTGATGGTGTTCAAAGAACTCGGTGCCGGGGAGACCACACCGCGGACATATTCGCTGGTGTTTATCCTGCTCTCGGCGTCGGTGAGCTTGTATGTGCTGGGCAAGTTCCTGTTCGGTCGGGGACTCAGCGGCGAGATGAGCAAGGCGTCCGCGGCGGCCGACAGAAGGCGGCTGGGAATATCGGGCACTCTCGGCGCGTGGGTGCTGCTGGGGATAATCATATTCGCGGCCGTTCTGCCGCATATCGGCGTGGTGCTCACTGCCGTCGCCGGAAAGTGGGTCAACACGGTCCTGCCGAGCGAGTGGACGCTGGAGCACATGCGGTTCGTGCTCACGCGGACGAGCACGCGGGTGGCTGTGACGAATTCCCTGACCTATGCGTCGATTTCCACCGTGCTGGACATAGCGCTGGGCTGCACGGCCGCCTGGTTGATAATCCGCACGCACGCGCCCGGCAGGACGCTGGTGGACGCCTTGAGCATGATGCCGCTGGCGGTGCCCGGGCTGATACTGGCGGCCGGCTATGTGGCGATGACGGCGTCAGGCCCGTTGCGCCCGTTCGGACCGCACAGCAACCCGGCGGTGATACTCGTAATCGCCTATGCGGTACGACGTCTGCCGTTTATGGTCCGCGGCGTATCGGCGGGCCTGCAGCAACTGCCGGAAACACTCGTCGAGGCCGGTCGAAACCTCGGCGCAAGCAAGGTCGCGGCGGCATGGCGGATTACACTGCCGCTTATAGCAGCCAACGTCATAGCCGGGGCCGTGCTGACCTTCGCATTCGCTATGCTGGAGGTCAGCGATTCGCTCATACTAGCTCAAACGCCCGAGTACTATCCGATTACCAAGGAAATCTACACGCAGGCGATGTCCGGCAACCCAGCAGCGGCAAACATCGCCTCGGCGCTGGGTGTTTACGGTATGATGCTGCTCGGCGGCACGCTGGCGCTGGCGACCGCCCTGCTGGGAAAACGCCTCGGCGCTATTTTCAGAGCGTAGAAAAGAACCGCGGACCACAGAGGCACTGAGGTACACAGAGAACTGCGAAACACCCGGTGTAGGTCGGGCACATCTGCCCGACGAATCGCTGTTCAATGGCTTAACGGTTCAACAGAACACCATGAGCGACATTCATCTGAGTCACATAACGAAAGTTTTCGGCGCGGGCTCGTCGGCAGTGACGGCCGTCGATGACGTGTCGTTGAACATCAACAGCGGCGAGCTTTATTTCCTGCTCGGTCCCAGCGGGTGCGGCAAGACCACGCTGCTGCGGATTATCGCCGGACTGATAGAGCCGGACGCCGGGCGCGTAATGTTCGGCGAGCGGGATATTACAGAGATGCCCGTGGAGCGGCGCAACACGGCGCTGGTATTCCAGAACTACGCGCTCTGGCCTCACATGACGGTCGCTCAGAACGTGGAGTTCGGACCACGTATGCGCGGTGCGGGACGAACCGACCGTCGCCGCCGGGCGAGCGAGAACCTTGCGATGGTGGAGATGGAGCAATATGCCGGCCGAAAGCCCGGCCAGCTATCCGGCGGTCAGCAGCAGCGGGTCGCACTGGCGCGGGCGTTGGCGGCGGAGCCGGAATGCCTCCTGCTGGACGAGCCGCTGAGCAATCTCGACGCCCGCCTGCGCGCCCACATGCGCGACGAGCTGCGACGACTCGTCAAACGCAGTGGAACCACCAGCGTGTACGTGACTCACGACCAGACCGAGGCGCTCTCGATGGCCGATAGAATAGCGCTGATGACCGACGGGCGCATCGTCCAGCTCGGAACGCCCCGGGAACTCTACGACAGGCCCGCAACCCGGTTCGCCGCGGACTTCCTCGGCGAGGCAAACTTCCTGCCCGGCCGTATCGCCAACGCCGATACACCCGCGAGGATTGAGACACCCGCGGGTATTCTGCGGGCGTCGCACGTGGGCGCCGCACCCGTCGCAGCGCCGGTAACGTGCTGCGTAAGACCGGAACGAGTCGCGCTTTCGGTTACCGACGAGCCGGTAGAAGACGCGCTACCCGCGACGGTGGAATCGACAACCTTCCTCGGAGACCTTCGACAGGTGATGTGCCGGTTGACCGGCGACGTCGTCTGGAAGGTTTCGCTGTTGGCCCCGCCGCGCGGCACGGCTGAGCAATTGCAGCCCGGCCGACGTGTCGCCCTGCGGGTGAACAGTGAAGACGTAACCGTCCTGACGGAATGAACCCCACGGCAGATGGAGAGACCTGCCGCCGCCTTCGAGAGGCGTCTATTCGTCCTCGGCGAAGGCGCGTTCGACGAACTCGCAGACGATGTGACAGATAACCGAGTGCGCCTCCTGGACCCGCGGCGTCAGACGCGCCGGCACATCCAGCAAAACGTCGGCCAATTCAGCACACTTGCCTCCGCCTTTGCCGGTCAGCGCAATGGTCGCCAGACCCTCCTGACGTGCGGCCTGCAGTCCGGCTATAACGCTGGGCGAATGACCGGAGGTGCTGATGCCGATCGCTACGTCGCCCTCGCGCCCGTGGGCCTCGATCTGCCGGGCAAAAACGCGATCGAAGCCATAGTCGTTCGCTACAGCCGTCAAAATCGACGTATCCGTCGTAAGCGCCATAACCCTCAGAGCTTTCCGCTCCACAAGGAAACGCCCGGTAAGCTCGCAGGCCACATGCTGTGCATCGGCGGCCGACCCGCCGTTACCGAAGACCAGCACACCTTGCCCCCGGCGCAGGGCGTCCACGAGCACCCCGACCGCCTGTGCGATGGGACCCGCGAGATGCTCGCTTGTCAGACGCACGGCTGCGAGATGTTCGTCGAATCGCTTGCGTATGTCGTCTTTCATGTCGGTTTTTCGCCTCGTCGGGCTATATTACCCGCCCGGATGCGTTAAGCAAATGCCTGATATAGACGTTGTCTGATTCGCCTATCCGCGGTACACTGGTATATGGCTCAGGAGGATATATTCTAAGGCGGCTCGGCTGACGTTGCCACGTCGTCAAGAGCTTGGAGGCGATCGTGAGAAAGAATATTTCTCGCCTGCTTTTCGGCA
>JBKHJB010000150.1:0-5809 GCA_046538345.1 Phycisphaerae bacterium
GAGACCAGCACCATACCCTCGGAAATGCCGCTGGAGGCGACCACTTCCTGGACATTGGAGGTGATATTCACGAACTCCCGCTGCTTGCGGGTGTTGAACGTCATGTAGTCGGTTACGCTCTGCATATCTCGCTGCCCCGCTGGCTAGAACCGCAGAATAATCACACCGGCCGCGAGTAGCACCAGCCCCGCCAGCGCCAGTCCGCCGGCGACTATGTACGCAACATCCATCAGAAGCTTGATGAGAAACAGCACAGCCGCCAGTACTATCAGACCGATGGCCGATCCGACCAGCGACCGCGCCAGCAAGTATCGCTGAGGACTCATCCGTACGCTCCCGCGGACGACGTTTGCGCTTTTGGCATCGGCGCCGTCTCTCTAAGATAACGTACTAATGACGAGGCGTATTTTCCAGCTTCACCTGCGAAAGCGAAAGCTCCATGCGTGATATTGGCGAGCTTGTCAGCCGCGAGCTGCTTCCGTACGTACGCAATCCGGGACAGTACATCGACCTGGAGACCAACGCCCGGTGCGGCAAGTCCCCGGCGTCGGCGGAGGTGAGCGTCTGTCTGGCCTTTCCCGATGCATACACAGTGGGCATGTCGCACCTGGGCGGGCAGATCCTCTATCAGGTGCTCAACGACGCTCCCGGCGTCGCCTGTGACCGGACGTATTGTCCGATGCCCGACGCCGAGCAGCGCATGCGCGAGGCGTCCGTGCCGCTGTTCGGGTGGGAAAGCCGCATCGCGGTGGGGGACTTCGACATACTCGGCGTGTCGCTCTCGACGGACCTGTGCGTTACCAACGTGCTGACCATGCTGGATCTGGCGGGTGTCCCTCTGACAGCGGTGGATCGCGACGACGAGCACCCCATAGTCGTCGGCGGCGACGCGATGGCCGACGCGCCCGAGCCGCTGGCGGACTTCTTCGACGTGTTTCTTCCCGGCGACGGCGAGAGGACACTACCGGAGCTGGTGGAGCTTCTTCGCCGGGACGGGTCCGCCGGCGCCGGCAGGGAGGGCGTGCTGCTGGAGGCAGCGCGGACGATTCCCTCCGCCTACGTCCCGCGGTTCTACGAGCCGGTTTACGAGCAGGGCGTCTTCGCCGGTCTGAAACGGCTGCGGAGCGACGTGCCGGAATACATCGAACGGGCGCACGTGGCGGATCTGTCGAGTTCGCCGGATCTGACCGCGCCGCTGGTTCCGCTTTCAGAGGCGGTTCACGAGCGCGTGGTGGTGGAGATAATGCGCGGCTGCCCGAACGCCTGCCGGTTCTGCCAAGCGGGCGCAACCCGACTGCCGGTGCGGTATCGACCGGTCGAGCAGATAGTCGGCACGGTCCGTGAGGCGCTGGCCAACACGGGCTATCGCGAGGTGGCGCTTCTGAGCTTGTCCAGCAGCGACTATCCACATCTGGAGGAACTGATAAACCGGCTGCACGATGAGTTTGCCGAGCGGCACGTTTCGGTGTCGCTGCCGTCATTGCGGGTCGGTACGCAGCTCCGGCTTCTGCCGGCGTTGACCTCTCGCGTTCGCAAGAGCGGGCTTACCATCGCAGTCGAGGCCGCCTCGCAACGGCTGCGGCGGGCGATGCGGAAGGACATCAGCGACGATGACATCCTCGCCGGCGTACGGGCGGGCTACGAGGCGGGATTGCGGCGCGTGAAGCTGTATTTCATGGCCGGTCTGCCAGGCGAGACGGACGAGGACATCGACGCGATTTTCCATCTCTGCCGGCGCATTTCGCAGGTGAAGAAGGACGTGGACGGCCATCCCGCCAGTGTCGATGCGACGGTTTCGTGGTTCGTGCCCAAACCGCACACGCCCATGCAGTGGGAGCCGATGCGCGACGCGGATTATTACTTCTCGGTCCGCCGACGGCTGAGGGAGCTTTCGCGCCGCACACCGGTGAAGTTCAAGTTCCACCGCATAGAGCGGAGCATTCTGGAGGGTCTTATCGGCCGCGGTGACAGGCGAACGGGCAAGGTCATCCGCGCCGCGTGGGAAAGCGGCGCCCGCATGGACGGCTGGGACGAGCACTTCGATTATTTACACTGGCAGCGGGCCTTCGAAAACACCGGTGTGGACCCCGCCGGGCAGACCACCCGCGCTATCCCGCTCGATGCGCCGCTGCCGTGGGCGCATGTCCGCTGCCCACGCACGGAGAAGTTCCTGACGCGGGAAAATCAGAGGTTGCGTGAGGTATTGGCCGATTGAGCGTTCCGACCTGCTCCGGCGGTGGGAGATCATGAATTACACAAACTAAGACAGGTTACACGAATGGGTTTCTAAATATATATGCCATTTGTGTAATTTGTGCTCATCTGTGAAATTCGTGGTCTCTTTCGCGCGAAAAGCCGGGGAGTGTGGACCCACGTCCGGGCGTCAGTCCCAGATGATATCGCGCGCATCGAAGACAGGTCCGTCGGTGCAGCAGAGCTTGTAGGACCACCCCTTTGGCGAGTCGTCGCGAATTTTGACGATGCAGGACTGGCAGGTTCCCATTCCACAGGCCATGTGCCGCTCCATCGCCAGGAGGCACTCTATGCCACGGGTAATGCATACGTCCCCGACCGTCCGCATCATGGCTTCAGGCCCGCAGGAATAGACTACCGTGTCCTCCGCTGGAGTGCCCGCACTGTCCAGCCACTGGGCAAACGCCTCGCCCACGAAGCCGCCGAAGCCCAGGGAGGCGTCATCGGTGGCGACGACCGATTGCACACCGATCTCGGCCAGTCGTTTTACGCAGCCGGTCGGCTCCGGCCCGCTTGGCACGTTTCCGACTGTTTTTAGCGGCAGCAGATCGGCGGTACCCGCTCCGATGAACGCGAACGTTCGCTTACCCGTGGACGCCAGCGCTTGGGCCTGGTAGAGCAGGGGCGGAACGCCCACGCCGCCGCCTACCAGCACGGCTGTGGATTTCGTATCGCTGACACCGAAGCCGTTGCCCAGCGGACCGAGCACGCTGAGCTGCTCGCCCTGGGCGACCTTAGCCATCCAACTGGTGCCCTTGCCGATGGCGCGATAGATGATTTCCAGCTCCGCCGTCGGTCCGTTCTGACGCCGGCCGGCCAAGCTGAAAGGCCGACGCAAAAGCGGCTGGGCGTGAGTGAGTTCCGACTGGCTCAGCTCCGGCGGACGTCCTTCGGGCCAGTCCACCACGCGGTAGCTCTCCGGTTGGACAGGCCGGCGGCACTGAATCTGCACGAATTGACCGGGAATGGTAGCGGCAAAGCCCTCCACCGGCAGCCGAAGCGCATAGTGCTCGCGGCAGAGCGGCTCATTGGACGCCACCTCCGCGAGAAACACCCCGCGCTTTGCGGTTTGCTCGGGCATGACTGGTGCATACTAGCGCGGGTCGGCGCGGCGGTCAAGCCGACTGGCTCAGGCCGAATCAATCTGCTCGCGGAGGCAACGAACCGCCTTGGGTAGCTGCCTGGCGAAGTTGGTCCACTTGGCCTCGATGGAGACACCCCCGTCATAGCCGACGGTCTTGAGCGCCTTGAAGTACGCCCCGTGGTCTTCCTTGCCGATACCCAGCGGCACCCGACCCTGCGAGTCGGCGCAGTGCGCGTGGACGATAAATTCCCCGGCCTCGCGTATATTCAGCGCCGTTTCGCGCTCCAGGGCCATGTGATACGTGTCCGCCAGCAGACGTATGTGCGGATGGTCCACGCATCGGACAAGCTCGGCGCCGGCGCGAACGCTGTTGATGATGTTACATTCGCCCGTATTCAGCGGCTCGACAACCAGCGTCACATCACAGTCCTGCGCCATCGGCGCCCACCTGCGGAGATGGTCGGTCAGTTGCTCCATTGCCTCGCCGGCCGGGAAGCCGTCGGGTACTTTCCGGCTGCCTCCGGAGCCGAAGACCAGCGTCTCCGTTCCGGCCATCTGAGCGCGCCGCATAACGGTCGTGATGTATTCATCCAGCTTGCCCGTATCCACGTCCTCGCCGGTGGTCTTCATATTGCCGGGGATCAGGCAATTGGCCGCTACAACCCGATAAGGGGCGGAATCCGCCTCACGACGGCGTTGGTCGAATACGTCCTCGCCTTCCAGCGGACAGAGAAAATGCCCCACTGTGGTTTCGATGTAGTCCAGCCCGTCGACCTTTTTCGGCAGGTCGCCCGGCTTGGTGCATACGCCTATCCGCATGTGCTTCCTCCTGCCGGCGGAGCTTTCCCCTGAAGATACAGTGGAACCGCCTTTCCGGAATCTCCCGAGTGTTCCGTCGGCTGGTATTCTGAAGTCTCCATTAGTTTACAGACGATTGCGTCAAACCGGTGGGATATTCTGTCAGGAAATCCGCGTGTTGCTTCCGGCCTGTATTGCGCAATCGCTCGATGTACTTCTCGGTCTGCTCGCCTTTAGTGTGGAACGGACCTCCTTCGCGCATCACCAGCCACATCGGGTCAACGGCGGACGTGCTGGTGGTCATCATCTCGGCGGTCCAGCTTTCCAGCAGCGACTGACCGTGGTCGGTCAAATCGGGTCGCTGGTCGGAAAGATCGTTCAACTCATGCGGGTCGTCGGCGACGTTGAACAGCATCCTCGCTGGGTAGTGTTTCAGACCGGTGTGATACGTGCGGATAAACAGCCAGTCGCCCCATCGCACAGACCGCTGGCAGCTCCAGCAGCACTGTCCGCAGACCACCGCGTTCCTTCCGGCTGATTCGCCGCGACGGAACGTCTCGGCGAAGCTACGCCCGTCCCAATGGGCAGGCACCTCGCCGCCGGCAAGCTCAACGAGTGTAGCGCCGATATCGTTCTGATAGTGCAGGGCGTTGTCGGCCCGTCCGCCGGTAAGCCCGGGGAACCGCACGATCATCGGCACGCGGCAGGTGGCCCGGTCGGCCGTGGCGTGGTCGCCTATGACGTTCAGCTCACCCATCTGCTCGCCGTGGTCGGAGGTGATTACGATTACCGTCTCCTCCAGCACGCCGAGAGATCCCAGCGTCCGCAGGACCTTGCCGAACCATTCGTCGGCGTAGCGGATGCCGCAGTCGTAGCCGTCCACCCAACGCTTGTAGTCTTTCATGGACTCGATGCGGCTGGGCTGGCGGGAATGGGAGCTTTCCCTGCCCATATCGCCGGCCGGCTCTTGCGGCGTGCCGGGTCCGAAGTCGTCCCACTGGCGCCGTAGAAGCTCCTCGGTGTACCAGCCCTCGAGCGGCTCGTCCGCAAACGGGTTGCCGAAATCGTCCGGAGCGCGGTAGGGCGTGTGGGGATCCCAGATGTTGATGTGACAGAACCAGTCATCCTCGGCGCCGTGACGTTTGAGCCAGTCTATGGCTGCGGGGACGACCTCGTCGGCCCGCTCGCCGCCGCTCTTGCCGGTGTTGTGGAACTCCCGCCAGCCCTCGTGGAACCACCACGCCGAGTGGCGCTCCGCGAACGGGCTGAAGCTTACCGGATACAGACCCGCCTCGCGAAGCTGCCGGATAAGCCCGGGTCTCTGCCATTTCGTGGAAAATGACCGTTCCATGCCGACCGGGCGGATATCGGCGGCTGAGCCGCCGTGCCCGACGATGCCGTTGTGGATGCCGAACATGCCGGTAAACATGCTTGCCCGGCTGGGCAGGCAGGGCGCGTCGGAGACGTGGCATTCGTCGAAGCGGACGCCCTCGGCGGCGATGGCGTCGATATTCGCAGACGTATCGCGATGGTAGCCGTAGCAACCGAGATGGTCGGGGCGGAGTGTGTCGATGTCGAAATACAGTATTCGCACGGAAAACCTCTCGCTTCCTGGTCGGTGATTTGAAGGAGCACCAATATAAGCTGAACTCAAATGGTGTCAACGTCTGGAAA
>JBKHJB010000151.1:0-5798 GCA_046538345.1 Phycisphaerae bacterium
CTACTTGTAGAAGTCGATCATCTCCTTGCACGTCTTGGCGGGCACCTTGGCGGCGTTACCGGCCTGACCGAAGTACTCCATCCGGTGCAGGCAGATTTGCTTCATCCGCTCACGGGCCGGACCGAGATACTTTCGCGGGTCGTACTGTCCCGGGTCTTCGTCGAAGACTTCCCGGATGGCGGCCGTCATAGCCAGGCGGTTGTCCGTGTCGATGTTGACCTTCCGCACGCCGTGTTCGATGCCGCGCTTGATCTCCTCGACGGGAACGCCGTAGGTCTGAGGAATCTCGCCGCCGTGGGCGTTGATGACGTCCTGAAGCTCCTGCGGCACGGAGGACGAACCGTGCATCACCAGGTGGGTGTTGGGCAGGCGCTTGTGGATTTCCTCGATGACGCTCATCACCAGCACGTCGCCGGTGGGCTTCTTCTTGAACTTGTAGGCGCCGTGACTGGTTCCGATCGCCACGGCCAGGGCGTCCACGTTGGTATCCTCGCAGAACTTCGCGGCCTGGTCGGGATCGGTGAGATGCTCCTGGGCCTCTTCCTCGCTGAGCCCGGCGCCGTGGCCGTCTTCGATGCCGCCGAGCGTGCCCAGCTCGCCTTCAACGGTAACGCCGAGCGAATGGGCCTTCTCAACGACCTTCCTGGTGACATCGACGTTGTATTCGTAGCTCGACGGCGTCTTGCCGTCCGCGTCCAGCGAACCGTCCATCATCACGCTGGTGAAACCCTGCTCGATGGCGCTGAAGCACGTCTCCGGGCTGTTTCCGTGATCCTGGTGCATCGCGATGGGGATCTTCGGATAAAGCTCAACGGCCGCCAGCATCAGGTGCCGCAGGTACGTGTCGTTGGTGTACTTCCGCGCGCCGCGGGAGGCCTGAACAATGACCGGCGACTCGGTCTCCTCGGCGGCCATCATTATCGCCTGAATCTGCTCCATGTTGTTGACGTTGAACGCGGCCAGTCCGTAGTCGTTCTCAGCGGCGTGGTCCAGAAGCACTCGCATAGGTACCAGTGGCATATTTTCTCCTTTTGCGTTGATACAAGTGGGGCGGTCCAAAAATCGAGCCGTGAATTATATGGACCGCGCCGAGGTTTGAGAAGGGATTTTCCCGGTTCGTTCGCCCGTTACCCTTTGGACGTCAATCCAAAACACCGGCGAGTCGCGCGACCTTCCCGGCGGGTATCCCGATATCCACCACCACAACCTCCCCCGTATGCTGCTCGGCTCCGGGGGTGTCGAAACCCGCCTTGCGGGCCACGAACGTTACGGTCCGGGCGGCTTTGACGCAGGCCCCTTCCGCTTTGCCGGCATCGCAATCCAAGCCCGTCGGTATGTCGATAGCCAGCACGGGGCGGGCGGATTGGTTTATCTGCTCCACGGCCGAGGCGATCGGCCCCCGCAGCCCGCCGGCTATGCCCGTACCCCCGACGGCATCCACGAGAAGGTCGAACCCCGCCAATTGCTCCGCAAGCTCGGGCAGGTCTTCGGCTACTACGTCGCATATATCGTGTCCGAGGTTTTCGATGATTTTCAGGTTGGTCGCGGCGTCCCCTTTGATCTTCTCCCGCTCAGCGACCAGGAACGTGACGGCCTTTACTCCACGCAGATTCAGTTGACGCGCAACCACGAATCCGTCGCCGGCGTTATTGCCGCCGCCGGCGACCACCGCGACGGACGCTTCTACGGGCTCGCCCAGCATTTCGCACGCGGCGTCGGCCACGTGGCGCCCGGCGTTCTCCATCAGCACCACGCCGGGAACACCGAGCGTTTCAATGACGTAGCGGTCAACCCGCCGGACCTCGTCTCGTGTCATACTGCGCATCGCGGGCGCCCGGTCAGTCCAGAAGCTCGTTGATGGCGTCCTTCAGCACGTTTTTCTGCTGAACGCCGACGAGCTTCTTTGCCATTTCGCCGTCCTTGAACAGAATCAGCGTGGGGATGGCGCTGATGCCGTACCGCATGGCAATCTCGCGGTTGTTGTCGGTATCGACACTCCCTATGACCACTTCGTCGCCGTATTCGCCGGCAAGCTCCTTGATGGTCGGGGCAACCATTTTGCAGGGCATGCACCACTCGGCCCAGAAGTCCACCAGGGCGGGCTTGCCGGAATTGATGACCATCTCGTCGAAATTATCGTTCGTCAGCTCCAGAACTTCGGACATCAGCGGCTCCTTATGTAAGCACGGTGCGAAAAACAATCCCGTCAACCGCAGGGAATGCTAGCACCGCCGCAGCTGCAAAGTCAACTTCCCCGGCGACGAAGGACCTCGCCGCCTCGTCGGTAGCGACATCCCACGGATGGCGCCGATGCCCTATCCCTCCTTGATCGGGATCTTTTTGGTCTCGGCGGCCTTGGCTCGCGGCATACGGACCGTCAGGACACCGTCCGACAGTGACGCCTCAATGGCGTCGCGGTCCACCTCGTCGCTCAGTGCGAACGCGCGGTAGTACCGACCACCCCCGAAGCCGGTGTACAGCGCCGAGTAGTCGCCGCCCGGATGCTCGACCTTACCTTCGGCTTCTATGGTCAGCACGCCGCGATCAACTCGCACATCGACGCTCTCGGGACTCGCGCCGGATACGTCGGCGGCCAGTGTTACCGTGCCCTCTGCGTTCATCCAGACGTCCACCAAAGGCGCGATGACCTCTTCGTCCGCTTCAGCCGCTTGGGCGGCCGCTGGTTTGCGCTCCACGTCTATCTTCTGCTCTTCTGCCATGGCATATCTCCTCTACTGCTGCTCACTTGACGGGGACCTTGTGTACCTTGGCCGATTCGGTCTTGGGCAGACGGATGGTCAGGATGCCGGCGTTCAGCTCCGCCTGGACATTCTCCGCACTGACGCTGTCCGGCAGGACAATGGTGCGATTGAACTCGCCCATACCGCGCTCCCGGATGTCGAAGCGGACCTGCTCGCCCTCGTCTTCGGAAACCTCCGCCGGCGGCTTGCGGACGCCGCTAACCGTCAGGGTGTCTCCAGTCAGCGAGATGTCCAGCTCGTCTCTGGCGACTCCCGGGACCTCGCACTGGACCACAACGTCGTCCTGCCCGTCATAGACGTTCACGGCCGGGTAGCCGGTACCGCCTACGCGCCTCGCTTCGCCCAGCAGACCGCGCCCCAGACCCATCCAGCGCTCCAGCTCTTGCTGGAGATGTCGGAACCCGCTGAACGGGTCCAACCAGCTTTGGCCTCGTATTCGACTCATACGACACGCTCCTTTCGTGTTCGACCTTTAGGGTTTGCGCGCAAAACGCATGCCGCAAAATAGCAACCAACGGATACATCACGGCTTACGACACATATGATAGGCGCGCGGGTGCCGTTTTGTCCGACAAACCCTTGGAGGCGACCATTTTTGGCAGCCACGCAACCGCCCTTCCGGCAAACCTCCGAGCCCGCTGTCGGTCCGACCCGGGCGGAACCACAGCCACCCGGCGGTGTTAATATTCCACCGGAAGAGCCCTCGTGAAGCCACACGGGCGATACCCGCAGTAGCTTTCCAAAGAAACACCTGTTCAAGAAAGGTTTGGAGAATGCACCGACCGACGATATTACTCTTGTTTGTTGCTCTGACGGCCCCTGCCGCATCCGCCCAGTGGAACGGCCCGTGGGACATACCCACGCCGGAGGATGCCGACCACCCGGCGGCCGATGATGCCCCGGCTGCCGACCCGAGCAGCTATCCCGACGCCGACGGCTTCCGGTCCCGGGCCCGCACCGTGCTGGAAGGCGTCGCCGACAACGACCTCATGACCTGGCGGCGCGGGTACTTCACCGGCGGCGATCCCGGCAAGTACATGCCCGGACACGCCATGGCCAAGCTGCTCATCGGACAACAAGACCCCGACGTCCGCAAGCTCTACAACGACGACCGCTCCCACCGCGAGCATTACCACTTCGCGGCCGTCAACTGGGCAAGATTCCTGCCGATTTTCGGCGACGAGATACTCACCGACGAGACGCGCGAAAAGCTCGCCGACCGCGCTTTTCGCTACGGGTCCTATCTCAGCCCCGGCGGTACGGAGAACCACGTCACGATGTGGATGACCACCGCCAACGTACTACCCTGGTACACCGATCGCGGACTTTCGCATCAGCCCAAAGACGCCACGCTTTCCAAGGCCAAGAACCATCTGCACAACTACATCAGCGGCATCTACAAGGCCGGTAACGGTGAGTGGGACTCCAGCACCTACGTCATGTTCACCATGAACGGGCTGATGAACATCTACGACTTCTCCGACGACGAAGAGGCACGGCTGCTCGCCAAAGCCGGGCTGGACTGGTTCGCCACCGCTTACGCCCTTAAATATCGCGACGGCGTGTTTACCGCACCGAACCAGCGTGGTTACCCCTCCCGCGCGCACAAGAGCATCGCCGACCAGACGGGCTTTATCTGGTGGGACTCCAATGCCGATATCACACCGGCCGATACCCGCGGCTGGCGGTACACCGTGCACGCCATTACCAGTAGCTGGCGGCCAAACCGGGTGATTAACAACATCGCCCGCAAGAATCTGCCCGAGCTGCCGTTCGAGTCGCGGAACTCCAAGCCCAGCTACTGGGGCACGCGTGGCGACCCCAAGCCGAGCAACATGCACGAGACCTTGTACGTTTCGCCCAACGCGACGATGGGAACGCTCTGGAACGGCCACGGCTCGCAGATAACCAGGTTCCAGGTAGTCGCAGTCGGGGAGGACGGAGGCGTGGTGTTCAGCGGCGCCAATGCCAGAAAATCCGACCACCGCGGGAAAAAGACCGGCATCGGCTTCGCCGACGGCAACGGTCGCTACAGCCAGTACGCGGCGTCGGGGCCGGTGGCTGTGCACATCGCCTGCGCCCCTGAAGAGGACACCGACGCGCATTACAGCTTCTTCCGCTACCCCGACGGCGTGGAGCCGAACCGCGAAGGCGACTGGTGGCTCTTTAACGTCGGCAAGACCACCGTGGCCGTCTTTCCGCTTGGCGGGGACGCCGAGCCGGCCGAGCTGGGCGACGACGTCGAAGCACTGCGCATACCCGGACGCAACACCGGCTTCGTCGTCCGCGTGCTGGACTCCGACGTACCGGGCGAGTCCGACGCGACAGCGCGGCTGAAGCAGTTGCGCGTGGATACATCGCGCTTCGCCGACGACCAGGCCGTCACTGTCAACGACGACGGTGAAACACTGAGCGTGCGTTTCAACCCCGCCGAGGACGACGACAGCCACGGCAACCGCACGCCGCATGTAACCATAAACGGCGAAGAGGTGACATACGGAGACTGGGCCGTTTACGACGGACCGTACGTACAGCAGAAAGGCAGCGTGCTCCGCGTCAACGACGGCCGGGATGGATTCGAGATAGACTTCACCGGCGAGATGCCCGTGTATCGCCCCTACGACCCGACGGAGTAAGGGGCGGCACAATTGCGGACCATATCGGAAGCCCGGGCGCCTCGGCGTTCGGGCTTCTGTCGTTCTCTTACGCTGGTGGGGTTCGGCTCGCTGCCGCTCGCGGCTAGTCGATGGCGACTGCGGCGCTTATGAATGGAGAGGGCGGGATTCCGCTGCGCTTCGCTTGCGGGCGCACTGCGCTGCGCTTGTGCGTCGAACCCGCGGGGTGTCTGCTGCGCAGCCACGGCGGGTTCTCATCCGGCCCTGCGGGCCAAACAAAAAACCCGGACCCTGAAGGCCCGGGCTTTTGGTTCCGCACGGAGAGGGCGGGATTCGAACCCGCGGTACCGGTTTGACCCGGTACAACGGTTTAGCAAACCGTCGCTTTCAGCCACTCAGCCACCTCTCCCGCTACTATCCC
>JBKHJB010000152.1:0-5783 GCA_046538345.1 Phycisphaerae bacterium
ACGGTCTAAAGTTCCTCGCCGGAGCGGATGAACTCGTGGAAGGCGCCGAGCAGCTTTTTTGTAACGGGTCCCGGTGTGCCGTCGCCGATGGTGGTCTGGTCGATCTTCGTAACCGGGATCACCTCGGCGGCGGTTCCGGTAAGGAAGCATTCCTCGGCGTCGTACAGTTCTTCGGGCTTCAAGTTTCGCTCGATGAAATCCACACCGTTGTTCTCGCACATGCGCTTGACCACGGCGCGTGTGATGCCCAGTAATATGCCCGCCTCCGGCGGCGGGGTCACCACGTTGCCGCTATCCACTATGTATATGTTGTCGCCGGTGGCTTCGGCGACGTGTCCATCGACGTTCAGCATGATGGCTTCCATCACGCCGGCGTCGATGGCTTCTATCTTGGCGTAAATGTTGTTGAGATAGTTCAAGCTCTTAACGGCCGGGTCGGCCGCCCGCGCGGGCGTGCGTATGGTCTTTGCGATGATGACGGCCAGACCGTTCTCGTACATCTCTCGCGGGTAGAGCGTGATGTCGTCGGCGATGACGCACACCACGGGGTTGTTGCACTTGAACGGGTTCAGCCCCAACGTGCCGGGCCCGCGCGTCACCACCGGACGGATGTATCCGTCGGTGACGTCGTTGGCCTCGCAGGCGGCGTACATGGCGTCGATAATCTGCTGCCTGCTGTACGGTATCTCCAGCCGGATCCGCCGCGCCGACTCGAAGATACGGTCAACGTGCGCTTGGGCCTGGAATATCCGACCGCCGTATATACGGACGCCCTCGAAGACGCCGTCGCCGTAGAGAAGTCCATGGTCGAAGACGCTGATCTTCGCGTCCTCGCGGTCCACCAGTTTTCCGTTCAGCCACACTTTCATACCAGACTCCCGCATGGAAGACCGACAGGATAAGCTACGCGAGCTCTTTCGGCAATATCCTCCGAGAGTTTCAGTGGCTTCCCGCCGACCCAAAGGCCTTGAAAGTCTCGGCGTACTGCTCCGGTGTGCCTGTGTCGTGCCCTGTTCCGTCCAGCAGCAGCAGCCGATAGTCCTCCGGATGCCGGCGGAGCAGCTCCGTCTGGGCGTCGCTAAGCTCGATTTCACCCGCGCCGTGCGAATCGGCCGCATTGGCCAGCACGTCGAAAATTTCGCGCGAAAACACGTAAAGCCCCGCATGAGCCAGAAAGCGGTCCTCACCGATGCCCGGCGTTATCAGACGCTCGCGGGCGGTCTGCTCGGACGGTTTCTCGACAATATCCTCGCAGAGGTACACGTTCCGACCTCTGTCCGGCTGGGGTTTGCCACGGGCTACGCCCACGCGCGACAAGTCCTCGGTGCCGACCGCCTGCATGGCTACCATCGCCGCACCGCCGCAGCGTGCGTACGCCTCCACGAGCTGTGCCAGACACGGCGCCGCGGGTCCGTGTGTATATACGTGGTCGCCCAGCATAACCGCGACCGCCGCATCCGGCGCCGACCAGTCCGCCGCACGCAGGACCGCCTCGCCGAAGCCCATTGGCTGGGGCTGGACTATCATCTCCACGCGGTCCGGCAGGCCGTCGGCGGCGCTTTGGCGAACGGATGTCAGATAACGCTCGAAAAGCTCGCGCTGCTCGGGCGAGACCACCAACAAGGCCTGGGCTATGCCCGCAACAGCCGCCTCGGTGAGTATCCTGTGCAGGACCGGGCGGATTCGGCCTTGCGTATCCACCAGCGGCAGCATCGCCTTGGGGCAGGCATACGTCCACGGCCGCAGCCGTGTGCCCTTGCCCGCGGTAGGGATGATGACTTTTCCGACGCTCATGGTTGGGTTTTGTCCTTCGTGGAGGCGGGCCGTAGAATACTTTCCAGTACCGGTTAGCACAATACTTGCGAGCAAGCAACGCACGGGAGGTTCGACACAGTAATGGCTCATCAGCAGCGGATAGTGTACTTTTCAGGCACAGTCCAGGGTGTGGGGTTTCGCTTTACCACCGTGCGGGTCGCCGGGGGCTACGACGTGACCGGCACGGTCCGTAACCTCCCCGACGGCCGGGTTGAAGTGGTCGCAGAGGGCGAGACCGAAGAGATAGACCGTTTCCTCGAGGATCTGACCCGCCGCATGGGTCGGTACATCCGCCGCCGTGACGAGCAAACGGCCGAGCCGACCGGCAAATACAGGGACTTCTCCGTGTCTTTCTAGGGGCGGTTTGGCGAGCTAAGAGCTTGCAGAATATAATCTTCGGCTGATGCGCCGGCGCGTTCTGTCGGATCGGGGTTGAAGCTTTCTGTTGATGGCTATAAGATACGCTGAACAAATGGGGCGGGCGATTAGCTGGCTTGATTTTAAACGAGGAAGGGGCCATGAATCTGGACGTGATGAAGACATTCTGTGATCTGGTGGATACGGGCAGCTTCTCCAAGGCCGCCGAGGCCAACTATATATCGCAGTCGGCGGTTTCGCAGCAACTGGCGAAGCTTGAGCGCGACCTTTCGGTGCAGCTTATCAGCCGAGGCGGGGGCTTTGTGGCGCCCACCGAGGCGGGCAAGGCCCTGTACAAGGGCTCCAAGGATATGCTGCGTCGCTATGAGCAGCTACTCGGCGAGGTCCGTTCGGCGGCCGACGCCATCCGCGGCGTGCTGCGGGTGGGGACCATCTATTCGGTGGGCTTCTATTTGCTCGAGCCGTACGTGCGGAAGTTCCTCCAGATGCACCACGAGGTGAACCTGCACGTGGAATACACGCAGTGGAACCGCATATACGCCTCGGTCGTCAGCGGCGAGATGGACCTGGGCGTGGTGGCGTGCCCGGAGAAGCACCGCTCGATAGAGGTCGTCCCGCTGGCGGCGGAGGAGATGGTTATGGTCTGCTCGCCGCGGCATCGGCTGGCGTCGCGCAAACGCATCAAGCCCGAAGAGCTGAACGGGGAGACGTTCGTGGCCTTCGAGGGCAACATTCCCACGCGGCGCTACATCGACAAGCTGCTGAAGGGCGAAAAGGTCAACGTCAACGTGGAGATGGAGTTCGACAATATCGAGCTTCTCAAGCGGGCTATAGAGGTCGATGCCGGCGTGAGCATACTTCCGAAGGACAACGTCGGGAGGGAAGTCCGTCACGGCGAGCTATGCTACGCACAGTTTCCCGACAGGGAGAAGTGGGTTCGGCCGGTGGCAATTCTTCGCAGACGTGGTAAGAACCCCGGCCCGGCGGAGAAACAGTTCCTGGCGCTTCTGCGGAGCAAGGCGGACGCCGGCACGCCTCAGCCGGCCGGTGCCACATAGCGACGGCGCGGGGGTCAAAGCCCGCGCCCGCTCCGCTCGGCGGGACCTCAGCTTTGGCACGGCGAATCGAGACAGTCGAGGATGCGCTTGCGCAATTCCTGAATGGTCCGCCACTGCTGACGGCGCGCCTGTTCGATCCGCTCTCTGGTGGGTGGCTCGGGCCGATGAACCGCGTTTTGTACTTCCATAGTCGTTGTCACTTCGGCGCCCCTTTCCATCGCTATCATTCTATCGGCTTGATACCGCCGCGGGATTAAACGTGTTCGCGCCCGTCCGACCGCCTTGCCCCGGGCCGCAAAAAGAACCGGCCGCCCGTTGTGTTTGCCGGGGCGGCCGGTGTGCGTTCTCTGAAATTGTCCGCCGTGCTTACTCGCTTTTCTGCTCGTCGTCCTGACTTTCAGCCGATTCGCTGCTTTCGACGGGTTCGTTGCCTTCGGCGGACTCATCATCCTCGGCGGGCTGTTCCTGCTCGCTCTCGGTCTGCTCGGCGCCGCCTTGCTCGCTCTCGGCCGGCTGCTGCTGGGCTTCGCCGCCGCTCTGCTGGTCGGAGCCGTCACGGACGGCCGATATGATGTGATCCCCGAGGTCGGCGAGGGTCCCGCCTTCGCTGGCGAGTCCGCCGCGTCGGGGTCCGGGTGCTTCGCCCTCGGGGCCGGTGTCGGTTTCGGCGTCCTCGGCGGCCCACTGTGCCCGCTTCAAGCTCAGGCCGATCTTCCGCTCCTCGGCGTCCACCCGCAGGATCTTGACCTCCAGCTCGTCGCCGGGGTTGACCACGTCCTTGGGGTTTTCCACCTTGTGCTCGGCCAGCTCTGAAACGTGCAGCAGACCTTCCAGCTCCGGCTCCAACTCAACGAACACGCCGAAGTTCGTAATCTTGGTGACCTTTCCGCGGACGATCTGCCCGGGCAGGTAATGATCGGGGATCTGCCGCAGCCAGGGGTCTTCGGTAAGCTGCTTGAGACCCAGGGCGACGCGCTGCTTGTCTTCGTCCACGGCCAGGACCACGCACTGGACCTCCTGACCCTTCTGGAGCACCTCCGAAGGATGCCCGATCTTGCGGGTCCAGGACAAGTCCGAGACGTGCAGCAACCCGTCGATACCCTCTTCTATTTCCACGAACGCGCCGAAGTTGGTCATGTTCCGCACGGTTCCGGTAATGACGGTTCCCGGCGGGTATTTCTCTTTGACGAGCGTCCAGGGGTTTTTCTCGGCCTGCTTCATGCCGAGTGATATCTCGTTTTTCTCTTTGTCGATGTCGAGCACGACGACCTCGACCTGATCGCCGGGGTTGACCATCTCGGAAGGGTGATTTATGCGCTTGGTCCAGCTCATCTCGGAGATATGGACCAGTCCCTCCAGGCCTTCTTCGAGCTTCACGAACACGCCGTAGGGCACGATGTTGACGACCTCGCCGGTGATCTTGGTCCCGACGGGGTACTTCTGCTCGACTTCGTCCCACGGCGAGGGGGTCTTCTGCTTCAGCCCCAGGGCGATCTTTTCCTTCTCTTTGTCCACCCGCAGGACCATGACCTCGATCTCCTGATCGATGTTCACGACCTCCGAGGGATGACCGATGCGTCCCCAGCTCATGTCGGTGATATGCAGCAGTCCGTCGATTCCGCCAAGGTCCACGAACGCGCCGAAGTCCGCGATGTTCTTGACAACGCCCTTGCGCAGCTCGCCTTCCTGGATTTCCGCAAGCAGTTTTTCCTTCGCCTCCTGGCGGCGCTCCTCGATGAGCTTGCGCCGGGAGATTACAATATTGCGGCGGCTTTCGTCGATCTTGAGGATCTTCGCCTCTATCTCCTTGCCGATGTACTCGGCGATGTCGCCCGGACGGCGGATATCCACCTGCGACGCCGGCAGGAACGCCGGAACGGAGATGTCCACGAGCAGTCCGCCCTTGATCTTACGGCTGACTGTTCCGGTTACCGTGTCGCCTTCATTCTTCGTCTCGAGGATGTGCTCCCAGCCGCGAATGCGGTCGGCCTTTATCTTCGAAAGCTCGATCAGTCCGCTCTCGGACTCGACCGCCTCGAGAAAGACCTCCACTTCCATGCCGGGCTTGACCGAGTCGGGATTGTCGAACTCGTCGAGCGGTACGGAACCCTCGGACTTCAACCCCACCTCGACGATGACATCGTCGCCGATGACGTTGACGACGTGACCTTTGAGAATCGTCCCGGGCGTGGCCGCCACGTTCTCGTCCACCAGATCGCCGAGTACGTCATCGAGATTGTCGCTGCCTGCGGCGGCCGTTAGCTGCTGCTCGACCTCTTCGTCGGATACGCCCAGAGACTGAATCAGATTGTGATCTACCATGTGTGTCCTGCGGATGGTTATGGTTGCCTTCGCGGGCGACCCCGACCGTTTCGGGCTCGTTCCGCGCCCGCCTGTTCACCCCGACGGCCGGGCCGGCCGGACCATCCGGCCGAAAGCAAAGAAGAGCCCCGTACATGGTGCATGCGGGCGCTCTCCGTGCGCGAACGCGTATTCTATGGGCGATTGCCCCTGCGAGCAAGGCAAATTGGC
>JBKHJB010000013.1:0-25018 GCA_046538345.1 Phycisphaerae bacterium
GACTGGGAGTGCGCCTGCGGCAAGTACAAGGGCACCAAGCACAAGGGCATCATCTGCGACCGCTGCGGGGTGAAGGTGACCCACTCCCGCGTGCGGCGCAAGCGGATGGGGCACATCAACCTCGCCGCGCCCACTGTGCACATATGGTTCTTCAAGGCGCTTCCGAGCCGGCTCGGAACGCTGCTGGGCATGAAGACCGCGGATCTGGAAAAGGTCATCATGTTCCAGGACTACGTGGTGACCGACCCCGGCGAGACGCCGCTGAAGTACATGCAGGTGCTCAGCGAAGAAGAACACCGCTCCGCCCAGGAGAAGTACCGCGGCGCATTCAAGGCCGAAATGGGCGCCGAGGCCGTTTACAACCTCCTGGAGAAGATGAACCTCGACGAGGAGGCGACGACCCTCCGTGAGGATCTGAAGAAAACCTCCAGCAAGCAGAAGACCAAGGATCTTACCAAGCGGCTGAAGCTGGTGGAGAACATCCGCTCCTCGGGCAACAGGCCGGAGTGGATGGTCATGGACGTGATCCCGGTAATTCCGCCGGACCTTCGTCCCCTGGTTCTGCTGGAGAGTGGAAACTTCGCCACCAGCGACCTCAACGACCTGTACCGTCGGATAATCAACCGCAACAACCGGCTCAAGAAGCTCATGGACCTCAACGCGCCGGAAGTGATTATCCGCAACGAGAAGCGCATGCTTCAGCAGTCGGTCGATGCGCTGCTGGACAACGGCCGCTGCCGGCGCCCCGTGCAGGGCACCGCCAACAGACCGCTCAAGTCGCTGACCGACATGATAAAGGGCAAGCAGGGCCGGTTCCGCGAGAACCTGCTCGGCAAGCGCGTGGACTACTCCGGCCGATCTGTCATCGTCGTTGGTCCGGAGCTTAAGCTCAACCAGTGCGGACTGCCCAAGAAGATCGCCATGGAACTGTACCAGCCGTTCATTATCCGCAAGCTCAAGGAGCGCGGGCTGGCGGATACCATCAAGTCCGCCAAGCGGATGATTGAGCGACAGGAGCAGGAAATATGGGACGTGCTGGAGGAGGTCATCTACCAGCACCCCGTTATGCTCAACCGTGCACCGACCCTGCACCGGATGGGTATCCAGGCGTTCGAGCCGGTGCTGGTCGAGGGTAACGCCATCAAGGTTCACCCGCTGGTCTGCAAGGGTTTCAATGCGGACTTCGACGGGGACCAGATGGCCGTCCACCTGCCGCTGAGTATCGAGGCGCAGACCGAGACGCACACGCTGATACTGGCGACGAACAACATCTTCTCGCCGGCCAACGGCGCGCCGATCATGAGTCCCTCGCAGGACATCGTCCTGGGCATCTACTACCTCACTTCCGGTCGCGGCGCCGAGCACGTGGACGAAGGTCTGCGACGAGTGCCTTACGGCCCGGAGGAGGACTCGGCGGAGTACCCGTTCTTTGCGGACGACCAGGAAGCGATGCGAGCCCACGCATTCGGGCGTATCGGGATGCATGCGAGAATCCTGCTGCGGGTTCCCAAGGGCATGGAATCCGTGGAGAAGGAAGGTCTCCGCAAGGTCGAGGACGGCAAGCTGGTAACCACCGTCGGGCGGATTATCTTCAACGATATTCTTCCCGAAGGCATGCCGTTCTACAACTACCCCCTCAGTCAGAAGGGCGCCGGACGTGTCATCAGCGACTGCTATCAGCGGCTCGGCCGGGGTGACACGCTGGAGTTGCTGGACAATATCAAGGACCTGGGCTTCGGGTATTCGACGCTGGCGGGCATTTCCTTCGGCGTCAGCGACCTTCGCATCCCGGAGGTCAAAGCCAAGATGCTGGAAAAGGCCCAGAAGATGGTGGACCAGATCGAGGCGGACTATCACGCCGAGGCCATCACCGAGGGCGAGCGATACAACCAGATAGTGGACGTGTGGATTCACGCCCGCGAGGAGCTTACCAAGGCGCTGCGAGGGGTGTTGGCTACTGACATCCGCAGCGACGAGCGGGACTACGTGAACCCGGTCTGGCTGATGAGTGATTCCGGCGCTCGCGGTAACATAGACCAGATTCGTCAGCTCTGCGGCATGCGAGGGTTGATGTCCAAGCCGTCCGGGGAGATTATCGAGACACCGATTAAGAGTAACTTCCGCGAGGGTCTGACCGTGCTGGAATACTTCTCCAGTACGCACGGCGCGCGTAAGGGACTGGCAGATACCGCCCTGAAGACGGCGGATTCGGGATACCTGACCCGTAAGCTGGCGGACGTCGCGCAGAACGTGATTGTCAACGAGCAGGACTGCGGCACGCTCAAGGGCATCAGCAAGTCCGCCATCTACAAGGGCGAAGAAGTCGATGTGCCGTTGCGTGACGTTATCGTCGGCCGGGTGGCGCGTGAGAACATCGTCAACCCGATAACCGACCAGACCATCGTCGCCGAGAACGAGGTCATCACGCACGACGCGGCGCGGCAGATCGAGGATCTGGGCATGGAGACCATCCGTGTCCGCAGCCCGTTGACCTGCGAAAGCCCCCTGGGCGTCTGCGCCCGCTGCTACGGGCAGGACCTTTCCACCGGTCGAGTGGTTGAGGAGGGCATGGCCGTCGGCATCATCGGCGCACAGTCCATCGGCGAGCCGGGCACGCAGCTTACCATGCAGACGTTCCACACCGGCGGCGTTGCTACCCGTGCGGTGGTGGAGTCGGAGGTCTCCGCGAGCATGTCCGGTACGGTGCAGTACCGCGAGCTTAACGCCGTGGAGGTCCAGGCCGGAAAGACCACCCAACGGGTGAGTTTGAAGCGGAACGGCGAAGTTGTGATCGTTGACGACAAGAAGCGCGAGCTTGAGAAATACAAAGTCCCCTATGGCGCGGTGGTGCTGGTCGCCGAAGGCCAGAAGGTCCGCCCCGGTCAGCGACTGGTGATGTGGGATCCGCACCGTGTGCCTATCCTCGCCGAGGCGAGCGGGTACGTCCGCTTCCAGGACATCGAGGAAGGCGAGACGGTTCGTGTGGAGTCCGAGCGTGGCGGCCGGGCGCGTTACGTGGTCGTCGAGCATAAGGGCGAGAAGCACCCGCGGATCGTCGTTGAGGACAAGTCGGGACAGGTTCTGGACTTCCACTACCTGCCCGCCAAGGCGCGCATCGAGGTGGAGGAAGGTCAGCAGGTCGCACCCGGCGAATTGTTGGCCCGTCAGCCGCGGGAGATATCCGGTACGCAGGATATCACCGGTGGTCTGCCTCGCGTTACGGAACTGTTCGAGGCCCGCAAGCCGAAAGAGCCGGCCGCCATGGCCGAGATCTCCGGTCGCGTCGAGCTACAGACCGAGAAGCGCCGCGGCAAGATGACCATCATCGTCCGCAGCGAGTCGGGCATGGAGCGCGAGCACCACGTACCGCACGACCGGCACCTGCTGGTGCACACCGGCGACTACGTGGAGGCGGGCGACCCGCTGACCGAAGGTCCGCTGGTTCCGCACGATATCCTCGCCATTCGCGGCGAGGAGGCGGTCCACAGATACCTGCTGGAGGAAATCCAGAGCGTCTATCGCAGCGTGGGTGTGGAGGTCAACGACAAGCACATCGAGATTATCCTCTCGCAGATGCTGCGGAAGGTTAAGGTCGAGTCCGTGGGAGATACGAATCTTCTTCCCGGAGATGTTGTTGACAAATTCACGTTCCGTGAGGAGAATGAGCGACTCGGCAGATCGCTGAAGGTCGTTGACGGTGGCGACACCGGCTTTGCCGAGGGTGATATCCTGTCTCGCGAGAAGCTTGAGCAGGCCAACGCCGAGACCGAAAGCAGTGGTGGTCAGCCGGCCAAGACACGCCGTCCGCGACCGGCTACGGCGAAGACACTGCTGCTGGGTATAACCAAGGCGTCGCTGCAGTCGGAGAGTTTCCTCTCGGCGGCAAGCTTCCAGGAGAGCACCAAGGTGTTCACCGAGGCGGCGCTGGCTGGAAAGGTGGACGAGCTTCGCGGTCTGAAGGAGAACGTGATTCTCGGTCACCTGATACCTGCCGGTACTAGCTTCAAGCCGTATCTGGACATGGCGGTGAAGCGCCTGGTCGAGCTGCCCGAACTGCCCGGCGGCGAGGGCGAAGAAGAGGAACTGACCGAGGCGCAGATAACCCAGGCCGTCCAGCAGGCGTTGATGGGCAACAAGTAGTATCGATCGACCGCGCGTCTCCCAGCGAGGCGCTTATAGATTGTCGCAGAGGATTAAGCTTATGCCGACAGTAAACCAACTGATTCGTAATCCGCGTCGGATGCAGCGGAAGAAAAAGAAGAACGTGGCCCTGGAGGGTTGCCCGCAGAAGCGAGGCGTGTGTCTTCAGGTCAAGGCGGTCACGCCGAAGAAGCCGAACTCCGCGCTGCGGAAGGTGGCGCGCGTTCGCCTCAGTAACGGCAAGGAAGTAACCGCCTACATACCGGGAATAGACCACAACCTTCAGGAGCACAGCATAGTGCTGGTCCGCGGCGGGCGGGTGCGGGACCTGCCCGGCGTGCGGTACCACGTCGTTCGCGGCACGCTGGACGCCGCCGGTGTGGAAGGCCGTAAGCAGAGCCGTAGTAAGTATGGAGCCAAGAGCCCCCGTTAAAACGAAGGGCGAGACCTCGTCGGTCCCCAGGGACCGAGCCGGAATAACAGACCATGGCACGGAAACGTTTCACCCAGGCGGATGAACAGCTTCAGCCGGATGCTCGCTACGGTAGCAAGCTGCTGGGCAGGTTCATCAACTACTTCATGTGGGACGGCAAGAAAAGCGTTGCCGAGCGAGTCGTCTACGACGCGCTGGACATCATCGCCAAGCGCGTCCCCGACGCCGAGCCGATCGACGTGTTCGAAAAGGCGATTGACAACGTCAAGCCGATGATCGAAGTCCGCTCCAAGCGGGTCGGAGGCGCCAGCTACCAGGTCCCCATGCAGGTATCCGCCAAGCGGCGCCAGTCGCTGGCGTTCCGCTGGATCAGAGATGCGGTGCGGTCCGGTTCCGGCCGGCCGATTGCACAGAGAATGGCCGATGAACTGGCGGCCGCGTATCGGGGCGAGGGTTCCGCAATGCAGACGCGCGAGAACATCCACCGGATGGCCGAGGCGAACAAGGCCTTTGCGCATTTCGCGTGGTAGTGTAAACTCTGAAGTAAGTCGAGACGACCAGCACCTCTCCTGGTCTTTTAAAAGCGGTAATGGTTGAATCGCCCGCCGAGGGAGGCAGGACTCGGTAGTCCTTGCAGAGCGGGCGACCCTGGTCTGAATTGTTCCACCGGCCGGGGCTCACCGCGGGTCCTGACGGACCTGCTGAGATAAGACAACCGGGCCGGTCTGCCCATCGTCGTCCGTAGCGGGCGACGCCAAGGCCGGTTGCCCGTTCCGACGGGACGGGCGAAGATTTCCCCGCGACAGTTGATATGTCTCCGGGCGGGATCGGTACATCCGTATCGACCCGTCTCCGGGACGTATTATTTTCGCATAACGTGTAATGAGAGCATGGCCAAGGACCTGAAGAAAGTTCGAAACATCGGCATCGCGGCGCATATCGATGCCGGTAAGACCACCGTCACCGAGCGCGTTCTGTATTTCGCCGGTCGGACGCACAAGATCGGCGAGGTGCACGACGGCACTGCGGTGATGGACTATCTCAGCGAGGAGCAGGAGCGAGGAATTACCATAACCTCCGCCGCTACCTCACTGAACTGGCGGAAGCATACCCTGACGCTCATCGACACGCCGGGCCACGTGGACTTCACGGTGGAGGTCGAGCGTGCTCTGCGCGTTCTGGACGGCGCGGTGGCTGTTTTCTGTGCCGTCGGCGGCGTGGAAGCTCAGAGCGAGACGGTCTGGCATCAGGCCGACCGATACCACGTACCGCGGATGTGCTTTGTGAACAAGATGGACCGCGCCGGAGCCGACTTCGAGACCGTGGTTGGCGAAATCGGCGAGCGGCTTGACGGCAACCCGGTCGCCCTGCAGATACCGATGGGCGCCGGCGACGAGTTCCTCGGGCAGATAGACCTTGTCCGGCGTCGGGCTTACTTTTACGACCCGGCCGATATCGCCACCGACCTTCGAGTTGAGGACGTTCCGGAAAAGTACCACGAACAGGTCGAGGTGGCGCGGCATGAGCTTATCGAAAAGGCCGCCGAGTGTGACGACAAACTGATGGAGAAGTACGTACACGAAGAGGACATAAGCGAGGCGGACATCGTCTCGGCGCTGCGCAAAGGCACGTTGGCCAACCAAATTCAACCCGTGCTGTGCGGTTCGGCGCTGCAGGACATGGGCGTCAGGCCGTTGCTGGATGCGGTGGTGGACTACCTGCCTAGTCCGCTGGAGGTTCGACCGGTCCAGGGTCACGCCCCGGGCAATGAGGACGAGACCATGATCCGCCGCGCCGACACGGATGAACCGTTCGCGGCGCTGCTTTTCAAGGTCACTGCCGATTCGCACGGCGACCTTCACTTTATCCGGGTTTACAGCGGAACGCTCAAGGCCGGCAGCCGCCTGCTCAACAGCACACAGGACAAGAAAGAAAACGTCACCCGCATCTGGGAGATGCACGCCAAGGAGCGCATCCGTCGCGAAGAGGTCGCCGCCGGTGAGATCGTCGCCGTGGTGGGACCCAAGGAAAGCAGCACCGGCGATACGCTCTGCGACCAGAAGCACCCGATTATCCTGGAGCGCCTGCACCTGCCGGAGCCGGTTATCACGATGTCCATCGAGCCGCGGACCAACGCCGAGAAGGACCGGCTCGTCGAGGCGATGAAGGCGCTGAGCAAAGAGGATCCGAGTTTCTCGTATCGTTTCGACTCCGAGACCGGCCAGACGCAGATATCCGGCATGGGCGAGCTGCACCTGGAAGTAATCCGCAACCGCCTTGTCAGAGATATGGGTCTGGAGGTCCGCGTAGGTCGCCCGAGCGTCGCGTACAAGGAAACCATCCGCACTACCGCCGAGGCGCGGGGCAGCTTCATCCGCCAGACAGGCGGAAGGGGACAGTACGGCGTGGTTGAGCTGCGGGTGGAGCCGTTTACCCCCGAAGAGGACGCCGAACCGTTCGTTTTCGAGGACAAGACCAAAGGCGGAGTGGTTCCGCGCGATTTCATCCCCTCGGTGGAGCAAGGCGCCAGGGCAGCCGCTACCGCCGGTCCCCTGGCGGGGTATCCGCTGCTGAATATCAAAGTGACGCTGCTGGACGGCAAGCACCACCCGGTGGACAGTTCGGAGGTGGCATTCCAGCAGGCCGGCTCGATGGCATTCTCCGAGGCGGTTTCCAAGGCGTCGCCGGTGTTCCTGGAGCCGATCATGCGGCTGCAGGTGATGACGCCGGAGGATTACCTTGGCGCGATTACGGCCGATTTGCAGGCCCGGCGTGCGGAGATCAAGCACATGGAAAATCGCGGCAACCAGCGTGTGCTGACGGCGGAGGTGCCGCTGGCGGAGATGTTCGGCTATTCGACGCAGCTTCGGTCGGTCAGTCAGGGCAGGGCGACGAGCACCATGGAGCCGCTGCGGTACGCCCCCGCGCCGGACCAGGTGACGGAGAAAATCCTGCGGTATGTGTGACCCGGGAGAAAATTGCGTTAAAAAACTCATGCTGGCGATTGACAACAGAGCTGTGTTCCGTATGTTGATAGGACTCTGCACTTTGGGTTGGCTTCCAGCAGCCGCTTAGGACCGGAGAGTTTCTCCATGGAGCAGGACAAAATACGCATCAGGATGGAATCATACGACCATCGTGCTCTGGACGGCTCGGCCAGAGAGATAGTGGACCATGCCGAGCGTACGGGCGCGAGGGTGCGAGGACCCATCCCGCTTCCGACGCGAATCGAGCGATACACGGTGCTGCGAAGTCCCCACGTGGACAAGAAGGCGCGTGAGCAGTTCGAGATGCGGACGCACAAGCGAATCATAGACATCTACGAGCCGACCGTCCGGACGGTTGAGGCGTTGAACCGCCTGGTGGTGCCGGCCGGTGTATTCGTGAAAATCAAGGCCTGACGGGGCGAAAAATGCTACCGGGTATCTTAGGCAAAAAAATCGGCATGACGCAGGTTTACGACGAGAACGACGTGCTCCATCCGGTTACGGTGGTGCAGGCCGGTCCGTGCACGGTGATGCAGCTCAAGACTACCGACAGCGACGGTTACGACGCGGTGCAGATCGGCTTTGAGGACTGCAAGCCCCACCGCTCGCGCAAGCCGCAGATCGCCCATGCCGCACGTGCCGGAGCTCGTCCTCAGAAGCATATGCGCGAGATACGGCTTTCCGAGCCGCTCGGCGAGGATGTCGCCGTGGGCGCCACTTACGGCGTCGAGGCGTTGGAAGGCGTGCAGTATGTGGACGTTATCGGCACGAGCAAGGGCAAGGGCTTCGCCGGCGTCATGAAGCGCCACGGTTTCTCCGGGCAGTCGGCCAGTCACGGTACCGAAAAGAAGCACCGCAGTCCCGGCTCCATCGCCGGTCACGCGTCCAATGCGGGTCTCGGCGGCGACATCAAGAAAGGCAAGCGGATGGCGGGTCACATGGGCGTGGACCGCACGACCACCCGTCACCACAAGCTCGTCGGCATCGACAAGGAAAACAATCTGTTGCTTATCAAGGGTCCGGTCCCGGGCGCCAAGGGCCAGGTGGTCATGGTCCGCAAGAGCATAACCGCCAGGGTCCGCTGATACGACGGAACGAGGATATGTTGGAAGTTCCCGTTTACAACACGAAGGGCGAGCAGGTTGACACGCTGGAGTTGGAAGACGACGCGTTCGGCTCCTGCGTCAACCCCGACCTGCTGAAACAGGCCGTGGTCATGTACCACGCCAACAGCCACCAGAAGACCTCCGAGACGAAGGGTCGTTCTGAAGTTCGCGGCGCAAGGCGCAAGCTCTATCGCCAGAAGGGCACGGGCATGGCGCGTCGCGGACAGATTCGCACCGGCGTGGTCCGTGGTGGCGGCGTGATCTTCTCCAAGCAGTCCGGTGGTCGTCGGCTGAAGATGCCCCGGAGCATGCGTAAGGCGGCGCTGAACTCCGCGATGCTGGCGAAGATCCTCGCGGGAAACCTGCTGCTGGTGGATGAACTGAGCATTTCCCAGCCGCGGACAAAGGAGCTGGCGTCGGTGCTGCGGAACCTGGAGATAAGCCGCTCATGCCTGCTGGCATTGGGCGAGCGGGACCGCAACGTTTACCTCAGCGCCAGGAACATTCCCCAACTGAGCGTGACGACCACAGCGGAGTTGAACGCCTACGGCGTGGCGACGAAGCAGAAGGTGCTGATGACCGTTGACGCGATTAAGGCCCTGCTTGGTCAACAGCAGGAGGTGGCGTCGTGAAACTCCAGACCTACGAAGTCGTCGTCCGCCCGCTGGTGACCGAAAAGAGCACGCATCAAGCCGGTACGCGGAACTGCTACGCCTTTGAGGTGCATCCTGAGGCCAACAAAGCCCAGATCAAGCAGGCGGTCGAGAAGATATACGACGTGAAGGTCCAGGACGTGCGAACGTCCCTGCGGCGGGGCAAGCCGCGCCGCAACCGTTTCGTCCAGAGCGTAACGAAACACTGGAAGAAAGCGGTGGTCGAACTCCACCCGGACTACCGTATAGACCTGTTCTAGCTTTCGAGACGGACAGCCATGCCGATCAAGAAATACAAGAGAACATCGCCGGGACGACGAAACAGCTCGGTGAATATCCGCAGCGACGTGACGGTCACGCGCCCGCAGAAGTCTCTGCTCCGGGCGCTGAAGCGAAAAGGCGGACGGAATCACTGGGGCGTGATTACGTGTCGTCATCGCGGCGGCGGCGCCAAGCGGAAATACCGTGTAATCGACTTCCTGCGGGACAAGGATGATCAGCCCGCCGAGGTCAAGACCATCGAGTATGACCCGAACCGTAGCTGCAATATCTCGCTCGTGGAGTACGGCGACGGAGAGCGGCGCTACATCCTCTCGCCGGTCGGGCTGAAGGTCGGCCAGAAGGTTTACTCCGGTCCGAACGCCGAGCCGCGGCGGGGTAACTGCCTGCCGCTGGACCGTATTCCTCCGGGCTTGCAGATACACAATATAGAACTGGTCCCCGGCGCCGGCGGAAAGATGGCCCGGACGGCGGGGGTTTCGGCCCGGCTGGCGGCTAAAGAGGGCAAATACGCCCACATAGCGCTGCCCTCCGGCGAGGTGCGACTGGTGAGCGTCCGCTGCCGTGCAACCATCGGGCAGCTCGGCAACCAGGAGCATTCGAGCATCCGCTGGGGCAAAGCCGGCCGGACACGCTACCTGGGACGTCGCCCGCACGTTCGCGGCTCGGCGATGAACCCGGTCGCCCACCCGATGGGCGGTGGTGAAGGCCGTCGAAGCGGTGGACGGCACCCGGTCTCGCCGACAGGCAAACTGTCCAAGGGCGGCAAGACCCGAAAGGGACGGAAGCCGTCCAACAAATTGATTTTGAGGCGCAGACGCAACGTACGGTACGGGCAGTTGTCGCTATAGCCCAGGCCGACGGAAGGAATCGTAAATGGCGAGAAGTTCGAAAAAAGGTCCTTACGTTGACGAGAAGCTCTTCCGCAAGGTACAGCGGGCCGAGCAGACCGGCAGCAGGGAACCCATCAAGACCTGGGCGCGGTCGTGCACCGTGGTGCCGGAGTTCATCGGACATACGTTCATGGTGCACAACGGCAAAACGTTCAACCGCGTCTTCGTGACCGAGGATATGGTGGGTCACAAGCTCGGTGAGTTCAGCCCGACGCGCATTTTCCGCGGACACGCTCGCGGAAGGGCCGTCACCTAACGCGGCAGAGCCAAGCAAGGAAACACACAGATGCCCTGGCATTCACAGCACAGGTTCGCTCGTATCAGCCCGCAAAAGGCGCGGCTGGTGGCGGAGCTGATCCGCCAGCGGGACGTGGAAGACGCACTGAACGTCCTGCGGTTTACTCATAACCGCGCCGGTGAGATGGTGAGCAAGGTTCTCAACAGCGCCATCGCGAACGCCGACGAGGCGGAAGCCGACGTGGATCGACTTTTCGTCAAGGAAGCTCGCGTGGACGAGGGTCCGCGGATGCGACGGTTCAGACCGAAGGACCGCGGACGTGCCCACATGATCCGTAAGCCCACCAGTCACATTACCGTGGTGGTGGACGAGGAGCAGGAGTAGTCGCCGACCATGGGTCAGAAGATATCGCCAATCGGATTTCGGACGGGTGTTACACGCGGCTGGCAGAGCCGGTGGTTCGCCCCGGGCAGCAACTTCGGCGAGTTTTTGGTCGAGGATGAGAAGGTTCGCCGGTTCATAGACAACCGGCTGAATCGCCAGCCGCCCTACGCCGCCATCAGTGCCGTGGAGATAGAGCGCACCCGCGAAGAGGTGAAGGTCTTCATAAAGACGGCCCGGCCGGGGTTGGTCATCGGACCGAAGGGTTCCGAGGTTGACAAGCTCAAAGACGCGCTGGAGTCGCTGACGAACCGGCGTGTGAACATAAATATCGTTGAGGTGAAATCGCCGGACCTGGATGCCCAGCTTATAGCCGAGGGTATCTCCGAGCAGCTCAAGCGGCGGGCCAGCTTCCGCCGGACGCTGAAGCAGCGTGCCGAGGCGGCCATGCAGGCCGGCGCCAAGGGCGTGAAGATCGCCCTGGGCGGACGGCTCGGCGGAGCGGAGATGGGTCGGCGTGAGTCCGTGCTGCTGGGCAGTATCCCGCTGCACACGCTGTCGGCTGATGTGGACTACGGTTTTTCGCCGTGCATTACCACGTACGGTTCAATCGGCGTGAAAGTGTGGGTCTATCGCGGACGGTTCGGCGAAGAACCGCCCAAGCCGGAGGCATCGGCCGGTGGTCGTCCCCCGCGGCGTCGTCGCGAAGGCGGCGGGCGCGGCGAGCGACCGGGCCGGGGCGGTGGCAAGTCCGGACGGTCACCCCGCCGGGGTGGCGCGTCGGGCGGTGGACAGTCGTCGCAGGCCGGTCCGCAGAAGTCCCAGTCGGACACGAGCCGACAGGACAGTTCCGCCGGTCAGTCCGGCGGTTCTACCGACCAGTCCCGGGGCGAAGGCGCCCAGGGCGGTGAGAACACGGAATCTTCGCAGTAATACGGATCAGGTGTCGCCATGCCGTTGATGCCAAAAAGGATTAAGTACCGCAAGGCCCAGCGGGGCAGGGTCCGTGGAAACGCCACCCGCGGTAATACCGTGGTCTTTGGTGAGCACGGGCTTCAGACCACCGAGGGCGGCTGGATAACCGCCAAGCAGCTCGAGGCGGGTCGTGTGGCGGCTACGCACTTTCTGCATCGCGAAGGCCGGGTGTACATCCGCGTTTTCCCGGACAAGCCCTATACCAAGCAGCCGCTGGAAGTGCGGATGGGCAAGGGTAAAGGCGAGCCGGAGGGCTGGGTCGCCGTGGTCAAGCCGGGTACGGTTTTGCTGGAAGTCAGCGGTGTGGACGAGCCGACCGCGAAGGCGGCGATGCAGCGAGTGGCGCACAAGATGCCGGTACGTTGCCGATTGGTCCATCGCCGCCATTGATGCCAGAGTGATACGATGAAGATCGAAGAGATTCGCGAGTTAAGCGACGAGGAGCTTCAGGCGGAGCTGGACCGCCTGCGACGGCACGTGTTCGACCTTCGCAGTCAGGCGGTTACCGAGAAGCTTGAGGACCCCTCCATGGTCACCAAGGCCCGGAGGGACATCGCTCGGATTCTTACAGTCCAGAAAGAGCGGGCCCACGGCTTCGAGCCGGCAGGGGCCGCGGATAAGCGGAAATAAGGCCCATGGCAGAGGCAGCCCAACAACAGCAGTCGGGAAAGAAGCTGGCGCGTTCGCGGGTCGGTATGGTGATGTCGGTCAGCGGCGAGAAGACCATCAAGGTCGGGATCGACAACCTCGTCAGGCACGCGAAATACGGTAAGTATATGCGTCGGCGGACCAAGCTTATGGTCCACGACCCCTCCGGCGAGGCGAAGGTCGGAGACCGCGTGGAGATAGTTCCCTGCCGACGTTTGAGCAGGCGGAAGGCATGGCGCCTGATCGGTGTGCTCCGACGGAGTGAGCTGCCGATGGGGCCCGGCGGACAAAAAGGGTAGTACGGTGATTCAGCAGGAAACTCGTCTTGACGTTGCGGACAATACGGGCGCGCGGGAAGTGGGAGTCATCAGGGTTCTGGGTGGCTCGACCCGGCGGGGTGGTAACACGCGCCGAACCGCGAGCATAGGAGACGTGTTCATCGGTTCGGTGAAGCGCGCGATGGCCGGCGCCGACGTCAAACGCGGCGACATAGTCAAGTGCGTGATAGTGCGTACGGCGTATCCGGTGCGTCGGGGTGACGGAAGCTACATCCGCTTCGACCGCAACGCGTGCGTGATCGTGGACGAGGAAGGCAACCCGCGGGGTACGCGGATCTTCGGCGCCGTGGCGCGTGAGCTGAGAGAGCGGAACTATATGAAGATCGTCTCCCTGGCGACTGAGGTGGTCTAGAGTCATGACACAGCACGTGAAAAAAGGCGACAGTGTGGTGGTCATCGCCGGCGACCAGAAGGGCGCTGTGGGAGAGGTTCTGGCGGTGTACCCCCGCGAGGGAAAAGTATTGGTGCAGGGCGTAAACCGGGTGTACCGGCACATGCGTCCGTCGAGGCAGAACCCCCAGGGCGGTCGAATGCAGAAGGAAATGCCGGTGGACATATCCAACGTCCTGCCGGCCGACCCCAAAACCGGGCAGCCGACGCGCGTGGGTTACCGCGTTCGTCGGGACGGCGCGAAGGAGCGCTACGCCAGGAAGTCCGGTGAGTCGCTGGGAATCACCAACACACGGGAGTGACGGGACCGGTAATATGGCCGCGAGATTATTGGAACATTATCGATCCGAGGTGGCGCCGCACCTGCGTGAGCGGTTCGCCTACGAAAATGCCCTGGCGATTCCGCGCCTGGAGAAAATCGTGGTTTCAGTGGGCATGGGCGACGCGAACAAGGAATCGCAGCGTATGGAGGCGGTCGCCGGTAATCTGACCCAGATAACCGGGCAGAAGCCCGTGTTGACGCGGGCCAAGAAGTCGGTTAGCAACTTCAACGTCCGACGCGGGTACATCGTCGGAGCGAAGGTGACACTTCGCCGCGAGCGGATGTACGAGTTCCTCGACCGACTGGTGTCGCTGGCGATACCACGGGTCAAGGACTTTCGCGGACTGAACCCCTCGGGTTTCGACGGACGTGGAAATTACAGCATGGGCCTCGTCGAGCAGACGGTCTTTCCGGAGATCGACGCGGCTAAGGTCCAGCTCACACACGGTATGAACATAACCATGCACACGACGGCCGAGACCGACGAAGAAGCCCTGGAGCTGCTCCGGGGCATGGGTATGCCGTTTCGTGAGAGCTGAGAGAAGCATACAGCAGCGGCGGAGATGATATGGCCACGAAAGCACACATAGCCAAAGCCAAGCGCACCCCGAAGTTTTCGACGCGCCGCGTTCGGCGCTGTCAGCTTTGCGGGCGCGTACGAGGCGTGTATCGGAAATTTCAGATATGCCGGATTTGCATGAGAAACCTCGCGCACGAGGGCAAGATTCCGGGACTGATGAAATCGAGCTGGTGACGAGGAACTGACACGATGAGCTTGTCTGATCCGATTGCGGATTTCCTGACCCGTTTGCGGAACGCCTTGACGGCGAGACACACCGTCGTCAACACGCGTGCGTCCAAGGTGTGCGAGGGCATCTGCCGGGTGCTGAAGGAAGAAGGATACATCGAGGACTATAAGACGATTGACGACGGTAAGCAGGGATTGCTGCGGGTTTACCTGAAGTACGGTACGGTCGGCGAGGACGTTATCACCGAAATCCAGCGCTGGAGCAAGCCGGGCCGTCGGGTTTACGGCGGCGTGTCGGACTTGCCCCGACCGCTGGAAGGTCTGGGCATCGCGGTGATTTCGACTTCGCACGGCGTGCTCAGCGACCGGCAGTGCCGCGACCGTGGGGTCGGCGGAGAGATCCTCTGTACCGTTTGCTAGAGGTGTTCGGATGTCGCGCATAGGAAAAAAACCCATAACGATACCGAGCGGCGCGAAGGCGAGCGTCTCGGGGTCAACCGTTACTGTCGAAGGCCCCAAGGGGCAGTTGAGCATAACGGTTCGCCCGGAGATAAGCGTCTCGGTGGACGACTCGGCCGGCACCGTCACCGTTGAGCGACAGGATGACGAACGCGCCAGCCGCAGCTATCACGGTATGACCCGTTCGCTTATCGCCAACATGGTCGAGGGCGTCACCAAGGGCTTCTCACGGTCTCTCGAGGTCTATGGCGTGGGCTTCGGCGTTCAGTTGCAGGGCCGGAAGCTCTCGATAATGGCCGGTTGCAGTCATCCCCTCGAGTTCGATGTGCCGGAGGGGCTGGAAGTAACCGTCGAGGTGGCCCAGGCACGTGGCGACGAGCAACCGGCGAGGTTTACCATCACCGGCGCCGACAAGCAGGCGGTGGGCGAGTTTGCCGCGGAGGTGCGCATGTCCCGCCCGCCCGAGCCGTACAAGGGCAAGGGCATCCGGTACACCGGCGAGTATGTGCGTCGGAAGGTGGGCAAGGCCTTTGCGGGCACCGGCGCCGCCTGATGCGGACGCCAGACAGGATCATGCAACCATGAATCGGATGGAAAAGAAAGCAATGCAGCATGCACGGCGGAAGCGCCGCGTGCGCAAGAAGGTCTCCGGTACCTCGGAGAAGCCGCGGCTGAGTGTCTTCCGCAGTCACAAGCACATATACGCCCAGGTTATCGACGACACGGCCGGGCGGACCATCGTCGCCGCGTCGTCGCTGGACCGGACCCTGAGGGAGCGGCTTTCCCACGGGGGCAACCGGGAGGCGGCGTCCGCTGTCGGCGAGGCTGTCGCCGGAAAGGCCGTCGAAGCGGGTGTCAAGAAGGTCGTGTTCGACCGCAACGGATTCCCCTACCACGGGCGCGTCCGCGAATTGGCCGACGCCGCCCGCAAGGGTGGATTGGAATTTTAAGAGCACAAGGAGCGCGTTAGCGTGGCAATGCAACGACGCAGACAAAGAGGTCCCGACCGCTCGGGCGGCGATGAGCAGCCCTACGAGGACAGCGTTATCCAGATTTACCGCTCCGCGAAAGTGGTCCGCGGCGGCAGGCGGTTCGGCTTCGAGGCGCTGGTAGCCGTCGGCGACCGCAACGGGAACGTCGGTCTGGGCTACGGAAAGGCCAACGAGGTCCCACTTGCCGTGGAGAAGGGAATAGCCGACGCGCGCAAGAACGTCTTCCCCGTGAAACTCTTCGAGTCGCGGACGATACCCCACCGGGTCATCGGTCGGTGCGGCGCGTCAAAAGTGGTAATGGTGCCCGCCTCGGCGGGAACCGGCGTTATCGCCGGAAAGAAGCTCAGCCCGATGCTCGAGTTGGCCGGTATCAACGACGTGTTGACCAAGGCCTACGGCTCGACCGCGCCGAAGAATCTTCTCAAAGCGGGCATTGACGCGCTTCAGAAGCTGCGAACGGCCGAGGAAGTCAGCAAGTTGCGAGGAGTGAAGGTCGGATGACCCTTGACGAAATACTTCAAGCCGCCGGTAAGAATCGGCGCCGTCGTCGCCTGGGACGCGGAAGCGGCTCGGGGCGAGGCAAAACCAGCGGGCGTGGTCATAAGGGCTACGGCTCCCGCGCCGGCGCCAAGAGCCGTCCCGGTTACGAGGGCGGGCAGAATCCGGTTCTGTTCAGAGTGCCCAAGCGTGGCTTCTCCAACGTCCGTTTCCGGCGGGGTTATCAGATTGTGAACCTCAGAGACCTTCAGCGGTTCGACGAGGGCGACCGTGTGGATGCCGACGCAATGCTCCAGGCCGGTCTGATCGCCGATACGAAGTTGCCGGTGAAGGTGCTGGGCGATGGAGAACTGGATCGCAAGTTGACCGTTGTGGCGGAGAAGTTCTCCGCCTCCGCAGCCGAGAAGATCGCCAAGGCGGGCGGATCTACCCAGACCCCGTAATCGGTTCGGGGCGAAAGAGGTTCGGTTGATGGCGTTCAAACTGTTCAGATGGATCGTGGGCTTGGCCTTGGGCGCCTTGGGCGTCTGGCTGGTCGTCACCGGCGCCGAAGGCGTGGTGGCTTACGTGCGCGATACCGGGACGGGTGACGTGCCCATCAGGGACGCGCTGCTGATAGTCGCCGGCGTGCTTGTGGGTGCCGGGTACTACTACGCGCTCGTGGCGGACTCGGCTATTCACCGGTCGCTGGAGAATATATTCTCGATACCGGAGTTGCTGCGGAAGCTTGGTTTTACCCTGTTGCTGCTGGGCATCTACCGGGTGGGCTTCCATATACCGCTGCCGGGTCTGGACGAGCAGCGGCTCTCGCAGTTCATGGCCGGGCAGGAGGAAGGTCCTTTCGGGCAGGTACTGCGCTACTATTCGATGTTCACCGGCGGGTCGTTGCAGCAATCGACGCTGTTCGGTCTGGGCATCATGCCGTACATATCGGCGTCCATTATCCTCACGCTGCTGACCACGGTGGTCCCCGCGCTGGAGAAACTGCAGCGGGAAGGTCCGGTCGGGCAGCGAAAAATACGTGAATACACCCGGTACCTGACGGTCGTGCTGTGCCTTATCCAGGCGATATTCTGGCTGAAGTTCACTATGAGCCAGGGGTTGCTGTATCCGGAATATCAAGGGTCGGTGCGCATCTTCGCCATGGGCGTCGCGGCGCTGACGGCGGGGACGGTGTTTTTGATGTGGCTGGGTGAGCAGATAGACGAGTACGGAATCGGCAACGGTATCAGTCTGCTTATCATGGCCGGTATCGTGGTGCGGATGCCCTGGGCTATCACGTCGCTTCGGGACCAGTTCGTGCCGGAGTTGATATCGGCCCAGGAAGGCAGCGTCGGCGTTCTGGAGATAGTGTTCCTGGTGTTCTCGTTTGTGTTCGTGGTGGCCGGCGCTATCCTGATAACGCAGGGGCAGCGGCGCATCCCGATACAACAGGCCAAGCATACCCGGGGCCGGCGGGTTTACGGCGGTCAGCGGCAGTACCTGCCTTTGCGTGTGAACCACGGTGGCGTGCTGCCGATTATCTTCGCTTCGTCGCTGCTGATATTCCCCAAGCTGGTTACCGGCTGGCTCGTCAATAACACCGGCGCCGGCTGGGCTCGGATGTTGGACAGCGCGTTCGACAGTGGCAGCTATATTTACACCATAGTGTATATCGGCATGATATTCTTCTTCTCGTACTTCTGGACTACGGTCCAGTTCCGACCGAAGGAGATGGCCGACCAGCTCCGGGACTACGGTACGTTTATTCCGGGCCTGCGTCCGGGGCGCCGCACGGCGGAGTTCCTGGAACGGGTGATGGAGCGGATTACTTACTGCGGAGCCGCTTTCCTGGCGGTAATCGCGGTGATCCCCACGGTGGTCTCGGCGGCGTTGAATATTCCGTTCGGAATCTCGGCGTTCCTGGGCGGGACGGGTCTGCTGATTGTGGTTTCGGTCACGCTGGATCTGGTCCAGAGGATAGAGGCCAATTTGGTGATGCGGAACTATGGCGGATTCCTCGGCGGCACGCGGATTAAAGGAGCGTACCGATGAGGTTGGTTCTGATGGGACCGCCGGGCGCCGGCAAGGGCACACAGGCCAAGCGGCTTGCGGAAACGTTTGGGCTGTTGCACCTGTCCAGCGGCGACATATTCCGTGCCGAACGGGCCGCCGGCAGCGAGCTGGGAAAGAAGCTCGCCCGATACATGGATGCCGGTGAACTGGTGCCGGACGATATCGTAGTGGACGTAATGGCCAAGGCGATGACCGGCGAAGGCGCCGAGCAGGGACTCCTGCTCGACGGTTTCCCGCGTACGGTCGCACAGGCCGAGGCGCTGGACCGGGAGTTGGAGAAGCTATCCAGTCCTCTCGACGGCGTGCTGGTGATAACGGCCGACGATGACGCGATTGTGCAGCGCATCACCGGTCGGCGAAGCTGCCCCGACTGCGGTAGGGTGTACCACATGCAGTTCATGCCGCCTGCGGAAGACGAGCAGTGCGACGACTGCGGTACGAAACTTATTCAGCGAGAGGACGACACCGAGTCGGTGGTTCGCCAGAGACTGGACAACTACAAGCGGCAGACCGAGCCGGTCATCCGCTATTACCGCGAGTGTTCGCGGGCGTCGGTGGTGGCCGTTGACGGGAACCCCGCCCCCGACGAGGTGACAGCCGCTCTGACGCAGGCCGTTCGGGAACTGTCCTCGCAGGACGAATCGAAGGCCTGAACGTGAGTATCCGGCTGAAGTCACCGGAAGAGATACAGAAGATGCGGCGAGCGGGACGAGTCGTGGGACTTGTCCTGGACCGTCTGGGGCGGATGTTGGCTCCGGGCGTGACAACCGAAGAATTGGATGCCGAGGCCGAGCGCATCTGTCGCGAGCACGGCGGGCAGTGCCTGTTCAAGGGCGTGCCGGGCCGTGGCGGAGCGCAGCCGTTTCCCGGGAACATTTGCGCCTCCATCAACGAGGAGGTGGTCCACGGGATACCGTCGAAGGACCGGCGGATTGAAAGCGGTCAGATAATCAGCGTGGACTTCGGCGTGCGGCTGGATGGCTGGTGTGGCGACTCGGCCAGGACGTACATGGTCGGCGAGCTTGACGGTGACGTCCGTCGATTGGTGGAAGTCACGCGGTATTCGCTGACCATCGCCGCCAGCATGTGCCGTCCCGGCGAGAAGTGGTCCAACGTCGCCCGCGCGATGCAGGAGTACATCGAGGGCAGTGGCTTCTCGGTGGTGCGGGAGTTCGTCGGGCACGGCATAGGCAGCGAGATGCACGAGGATCCGAAGGTCCCGAACTTCGTATCGCGGGACCTGGAGAATCGTGACATCCTGCTGCAGGAAGGCATGGTGCTGGCGGTGGAGCCGATGGTGAACCTCGGCTCGTCGGCAGTGGAGTACGCCGCGGATAAATGGACGGTCCTGACAAAAGACCGCAAGCCGTCGGCGCACTTTGAGCATACTATAGCGATTACCGCCGACGGGTCGGATCTGCTTACCGTCGGCGACCAGACGGATTGAACGCCGGCGGTCCGGTCCGGCCGGGCCTCCGGGACGCGAGAGGTGCAGCGATGAAGGTGAAAGCGTCGGTAAGACGAATGTGTGAGAACTGCAAGGTAATACGCCGCAAGGGCGTTGTGCGGGTGATCTGCACGAATCCCAAACACAAGCAGCGGCAGGGCTAGAGTCAGCAAAGCAGGAGTGCACCAATGCCTCGAATAGCAGGCGTAGACATACCGGACAACAAGCCGATTACTGTGGCTCTGCGGTATATCCACGGTATCGGTCCGACCAGTGCGGCCAAGATTTGCGAAAAGGCCTCGGTGGACGGTCAGACCCGCTCCCGCGATTTGACCGAGGAGGAGCTTTCCAAGGTCGCCTCTACACTCGACAGCGACTACGTGGTCGAGGGCGAGCTTCGTCGGCGGGTGCGGCAGAACATCCAGCGACTGACGCAGATTCAGTGCTACCGGGGCTTGCGGCATCGCCGCGGTCTGCCGGTGCGCGGTCAGCGTACCAAGACCAACGCGCGTATGCGCAAGGGACCGCGGAAGACCGTCGCGGGCAAGAGATCGGTCAAGGAGTTGCGCTAAATGGCTCAGTCGAAGAAGAAGAAATCACGCAGCGCGAAGCGACAGGTGGCTCGCGGCGTCGTGCATATAAAGGCCACCTTCAACAATACTCTGGTAACAATAACGGACACCAACGGCGAGGTGGTGGCGTCGGTTTCCGCCGGCGCGCTGGGGTTCAAGGGCTCTCGCAAGAGCACGCCCTTTGCCGCTCAGCGGGCCGCCGAAGAGGCCGCCGTCCGCGCCCGAAAGCTGGGCCTCAACGAGGTGGAAGTCCGGGTCAAAGGACCCGGCAGCGGACGGGAGAGCGCGGTGACGGCTTTGCAGGGCGTTGGGCTGAAGGTGTTGAGTATCGAGGACGTAACGCCTATTCCTCACAACGGTTGCCGACCGCGCAAGCGGCGCCGCGTGTAAGGTGGAAGATAAGCTCCAGGAGTAGAGAGAGAAGATGGGACGATATCTCGGACCAAAATGCAGACTGTGCCGACGGGAAGGCATCAAGCTGATGCTCAAGGGTACTCGCTGCGAAACGGCGAAATGCCCTATGGAACGTCAGTGGCGCAACTTCCCGCCGGGGATGCACGGCTGGCGCAGAGGTCGGCGAAGCGAATATTCCGACCGGCTCCGCGAGAAGCAGAAAGTCAAGCGGTACTACGGACTGTTCGAAAAGCAGTTCCGCCGCTATTTCCGCGAGGCGGACCGCCTCAAAGGTAATACGGGAGAGGTGCTGCTGACGCTGCTGGAGCACCGCCTGGACAACGTGGTCTGCAAGGTGGGCTTCGCCCCGTCGCGAGCGGGCGCCAGGCAGACCATCACCCAGGGACATATTTACGTCAACGGTCGGCCTGTGCGGGTGCCCAGCTATGTGGTCAAGGTCGGCGACCGGATAACGGTCAAGCCGAACGAAAAGTCGCAGAAGCTCGTCCGCGGTCGTATCGAGGAATACGGTGAGCCGCACGTGCAGGAATGGCTGAAGCTGGATTTGACGAACCTCACAGCCGAGGTCGTCGGCGAGCCGACCCGCGAGGACGTGATGATTCCGGTTGAGGAACAGCTCATCGTCGAGCTGTGCAGCCAGTAAAGCCCCCGCCGGCTCAGAGTCGGTGAAGGATACGATAGACAGCCGCAACAGAACCCTAGGGAGGCATAAGCTCATGCGAGTCAGGTGGCGCGGTCTGGAGTTACCGACAAGGGTAATCAGTGACCAGGAGGTTTCGACCCCGCGGTACGGGCGGTTCAGCATCGAGCCGTTCGAGCGTGGTTTCGGGACGACCATCGGCAACGCGCTGCGACGGGTCCTGCTGAGCAGTTTGGAGGGCGCCGCCGTAACGAGTGTCAAAATTCAGGGCGTCGAGCACGAATTCAGCGCGCTTAACGGCGTTCTGGAGGATGTCTCGGACATACTGCTGAACGTCAAGTCGCTGGTGATAAAGTCCCACGCCGACGAGCCGAAGACGCTTCACGTTCACAGCGAGGTCAAGGGCGAGGTAACCGCCGAGATGATCGAGGCGGACCCTGCCATTGAGATCGTCAATCCGGAGCTGGTGCTGGCGACGCTGACCGACAACGTGGTCTTTGACATGGAGATGACCGTTCAGAAAGGGCGTGGTTACGTCCCGGCCGAGGAACTTTACGACCCCGAGGCGGACCAGGAAATCGGGCGGATATACGTGGACGCTTCGTATTCACCGGTTACGAGAGTCCGCTACCGCACCGAGGACACCCGCGTCGGACAAAAGACCAACTACGACCGCCTCCTGCTGGAAGTCTGGACCAACGGAACGGTTACGCCGGAGATGGCGCTGGTCGAGGCCGGCAAGATTCTCCGTAAGCACCTGAACCCGTTCGTGCAGTACTTCGACCTTGGCGAGGAGGTCATAGAGCCGGGCGCCGGCGCCGGCGGCGAAGGCGCCCAGGAAGTGGACGACGAGTTGCGGCGCAAGCTGAACATGTCGGTCCACGAGCTGGACCTCACCGTGCGGGCCCAGAACTGCCTGGACTCCGCGAAGATCGAGACGGTCGGGCAGCTTGTGAACGAGACCGAGCAGGATCTGCTGAAGATCCGCAGCTTCGGCAAGACGTCGCTGCGGGAAGTGAAGCGAAAGCTACAGGACCTGGGACTGTCACTTAATATGAACGTGCCGCTGCCCCAGGAGCAGCAGGCGGTCGAGAGCGGTTCCGAGGAATAGACGGCCGCAGCCGACAATCCAGAGGCGAGTCATGCGTCATCAGATGGCAAAAAAACACCTGGGTCGAACGCCCAGTCACCGTCTGGCCATGCGACGGAATATGGCCAGGTCGCTTTTCACCCACGGAGCGGTCAGGACGACCGAACCCAAAGCCAAGGACCTTCGTCGGTTTGTGGAGCGTTTGATTACGATCGCCCGCAAGGGCACGCTTCATGCCCGCCGGCGGGTGCTGCGGGAGCTGGGCGACCGCGAGATCGTGGATGAAGAGGGCGTTCCCACCGGGCAAACGGTAATCCAGAAACTCTTCGCAGACATTGCCCCGCAGTACGCGGACCGTCCGGGCGGCTATACCCGCATCATCCGCCTTCAGGAAAGGCGGATCGGTGACGGCGGACAGAGCGTGATGCTACAGCTCGTCGGTGAAACGGTATCCGGCGAAGGTGGCGGCGCGGGTTCGCGTAAGCGCCGGGCGGCCAAGCGCCACGCCGCGGCCGCCGCTGCGGAGGGAGCATCGCGGCAGCCCGCGGGCGTCCAGACCGAGCAGGGCGAGGCAAGTGCCCCCGAGCCGGAGGCGGCGGGCGAGGAGCAAGCCGAGACCGGCGAGCAGGGCGCCGAGACGCAACAGCCGCCCGAAGAAAGCTCCGACCAGCAGGGCGACGACCAGCGGCAGTCCTAGGGTGCTGCCTGTCAGCCGGCACGGCTCATCCGTTCCGAGCAGGGCCCTAACGGTCAGGTATACTTGCCTTGGGTCATTACGTTTGTGTCGGCTATGGAAACTCAACCTTTCCGGGCGGGGTCTTGGTATGCGCGGGAGCTTCCGTCGCGGCCGGGAAAATGTGATTGACTCGCCCCTTGCCCGTCGGTGATGCTACCATACTCAAGGTTGCCGTTCAGCCCGCCTTGGACTCGTTTCTGGTCGGCATAGGCCCGGCCTGGCTCTTAAGTGCGAAAGCGGGGTGTGTGTATGAACGCCGAAGCAGAGTGTATCTTTTGCAGGATCGTGGCCGGTGAGGTCCCCGCCGCGAAAGTTCTGGAGGACGATTCGAGCATCGCGTTTCTGGATATCGGTCCGGTGGCGGCAGGGCATACGTTGCTGATCCCGCGCAAGCACGTCGAGACGCTGGATGAGCTTTCGGACGACGATGCGGCCGGGACGCTGCGTCACCTGCCGCGGCTGGTAAGAGCGGTAAGGGTGGCGACGGGCTGCGAGGGTCTGAACGTTTTGCAGAATAACGGCAGAGTCGCCCAGCAGTTCGTACCGCATGTGCATTTTCACCTCATCCCGCGCAACGCGGGCGACGAGTTTCATTTCAACTGGCCCGCCGGGACATACCCCGACGGGCAGATGGAGTCGATGGCGGAGAAAATTCGCCAAATGCTCTGACCGTTTTCCGACCATTTGTCCGGTTGACCGGAAGGTACTGCCGGCAATAGAATTAAGCAACAGCTACTCGCGGGCCCCGGGACAAGGGGACTCGACGACCTGGACCTGCGAGAGGAATTGCCGATGGATTGGTCCAAGTTCGCCGAGACCGTCTTCATGACGGTTTATACGTTCGCACTGGTGGCGGTGGCCGTGTACGGCTTCCACCGTTACGCACTGGTGGTACTTTTCCTGCGCCATCGACGCAAGAACCCGACCCCGCCGGGCAGGTTCACCGAGCTGCCGCACGTGACCGTGCAACTGCCGATGTACAACGAGAAGTACGTCGCACGCCGCATCATCGAGCAGACCTGCCGGATAGACTATCCCCGCGAAAAGCTCCATATACAGGTTCTCGACGACAGCACCGACCACACCAGTGATATTGCCCGCCGGGGCGTGGAGAAAGCCCGCGCCCTGGGCTTCGACATCGAGTATATCCACCGCGATAACCGTGAGGGTTTCAAGGCGGGCGCCTTAGCCAACGGCATGAAGACGGCCAAGGGCGAGTTCATCACCATCTTCGACGCTGACTTTGTGCCCCACGCGGATATCCTGAAGCGATCCATCCACTATTTCACCGACCCGCGCGTCTGCGTTGTGCAGACCCGCTGGGAGCACCTCAACCGCGCCGACAGTCTGCTGACCCGCTCGCAGGCGATACTGCTGGACGGGCACTTCGCCATCGAGCATATAGCGCGGAACCGCAGCCAGCGGTTTATGAACTTCAACGGAACCGCCGGTACCTGGCGGCGGTCGGCCATCGAGGACGCCGGTGGCTGGCAGCACGATACGCTTACCGAGGACCTGGATCTGTCCTTCCGGGCGCAGCTCAAGGGCTGGAAGTTCGTGTTCCTTCCGGACCTGACCGCCCCG
>JBKHJB010000153.1:0-5738 GCA_046538345.1 Phycisphaerae bacterium
GTCCTGCTGGTTGCTCTTACGGTTTACGTCGCCGTGGCGTCCATAGTCGCCGCGGTCGGCGACGAAGCCGATGACCTTTACCGCCACCCTCTGCTGATAATCATCTCCGCCGCCATGTGCGCGAACATGCTGGCGGCGACGTTCACACGCGTGCCCACCACCGTTGCTCATCTGGGAACCTTTCTGTCTCATGGCGGGGTGGTGATTCTCGCCGTCGGCGCCGCGACCTTCGCATTCGGCAGGGTTCAGGGGGACTTGATGACAGTCAGGACTTCGGACGGCTGGACGCCTGTCAGCGCATTTTACATCAACGACAGCAACGCGGTTTACGTCGCCGTGGGACAGAAGGGGGATTTCAGCCGGACGGCGGTCAACCCCGGCGCATTGAAAGCGGGGCGCGCGGGGCCGCTCAATATCGCGGACGAGCGCATCAGTGCCCGGGCCGTAGATTATGCCGAGCGTACCGCTCTGTTGCCGGTGTTACAGCTTCGGATGACCGATGCCGACCGACAAAGGCAACTGGAGCTGCCCGCCGGGACAGGCGTAAGCCGTCGCGTGGAAACCGAGACCTACGTGATCGCTTATCGCCCGGACATTCCCTCCTCCGCTGCCGTGCGGTTTGTCGCCGGAAGCGGACCCGTCGAGAACGTCCCGGAGGGCAAGGACCTGATCCTCATTGTCGGCGGGGACGACGAGCCACCGACGGCGCTGACAGCATCCGCTGACGGCGAGCGCGGGCGGCGCCGGCTTGCTGCCGGAGAACCGGTGGAGCTGACCGTCGCGGGCGAGCCGCTTTCACTTCTGCTCGAGGCGACGGTTCTGCGCCCGCCGGAGGAACACTCCGCCGACGCTCCCGCCGGTCGGGCCGTGGCGGTGCGGATTGCTTCCGACGACTGGCAGGTGACTACCTGGATCCCCTATGCCGATTTCACCGAGCTTGTCTCTGGAGAGCGGGTGGAAACGCCCGTCGGCCCGGTGTACTTGCGGTATTCGAGACGCAAGGTGTCCCTCGGCGGTGTGCTGCGGGTGCGTGAGGCGGAGTATCTTACCCAGCCCGGCTCGGTGGTTCCGCGGGACTTTCGCTGCGACGTGACGGTCGAAACCCCACAAGGCAAACGGGAAGCAATCCTGGGGCTTAACCGCCCGGTGCGAATAGGCGGATTGCAGATCAGCCAGGGCACGTGGATGCCCGACCCACATCACCCCATGCGGATACAATTGCTGGTCAATTCCCGTCCCGGGCTTGTGGCGGTATGGATCGGCTGTGGGCTTACGGTTGTGGGGCTGATGTACGCCTTCTACGTAAAGCCGGTTGTCCTGCGACGAAAGGGGCGGCGAGCGTGAGAAGGGCGATACTGGCATTGATGATTGTCATGTTGCCGGCGTCCCCGGCCGCGGCGGGGGAGGGCGTGTTCGACGCCGAAACCACCGACTTCCTCGCTCGAAGGGACACCTCGGAACTTGAGCTTATGGGCGTGCTCTATCGCGGCCGATCGGCCGTGCTGGACACAGTCGCGCGGCAGCAGCTCAGTCGCATGGGCCTGAAGGACCTGCCAGCCGGTGTCTCGCACACTGCGGCCTATCTGGAGTTGTACTTCAATGCGGGCGCTTATCTGGACAAACCGGTTCTCGCGGTCTCTTCCGACCCGTTGCTTGAGGCGCTTGCCGAGCGTCTCGACGACGAGACCGCCCGCACGCTCCGCGAGACACACCGCCTTCCGCCGGCGTGCGTGGTGGACCAGCAGGCGCTTGAGAGCATGCTATCGGCCGGCCGGGCCGGCATGGCGGACTACCGACGTGCCGCCGTGGTACCTTCACTTGCCGATGCACTCGGCGAGCTTAGCGCCCGAGCCGGGCTGGGCCTGCCGATGGAGCGCCTGGCGGCGGGTTATGGGGCCTTTCTGGGACGAGGCCTCCGCGCCGCTGTTTGTGTCGCGCCGGGCAAATGGACGGCCGTTGACACCGCGCTTGCCGGCAGCGACGGCGTGGACGCCGAGGTAGCCGACGCATGGTGTTCCCTGCGCGACGCCTGGCGCTCGCGCGACGCCGACGGGGTCAAATCGGCTCTGCGGCGAGTGGCGGAACTGCAGCGCCGCCGAGCCGGCGAAAGATACCCTTCGCAGGCCGTCAGAACCGCCGAGATCGCCTACAACCGCATGGGGCAGTTCACGTTTGTATGGATTGGCTTCGCCGCGGCGACTCTACTGTGGATACCGGCGACGGTTGGCCGGCGACGGCTCCGCCTGCCCGCCGCGGGACTGACGGTCCTGTCAACGCTGGTGTTGGCGGTGGCGTTCGCAATTCGCTGGGCCATCAGCGGACGAGGCCTGCACATGCCGCCGGTGTTGAACCAGTTCGAGGCGGTCACCGCTTCGGCGTTGTTGGCGGCGATAATCGCCCTGGCGCTGGAGCTGAGGTGGAAGCGGGGCGCGCCGGCTCTGGCGGGCAGCTTCTACGCAGCCGTCGCCCTGCTGTGCGCGTTCTGGATGCCCGGACGGATGGGCGCGGACGTGTCAGCTACGCACGGACTGCTGGACTCGCCCCTGATGGCCGCCCACGTGGGTGTCATCATCGTCGGACACGCGGCCGTGGGCATGTCGTTCGTCTTATCGGTGGTGTACCTCTTGGCCGCCGCTGCGCGACACCAAGGCCAGCTTCCGGGCGACATCGACCGCTGCAACGTCATAGTCGTGCACATTGCCACCTGGACGCTGGCGCTGGGTATAGTTCTTGGCGCGATGTGGGGCGACGTCGCGTGGGGCAGGTGGTGGGGCTGGGACGCCAAGGAAACCTGGGCGCTGATAACGCTGCTTGTGTATATCGCGACAATACACGCCCGCCTTGCCGCTCGGCCGCGACGGCGGGGGGTGCTGACGGCGGCGGGCTGCGTAGTCGCAACAGCGGTGATGCTGTTCAACTGGATCGTGGTGAACTACTACCTCACAGAGCTGCACGGCTACGCATAACCATTGCGAACCACAGAGGACACAGAAGCCGCAGACAGCGGCGGAAACAGTTGGGTGAAGCAAATGGGTTGGCGTCAACGGCCGAGGGGCTAGCGCCTATGCTCCTCGCGGTCTTCGCGGCGGTGCTGGCGGAACACCAGGCGGATGGGGACCTCCGCAAAAGGCAGGCGCTCCCGCAGACGGTTGAGCACGAACCGTTGATAGCTGCGGTCGAACAGCGCCATGTCGTTCACGAAGCACACTATCATCGGCGGACATGTCTCCACCTGCGAGGCGTAGTACACCTTTGGTCTTCGCGAGCCGGCCGATGACTGCTGAAGCTCCATTATCTCCTCGACGACCTCGTTGAGCTTTCCCGTGGGCACGCGGGTCTTCGCCTGGGCGTAAAGCTCCCCCGCCAGCCGGACCGTCTCGGCGACGTTCGTGCCGTCCTCCGCTATCGTCAGACTTATAGGGGCGTACGAAAGCTCCGGGAACTTTTTGGAGAAATACTCGGCATAGTCCTGACCCTCGGCGACGCCCGCGGCGAGGTCCCACTTGTTCACAACCAGTACGACGGGCTTGTGCTGCTCGATAACCTGACCGGCCAGCTCCTTGTCCACCTGGGAGATTTCCACCGACGCGTCAATCATCAGCAACACCACGTCCGCCCGGCGCACCGACCGCAGCGCGCGGTGTCGGCTGAAGAACTCCACCCCTCCCGGTGTGCGGCTTTTCTTGCGGACGCCGGCCGTATCGATGACGGTAACGCGCTGATCGTCGAGATCCACGGTAACGTCAATGCTGTCTCGGGTCGTGCCCGGCGTTTCCGAAACGATGACGCGGTCCTCGCCCGCCAGGGCGTTGACGAAGGTGCTCTTGCCGGCGTTGCGCTTTCCGACTACGGCGAGTTTCATGGTCGGCTCGCTCTCGGCTCGGCCGGCGCGACCGGCGAGACGCCGCCGCATCTCGGAGAGAAGCTCATCTACCCCCACGCCCTGCAACGCGGAGACGCTCATCGGCTCGCCGAAGCCCAGGCGGTGCAGCTCGCCTACGTCGGTTACCATGTCCTCGCTGTCGATCTTGTTCGCCACCAGCAATACATCCGCGTCGCTGCGGCGAAGGGTCTCGGCCACACGCTCGTCCAGCGGCAGCACGCCTTCGCGGGCGTCCACGGTGAAGAGGATCAAGTCGGCCTCGCGAATGGCGTAGCCGATCTGACCCTCGATGTGCTCGGTCAGCATATCGGGGTCGTCCACACCCATACCGCCGGTATCGACCAGCTCCACGTAGTCACCGTCCTCGACGTCCGACTGCAGCGGGCATGGCGACGATACCCGGTCGCGCGTGACGCCGGGCGTCGGGTCCACGATGGATATCCGCCGGCCCACCAGGCGGTTCAGCAAGCTGCTCTTGCCGACGTTGGGCCGACCTACGATTGCGACAACCGGTAATGCCATAGTCGCGGCATTCTATAGCAAACCGTCGCGGGACTGAACCGGCGACCAGCGGGGATTGGAGAATTGTCGAAGGGAACCGCCGAGGAGCCGGCATTCTCGGCGGCGGTTCATTTGCCATAGCCCCCGCCGGCGGTTACAAATATCCCTTGATCCGCACGGCCGTCGGTTCTTCTCTGCATTCGGACGAGGCGACTATATGGAATGGTTCATCCTGGGATTTGTGCTCGGAGCGATTATCGGCGCGGCGGTAGCGGTGGTGGTGAGCATCGTCCGCGCTCGCGCCGCACAGAGGCAGATGCGCGAGACGTTCGCCTCGTTGGCATCGGAAGCGCTGGACGCCAATACGCGACGCCTGACCGAATCGACCGGAGCCGAGCTGGAGAGCAAAAAGGCACTCATCGACCAGTCGGTCAAGGCGATGAACGAGCGCCTCGAGCAGGTCCGTCAGTACCTCCAGAAAGTCGAGGCCGAGCGTAAGCAGGACCTGGGCCGACTCAGCGGCTCGGTGCAGTCTCTCGCGCAGACCACCGGCGAGCTGCACAAGATGCTCGCCAGCACCCAGCGCCGCGGGGCGTGGGGCGAGCGGATGGCCGAGGACGTACTGCGTCTGGCGGGTCTGCAGGAAGGCGTCAACTACGTCAAGCAAGCCGCCGCTCAGGCGGAGCAGGGCAGGCCCGACTTCACGTTCTTCCTGCCCAACGACCTTACCGCCAACATGGACGTTAAGTTCCCCCTGGAGCACTACAAGAGCTATCTCGACGCCGAGGACGACGCCACGCGCCAACAGCAGCTCAACCGGCTTATCCAGGCGGTGCGCAACCAGATAAAGGGCATCTCCAACCGCCAGTACATCGACACCAAAGGCGGCACTGTGCCTTACGTCATCATGTTCATACCGGCCGAGCAGGTCTATTCGCTCGTGCTGGAGGCCGAGCCGGACCTCATAGACGAAGCCCTCGACAAGCAGGTGGTTCTTGCCGGTCCGTTGACGCTGTATGCGATGCTGGCGGTGATTCGTCAGGCGGCCGAGCAGGCCAACATCATGCGCACAGCCGACGAGGTCATCGCGCTGCTGGGGCAATTCCACAACCAGTGGCAGCGATACAATGAGCAGGTCGATAAGCTCGGCCGGGCCATCGATAGCACGTCACGCGCCTACGACGAGTTGAAAACCACTCGCAGCAACATGCTCGAAAAGCCGCTGGAGAAGATCGAGGAACTCCGCCGCGATCGCGGGCTGCCGGATGATTCGGAATCCTGACAGACGTGTCTCCGCGGGGAGAATTTGTGGCACACCCGGCGGGATATACGCCACATGATTCCGGGCCGGTGT
>JBKHJB010000154.1:0-5617 GCA_046538345.1 Phycisphaerae bacterium
TGGACAACTGCCTTTGACCCACGCACGCCGCGAAGGTAGCATTGCCTCACCATTGCGACCGCCCCGTGAAGTGCGAAAGAAGGAGACGGACCTTGGATAAGCTGGAAGAAACGCTTAGGGACCTGAAGTTCAACGCGGACGGACTGATACCGGCCGTGGTTGTCGATGCCGACAGTCGGCAGGTTCTGATGGTGGCCTACATGAATCAGACGTCCCTGCTGGAGACCGTACGCACGGGCAAGACACATTTCTGGTCGCGAAGCCGTCAGAAATACTGGATGAAGGGCGAATCCTCCGGTCACACGCAGGACGTGCGGGCGATTTACACCGATTGCGACAAGGACACCGTCCTGCTGGAGGTCACCCAGCACGGGGCGGCCTGCCACGAGGGATACTTCTCGTGCTTCTACCGGCGTCTGGACGAAAGCGGCGAGTGGGAGGTCGTCTCCGAGAAGCTTTTCGACCCCGACAAGGTATACAAATCCGATAAGTAAACATCGCATCCCGTCAGCCGGCTCGGCCTAGTCGCGTATGCCGGCTTTGACTACCGACAGGGCGGCACCATGGCGGCGAGAAACCGCAACAGCAAGAGGCGCATCACTCCGCGGGAAACGGTCGGGCCGCCCCGTTCCACGACGCGCCTGCTGGATATTCTGCTGGCGATAGCCGGGCTTGTCGCCGTGGCGGCTTTGGCGCTCGAGCACGGCTTTGTTCAAGGCCGACCCACGTGGGCTACCCTGACCACGCTGCGAACAGTGCAGATCGTCATTGTGGGGGTGTTCATACTCGACCGCATGCTGCGGCTCGTGCTGGCCGCCAGCAAAACACGCTACCTCGCCGAGAATTGGGTAGACTATGTAATTATCGGCGCGTTTGTGGTGTTGCTGACTGTCAGCGCCCGCCTGAAGCCCTCTGTGGTCTCAGCCGGGGCGCTGTACGTAATCGTAGCCCAGGGGTATCTGCTGGTATCACTGCTTCTGCGCGGGGTCTCGGTGCATCTCCGCTTTGCCGGTAGCGGCGTGCATCCGCTCTGGCTGCTGGTGGGCAGCTTCGCGGCGATGTGCCTCATCGGCTCAATGCTGTTGATGCTCCCCGCCGCTACGCCGGACGACAAGCCCATCGAGTACGTGGACGCCCTCTTCACTGCTACCAGCGCGACCTGCGTGACGGGCCTTATCGTTCGCGACACCGGTTCGGACTTCACCTACTTCGGACAGGCCGTCATCCTGGTGCTAATCCAGCTCGGTGGTTTGGGGATAATGATCTTCGGAACCGTCCTGGCGATGCTGGTGGGACGCGGGCTGAGCATTCGCGGCACTCAGGCGGTGGGGGAGATAATGTCCGCCGAAGCGGTTGGACGAATCGGCCGGACCGTTACCTTTGTGGTCTTGCTTACCTTTGTGCTGGAGGTCGCCGGCGCCGGTCTGCTTTATCCCATGACCAGCGCGCCGCAGGGAGCCGCCGGCGAACCCCCACGCGGCGAGGCGGTCTGGCTGAGCGTGTTCCACAGCGTATCGAGCTTCTGCAACGCCGGTTTCTCACTCTACGACGGCAACATGATGGAGGGCGTCCGGGGACAGACCCCCTGGGCAAAGCCGCTTCGCGAACATTGGCAGGTGCTGGGCGTAATGGCGCCGCTTATCGTCCTGGGCGGTTTGGGATTCCCGGTCCTTCAGGATCTGGCCCGTTACGCGCGGGCTTTGCTGAAAAGAGCTGTCCACCGACTGCGGACGCCGACACTGGAGCGGCTGTCCGGATCGCCTCGGGCGCAACTGTCGCTGCACTCAAAGATCGTACTCTCGGCAACCGTCCTGCTGATACCGCTGGGAGCGGCCGGTCTGCTGCTGGTGGAACCTCCACCCCGGCCCGCCGACGCCGAAACCCGCGCCATAGGTCGCAACCCCATCTCCCGACGTGGAGATTCCGACTGGAAAACGCTGAACGACGCGCGTCGTATCCGGGCGGCGGTGTTTCACTCCGTCTCGGCGCGGACGGCGGGGTTCAATACCGTCGATATGGACGAGCTTTCCGATGCCGGGAAGCTGTGGATGTGCGGACTGATGGTAATCGGGGGCAGTCCGGCGAGCACCGCCGGCGGCATGAAAACCGTCGCCTTCGTGCTGCTGCTGGTGACGGCTTGGTGCGTGCTGACGCGCAAACAGGAAGTGCAACTATACCGCCGTAGCATTGCTTACGAGTTGCTCCGCAAGACCGTAACCCTGGCGGTGCTGTATCTCGGGTTGGTGTTGACGGTGACGCTTCTGCTGAGCGTGGCTTTACGCCACGGGACGCCATTTATAGACCTTCTGTTCGAGGCATGCAGCGCCTGTGGAACAGTGGGACTTTCCACGGGTGTAACGCGGAGTTTGAATACCTTCTCCAAACTGGTCATCATTGCCGCAATGTTCATGGGTCGGCTGGGACCGCTGACGTTGCTGCTGGCGCTGACGAGCCGCCTGCGTCCCCCACGCTACGAGTATCCTCTGGAAAACGTCGTCATCGGGTAGAGATATGGAACGTTTCGCGATTATCGGGCTTGGAAGGTTCGGCATGCGTCTGGCGAAGCTGCTTGCGGACGCCGGTGCGGAGATTGTCGCCGTGGACCGCGACCGCGAGCTGGTGGACGAGGTCCGCGACCGCGTGGCGCTGGCAGTGGCGCTGGACTGCACGGACGAGGAGGCCCTGCGCAGTCAGGGCATCAACAAGGTGGACGTCGCGGTCGTCGGCATCGGTACGAACTTCGAGGACAACGCCCTGGTGACGGCGCTTCTGAAACAGATGGGCGTGCCTCGCGTTGTCAGCCGGGCCGCCACCGACGTTCGAGGGCGCATACTCAGCCGTATCGGCGCCGACGACGTGGTCAATCCCGAGGAGGAATCCGCCGAACGCTGGCGAAACCGCCTGCTGGCACCGGCCGTAATCGAACGCATCGAGGTCGCCGAGGGGTACAGCATCGTCCAGATCGCCGCTCCGGAAAGCTTCCACCACAAGACTCTGGGAGACCTCGACGTCCGCAAGAATCACCAGGTCAACATCGTCGCTATCCGCCGAACCAGGGAGGAATCGGAAGAAGGCATCAAGAGGACGCGGCAGATGGTAATCAGCGTGCCGATGGCCGATACCGTCATCGAGCCAGGCGACGTGCTGATACTGGTCGGAAGCGACGAGGCCATGCAGAAATTCCCCACGAGGTAGGTTTCAGTCCCGCAGTGCCCCCTCCGGCGGGCTTAAGCTCCCGTGGACTCGCTCGTTTCTTGGTAGTTTCGCGGGTCCTTGCCCTGCTCTATCCAGCGTACCTTCTCAACGCGACGCTGATGTCGCCCCCCACTTTCGAACTCCGTCTCCAGCCAACTGATCACGATTCGCCTGATAAGCTCCTCGCCCAGCACGTCGGCCGCCAGACACAGAGCGTTGGCGTTGTTATGGCGGCGAGAGAGCTGCGCGGTCAGCTCGTCGTGGCACAGAGCGGCCCGAACGCCGTTGACCTTGTTGGCGCAGATATCCATGCCTATACCGCTTCCGCAGATGAGCACGGACCGGTCGGCGCGGCTTTCGGAGACGGCCTTGGCGGCCGGCCAGACCACGTCGGGATAGTCGCAGCTTCGAGAGCTGTTGGTGCCCATATCCAGCACTTCGTGCCCCAGCTCGCCAAGAAGAATGGCGATTCTTTCCTTCACGGCGTGCCCGCGATGGTCGGCGGCCAATGCGATTTTCATATCGTTCCTTCCGACAACAAATTCTCAACGGCGCCGGCGATACGCCGGGCCGTCCGGCGGTAGGCCTCCATACCGCCACCAATCGGGTCCGGGACGTCGGATTGCGGATCCAGGCGGCGGACGTTACCCGCCTCCGCGGCGAGACGGCCGACAGCAGCGACCTGAGCGCCTGTCATGCACAATACCACATCGGCGCCGGTTATCAACTCGACTGTCGCCCGACGTGTGCGATGTCGCGAAATCTCCGCCCCCTGCTCACGGGCGACAGTCACCGCCTCCTCGCTGGGACGCGCACCGGCCGGGGCGTTCAGACCCGCCGAGGATATCTCAAGTCCGTGCTTGGGCAAGTCTTGCACGCGGCAATTGAGCCGCTCGGCGAAAAATTTTTTGGCGATTCCCGCCGCCAGCGGGCTACGGCAGGTATTTCCGCTGCACAGGAAAAGTATCCGTCGGTTCATCATTCTACGCACCGAGCGCTCGTCGTACACGCCCTGCCGGACGATTCGCCAGCCGTCCGCCCCGAACAGCACTATGGTACTGTCCTGTCCATAACGTGTGTCACCGGCGTCGATAAGAAGGTCTATCCCGCCGTCGAGTTCCTCCAGCACATCCCGTCCCGTCCGCGGCGAGCGTGAACCGGCCCGGTTGGCGCTGGGAGCTACCACCGGTTCATCCACAGCCGAGAGCATCCGCATCGCCACCGGGTCCGACGGGCATCGCAGGCCGATGGTGTCCTCGTAGCACAACCGCGCGTACAACCCTTCCTTTTGCAGCTTGGTCTCGGCCAGCACCCCCCCGGTGGGCAGCAGGATGGTTAAAGGTCCAGGCCATGCCTTGGCCATCAGCCAACGCGCCCGCAGAGGCGGATCGTCAACGTAGCGAAAGGCGTCCTCTCGCCGACCCATGTGTACGCTGAAAGGTCTGCTGGGACGGCTCTTGAGGTCACGCAGGCGCTCCATGGCCGCGTCGTCCGAAGCAACCGCGGCTACGCCGTACACCGTCTCGGTGGGAAAGCCCACCAGCCCGCCGGCTGAGAGCACCTTCGCACCTTCCTCGGCGGCCGAGGGAATATCCGCTTGCTGTCGAACCTTGATTACGCGCGTTTCCATATTACGCGGCCCCGAGACGACGAGAGCATTATCCGCGGCTCGCCGCCAAGATACAACTCTTGCACTTACACAAAGCTACGACACCCGCCCGTCGGCGGCAAGAACACCGCAAGCCGAGGGGGGCAAACCGCTATTTCCTCTCGCGCGTAAGTTTAGCGTGGCGAGGTGGGTCGTGTAAGGTTTAAATCACCGCCACAACCGGGAGAGGACCACATGCAGCGAAAATTCGATGGCGTCATTTTCGACATGGACGGTACGATCATCGAGCCGCTGCTGGATTTCCCAGCCATCCGGCGTGAGTTGGGCGTCCCGCCGGGGCGGGATATCCTCCAGGCGCTTGAGCAGATGGAGCCGTCGCGTCGCAGCTCGGCCGAGAAGTTGCTGCTGGAAAAGGAGATATCCGCCGCCCGCAAGGCCCGGCTGATGCCCTCGGCCGAAGTGGTCCTGAAGCGCATACGTTCGGCGGGGCTGAGAACCGCCCTTCTGACGCGCAACTGCCGGCAGGCGATGGAGACGGTACTCGAGCGTTTCGGGCAGTTGAGATTCGACGTGACGCTTTCCCGCGAGTCCGGACCCATCAAGCCCGAACCGGACGGCATAGCCCATGCTTGCGAGTTGATGGGCATACGTCCGCAACGCACCGCATGCGTCGGTGACTTTCGTTATGATATGGTAGCGGCCAAGACGGCCGGCACGCTGGCTGTGCTGCTGGTTACCGGCGGGAGGCCCGACTTCGCCGACCTCGCCGACGTGATGATCGCCCGCCTGTCGGAACTGCCGGAAGTGCTGGGT
>JBKHJB010000155.1:0-5539 GCA_046538345.1 Phycisphaerae bacterium
CCGACGGCCGCCCTGGGACCGCAGCGGTTCGGCGAGCTTTCCGACTCGTGGTGGACCAACGTAATCAGTCCGGGGCTTATCGAGAGCGAGTGGTACCCGATACACATTAACCAGTCCATCCCCGGCGTTTTCGCTCGCTACCTGATGGGAGGTCAACGGTCCGGGAATATCTACTACGCCCCGGACACCGGCGACAAGGCGAAGGATGTGCCGCAGGCGTGGATAGCGCCGATTGCAGTACGGCCGGAGACTGCGCGCTGGATTGTGCGGGTGGTTCAGGTGGCGATAGTGCTGGCGGCCGCCGGAGCCATTGGGCTTCGCAAGCTTCCGCGTGACGACGGCCGGCGCGGGCTGCACTATGCCATTGTGCTGACGGCAATGATGCTGCTGAACCAGCGTACATGGGATCATCACGCGGCCGTTATGCTGCCGGGAGCGGTGGCTCTGTGGTATGCGGTGGCCTACGGCCGCGTCGGAACGGTGGCTCGCAAGCGGGCGCTGATGTTTATATTGGTGGCGATGTCGCTGGTGTGGACCACGGGAAAGGAGGCGTTCGTGCTGGCGGCGAAGCTGTTCGGCCGCAACGGCGAAACCGGAGAGTTATGGCACGATCTGTCACAGGCGTGGGGGCTGACGTTCTACCACTTCGTGCTGATATTCATAGCGGCTGTTCTGCTGGCGGTGCGGCTCAAACGCCGGGACGAGCCGTATGCATCGAGGCGGATGAAGATAAACGAATAGGGGATGGTCAACTGGACGGGCGGTCGCGGTTGGGCGGGCGCGCCTGCCGAGTCCGCGATAAAGATTCCGGATTACCGTTACCGACTCACTCCTGCCCGGCGCGCTGCTGGGCTTCGGAGAGCTTTCCGCCCTTGCGGGCCTGGTCGGACTTTGCCTCGCCGCTCTCGGCGGACTTTGGCGTGGATTCGGTCTCGGCAGCGGAGGGCTTGGCCCCTGGAGGGGTCGGATACGCGATGCGCGAGTGGTAAATGGAGCAGAGACTCTTTATCAGTGAGGTCTCGATCTGATGGACCTCCTTGAGGGTCAGTTCACACTCATCGAGCTGCCCGTCCTGCAGGCGGCGGGAGACCATGCTGTGAACCTGGTTCTCGATGCGCCCCGGCGTGGGATCGGACATCGCCCTGACCGACGACTCGGACGCGTCCGCGAGCATGAGAATGGCCGGCTCCTTGTGGCGCGGTTTGGGACCGGGGTAGCGGAACTCCACCTCGTCGGGCGCCCTGTCGGAGTCGGTCTTGCGCTGCTCGGCCGCCTGCTGGTAGAAATACTGAACCAGCGTCGTTCCGTGGTGGGTGGCGATAAACTCGTACAGTTCGTGCGGAAGCCCGTATTCGCGGGCCATCTCCAGCCCGTCCTTGACGTGCCCTATTATCACCAGCAAGCTCATGGCCGGCGAAAGCTTTGCGTGCCTGGAGGCGCCGGTCTGGTTCTCGATGAAATAGTCGGGCTTGTTTATCTTTCCGATATCGTGGTAATAGGCGCCCACGCGGGCGAGCAGACCCCTGGCGCCTATGGCGTCGGCGGCGGCTTCGCACATGGCGCCGAGCTGAAGCGAATGGTTGTAGGTGCCGGGCGCTTCCATCGCCAGTCGCCTCAGCAGCGGTTTGGAGGCGTCGCACCATTCCAGCAGCGTCATGCTGGTGGCGACCCGGAAGAACCGTTCCACCCCCGGCAGCATCGCCTGAGCCAGCAAACCCACCGCCAGCGCCGACCCACCGGCCCAGAGACCGTCGTACAGAGCGAATTTCGCCGGGACGCCGTGATATAGTCCTATCGCCAATGCCACCGCCAGGGCGGCGGCGCCGGCGGTTCCTGAAACGTGCAGAAGTTTGCTGCGGGTGCGGACTTCCCGAAGCTGGAAGACGGCTACCGTCACGCACGCCAGCATCACCACCAGCACGCCCAGAGAAGCGCGCGCCTGCAAGACCGCCAGCAACGCCAGTATGGTGCCCCCCGCCAGCGCGAAGCGCTGGTCGAACGCGATGGCGAACACGATCGCCCCCATCAGCACGCTCAGCGCAGCGGCGTGGGGGTTCCACTGCAGACCGGATAGCATCAGTTTGTTCACGCCCAGCAACAGCAGCACCGACGTCACCGTCGCGAACGTCCGCCAATGGTCGGTCAGCAGATAGCCGTAGTAGTGAACTATATAGAACACCGCCAAAGCGGTTACGAGTATCAGCACCACGGCGCGCCCGCCGATCTGCTGCCAGAACAGCCAGGGATTCTGTGCCCGACGGGTCCGGACGTATTGCCTGTGCTCTGTGCGTAGCAGGTCCAGTTCCTTTGGTGTCAGTCCGGTCGGTTCGGAGAGCAGACCTGTGGGACGGTCGCGCTCCACGAGCACGTCTCCCCTTTCGTAGAGGTCGTAAACCTCGCTGGGCGGGTCGGTGGTTACACGTGCGACGGCCTGTTCGGTATCGGCGCGGGTGCGCTCGGAATCGTAGCTGTAAAGCGGCCGCTCCTGCTCCACAAAGATGCTCAGCAGGTATGCCTCGACAGACGGACGAACGTCTCGTTCGAGGTGAGAGGCAAGCTGAGCCACTTCGCGCTTGACCTTGTCGGTGTCGTCCAGTCCGACGAGGTCGATGACGCTGCGTTGAATTTCCTCTTCGCCGCGTACCACGCGGACACTGTTGGCGGTTCGCTCGACCTGTTCGGCGGCGTCCTCGGTCCGGACGATGAGGGTCCGCTCAAGCTCGCTTCGGAGGTCATCCAACCGTCGCTGAAGACGGGACCGCTTTTGTTCGTCCGCATAGAGCCGCCAGGCGTCGAGTTGCTGGGGGTCCTCCAGGGCGAATCTTTCCCGGAGGGGTTCTTCGACGTCCGCCGGCTGGGTCGTCGTGCGAACGCGTTCGGGCAGGTTTCGAAGGCGGGAGATAATCTCGTCGACCAGCTCATCGTTCATGCGGAAGGTCGCCGGCGTGGATTGTCGGGTCCGTTCGCGGAGCTGCCTGAGCCGCTGCTCTGAGAGGACGCGGAAGGTTACGCGGGCGTGTATGTCATGCGGCACGTGCTGTCCGAGCCGGTAACCAAACGGCTCCATCGGCCAGGCGTCCATGAAAAGCACAGCCGCAAAGAACACAAGCAGCAGCACGACGCTGACCGGTCCACCCGCCTCGCTGAACCGTCGCCATATCGCCAGCGGGCGCGAGGGCGCCTTCTTGTGGATGTCTATTCGCCGCTTGCGGATGGATTTCTTGAAAGGCCACATAATGTGCCGTTCCGTCCGGCTATTCCTGGTCCGAGCCGTTGTGCCCGTAGGCCTCGACTATGTTCTGGACGAGACGATGTCGGACGATGTCGGCCCGGTCAAGACGAACCATCGACAGACCCTTTACGCCCGAAAGCCGCCGTTTGGCGTCCAACAGTCCGCTGGTTACATTATCGGGCAGATCGACCTGGCTGTCGTCCCCGGTGACAATCATTTTTGAGCCGTGTCCCATACGTGTGAGGAACATCAGCATCTGCGAAGTCGTCGTATTCTGCGCCTCGTCGAGGATAATGACGGAGTCATTCAGCGTCCGGCCCCGCATGAACGCCAGGGGTATGACCTCGATAAGGTCGTTGACCATGAAGCGTCGTATCTGGTCGTAGTCCATCATGTCGTGCAGAGCGTCGAACAGCGGGCGGAGGTAGGGGTTGACCTTCGCCTGCATGTCGCCGGGGAGGAACCCCAGCTTCTCGCCGGCTTCCACAGCCGGTCTTACCAGTATAAGCCGCTTGGCCTGCTGATGCTTGAGCATGTGGACCGCCACGGCTACGGCGAGGTAGGTCTTTCCTGTGCCGGCCGGTCCTAGGCAGAACACCAGGTCGTGACCGCGCATCGCCTGGATGTACCTTTTCTGACCGGGCGTTCTGGGTTTTACGACCTGTCCGGCGACATAGACGTCCAGCAGTTCCGCGGGACGGTCCGCCTCCTCGGCCGCCGCTGCGCTTATCGCTTCGGCGACGGTGGATTCGGTGACGGAATCCTGCCGTCGCAGCGCCCGCTGGAGCTGCTCGATAACGGCGGCGGCCCGCGAGACGTTCCTCGAGGCGCCGGTCAGCTTCAACTGACCATGGCGTGCGAAGACCTGCACGTCGAGCGCCTCGCGGATCATCCGCAGGTGCCGGTCTCCGGGGCCGAACAGCACATCACGTTTCTGCGGGTTCTCCAGCGTGATACTCAGTTCCACAGGTGGTTTGGCACCTCCATTGTTCGCGCCCGCCTCTGGCGACATCGGCACTACAAGCGGGCTACTGCAAAAACTTACCGGGGGTATTCTATCGTTCCTCCGACGCTCGCAGAAGAGACAATCGCATCGCGCCGGGTGCGCAAAAAACCGGGACGGATTATCCGTCCCGGTCTGATGCCTGTATTGCGGCTATACGCAATCTTCGCTGTGTTAGTCGCGTTTCGAGTACAGCAGTGAATCGCTGGGATGCTCAAGTTTCTTGAGACCCTCATCCGGGTTGGCACTGACGTTGCCGTCGCTATCCATGTCCTTGGCGAACACGTGGTTCTGATAAACGCCGATTTTGTGTTTGCCCTTGTCCTCTTCCACCGTGGCGAGCGCGTCGTTCCATTTAACGTTACCGCCGATGGCAAGGACGTTGGTGCCGGTGTTCGCGTGATTCGGCGTGTGCTTGTCAAGATCTTTGATGTAGTCGCCGGCGACGTAGGTGCCCGGGGCTTGGCCCGCGGCGCCCGGGAAGGCCTTGTTGTCGCCCCGCGCCGTCGGCTGGAAGGCAAAGGAGACATTGTTCCAATCGCCCCAGCCGAACTCGTTTACTTCGCTTTCGCTCCGGTCGGGTCGCTGGTAGCCGCCGTCGGCGGGGCACTCGAAGGAACCCTCGCTTACGTAGCCGGCGTGCACCAGCAGCCAGTAGGCCGATGGGACGACCTGCTCCTGACGATCATAAAATTCACCGAAACTCGAATAGCTGCTGGGGTTCTGGCCCTGCTCCGGCAGCGTGCCGCCCAGGGACGGCGTGGTGTCGAAATTGCTCTGGTACATGGCAATGCCCTTGCCTATACCATTGAGGTTCGTAGAGCACTTGACACGCCGGGCCATCGCACGAGCCGCACCCAGTGTCGGCAGCAGAATCGACACCAGCAGTGCGATGATCGCAATGACCACCAACAGCTCAATTAATGTAAAACCGCGTTTACGTCGCATTTTCCAACCTCCTCGTCGCTGCGCCAGGCACGCCGGTCGCTTCAGGGAACTCACATGAAATTAAATGAACTATGAGACCGTTCGCCTCTGCGTGCGTCGGCTTAGTTGCCTGACTTGGCCGATCCGGCGGACCGACCTTGCCAATTCTCGCGCCGGGCGCCCGTGGCCCGGCATTCAATGTAATCGTAATCAGGCGAACACCCTATCGTAGCAGCTAAAAAGCTCTTACGAGAGAGCATCCATTTCTGCCGATGAGCAGGTAAGGCAGGCGGTGCCGATCAAATAATAGCTATCAGGGCATAATGCGCACAAGCCCGCCGCACCTGTCAACACATTAATCCTATCCTCCGGCGCTG
>JBKHJB010000156.1:0-5491 GCA_046538345.1 Phycisphaerae bacterium
CCTTATGTCCGCAGGGCCGAAGATAGCTTGAATATCGGCCGGTTTTGCCGGGGTTCTTAAGTAATCGCCACAGGCGAGGGGGGGCATTTTTCACCGGTGGAGGTAAGCTTATGGAAACGCGCTGGATAAGCCCCTTACAGTGAATTACCATCTTGCCCGAGGAGCTTTCCCGACCCTCCGCGGTCGCCAAAAGGATCTGCAAATGGCCATGCTGGAGCTGGAAAACGTAAGTCTGCGGCTGAACGGAACACCGATACTGAACGACCTGTCGATGGAGTTGTGGCAGGGCTACGTTCACGCGGTGGTCGGTCCCAACGGAGCGGGCAAATCCACGCTGGCGTTTACGATAATGGGGCTTCAGGACTACCAGGACTTCGACGGCGAGATGCGCTTCGAAGGCGAATCACTCAAGGGCATGGAAGTGGACCAGCGCGCCCGTCGCGGTATCACGCTGGGCTGGCAGGAGCCGGCCCGGTTCGAGGGGCTTACAGTCCGTCAGTACATACTTACCGGTGCGGCCGAGAAGACCGACCAGTCCGTGGACGCCGCCCTGGAGAAGGTGGCGATGGAACCGGCTCGCTATCGCGACCGGGCGGTTGATAAGACGCTCAGCGGAGGCGAGCGCAAGAAAATCGAGCTGGCGGGCATCCTGGCGATGAAGCCCCGGCTGGTGCTGCTAGACGAGCCGGACAGCGGGATAGACGTCGAATCGCTGGTCAGTATGAAGAAGGCGGTGCACCTGCTGCGCGACGACGGTGCGACCGTCGTACTGATAACACACAGCGCCGAGGTGCTCCAGTGGGCCGAGCACGCCTTCCTGATGTGCTGCGGACACATCGTGGAAAAGGGCAGCGTCGAGAAGATAAGCGGATACTTCGAGAACAAGTGCATCCCCTGCGACCATCGCAATCGCCCGGACGTCGATGAGGAGCTTTCCGGTGAAACCGCTTGATGAGATTATTTCCGTCGCGAACATACACGCGGCCGCCAAGGACCCCGACACCGCGCACCTTGTCATCGGTCTGAATGAGGTAATCTCCAGTCGCAGTGTGCCCGGGCTGGACGTTCAGGCGTCGCCGAGCGAAGAGGGCGTGAAGCTGAATTTTTCCGTCGCCGAGGGAGTCGTCATTGCCAAGCCCGTGCACTTGTGCTTCGGGTTGCTTCAGGAGCAGGGCATACAGCGGATAAACATCCGCATGGACGTCGGCAGCCGAGCGGGCATCGACGTGCTGGCGCACTGCGTTTTTCCCTACGGCAAGGACATCCAGCACCTGATGGACGCTGAGATAGTGCTCGCGGAGGGGGCGAGATACAGCTACTTCGAGCGGCACATACACAGCGATTACGGCGGCGTGGAGGTAGCTGCGAAAGCGAAGGTCAAGGTCGGTCCGGATGCCAGGTTCAAGACCGATTTCGAGCTGATTGAAGGCCGGGTCGGGCGGATAGACATCGACTACGAGACCACCGTCGAAGCCCGTGGTGTAATGGAGATGACGGCCAAGGTATCGGGCCGGGGCGACGACAGCATCAGCATCCGCGAGACCGGGCACCTGGCGGGGGAAAAGGCCCGCGGCGTGCTGACTTCCCGGGTGGCTGTGCGGGAGCAGGCGCGTGCGGAAATCTACAACAAGCTGACGGCATCCGCGCCCCAGGCGCGTGGGCACGTGGACTGTCGCGAGGTGGTGTTGGACGACGCCTTCGCGTCGGCCGTTCCGATAGTCGAGGTCAACAATCCCAAGGCGCACGTCACCCACGAGGCCGCTCTGGGCAGCGTGGACCGCAAGCAACTCGAGACGCTCATGGCTCGGGGTCTTGACGAGGACGAAGCGTCGGACACCATCATCGCCGGGCTTCTGAGCTGAGCGGTCAAGCCGTTCCCGGCGCGGTCTTTTTTCAGCCCGCCTGCGTCAGGAAAAGCGCCGTGCTCACGCCGTTGAACAGCATGTGTATGAGTATCGGGGAAAACAGCCGGCCGGAGCGTTCGTAGGTGTATCCCAGCACGAGTGACAGGATGAAAATCGGAAGGACCGTCTGAGGTATGCGTAAATGCAGCAATGCGAATGCGGCCGAAGTCAGCAGCACAGCCAGCCAGGCGTTTCCCAGATGTCGCCGCGCCGCGGATTGCAGCAGTCCGCGAAACAGCAGTTCCTCGCTCACGGGCGCGAGCACCACGGCCGCGAACACCAGCAGCGCCAGCCAGGGCGTGGAAAGTTCGCCCGCGGCTGCCAGCATGGGGTGCGGCTTGGCCGGTATGACCAGCGAGGAGAGGTTCAGCATCGCTATGCAAAGCGGAAAGACGGCCAGGTAGGCGTAGAAGCCCCGAAAGGTGTCGTATAACCAGTGGCGCGCGCTAAGCCCCATGCCGCGCACCAGACCGAAACGAAAGAGCGTGGCGCCGAGCGGCAACAGCACGGCCATCCACACCAGCCGTTCGAACGTAACGCCGAGCACCAGCGCCTTGGACTTCGAAAGCCCCAGTTCCAGAAGCGCCGAAACTGCCGCCATACCAGCCATCACCAGCACCACGAGCACTATCAGAGCGTGTCCGGCGTTGAGGTTTCCGGGCCTTCCCGGCGCGTGCGACAAGCTGAGCTTCTCGGGATGGACAATTCGCCTTACAACCCACACCAGCGCCAAGCACGAGCCGATCGCCAGCATGGCTATGACCGTCTCGGACATCCCAGGCGCCACCGGCGTCGTTTCGGCAACGGAATCACCGGTCGCCGAAGCGTCGGCCAATACCGTGATGGCCGCGGTGCAGGGCGACTTGTTTGACAGGGTTATCTCCATAAGGTTACTTTGAGACCCGCGTACTCGGAGAGGTCGGGATGCCCGGAAATATACTGGACACGATACTACAGACCAAGCGGAAAGAAGTTGCCGCCTTGCGTCAGGAAGGCGACGCGGAATATTGGCGGGCGCGTGCCGCAGAAGCCGACAGGTGCAGGAACTTCTTCTCGGCCGTCACCAAACGTCCGCGGAATCTGCTGAATCTCATCGCCGAGGTCAAGAAGGCCTCTCCCTCGGCCGGTGTCATACGCGAGGACTTCGACCCGGCCGAAATCGCGCGGGCCTACGCAGACGCCGGCGCCGACGCGTTGAGCGTACTGACGGACCGCGAATACTTCCAGGGTGACCTGGATTACCTCCGCGCGGCGCGAGAGGCGACATCGCTTCCCGTACTGCGCAAGGATTTCATAATCGACCCCCTGCAGGTGTACGAATCGCGCTGGGCGGGCGCCGATGCGATACTTTTGATCGCCGCCGCCATGCCGCCCGGGGAGCTGCTGGACCTTATGATCCTCGCCACGGAGCTGCGCATGACCGTTCTGGTGGAGGTGCACGACGCCGACGAGCTTATGCGGATACGCTCGATGGTGGGCTTCCCGCATGCCTCCTACGGGCTGCTGGGCATCAACAACCGCGATTTGACCACGTTCAAGGTGGATCTGAACACCACGATGCGACTGGCGGAGCTGACCGACGATACCCCGCTGGTCAGCGAAAGCGGCATCCGCAGCCGGGATGACGTAGGGCGTCTGAAACGCGCCGGCATCAGCGCTATTTTGGTCGGTGAAACCTTCATGCGCAGTGGGGACATCGCCTCGGCGGTCAGAGACCTGGTGGGTCTCAGCGAGTAAGGCGGCTCACTCCACCGGTAGAGCTACTATCGGCGTCACCAGCCCGGGCACACTTTCGCTGTTTACGGCTTTGTCGGAATCAAACCGCATTACGCAGCCGTGGGAATGGTCACTGGCGATGGTTACCGCCCGCGGGGTCAGCATTTCCCATCCGCTCTCGACGTGACGATGACCCAGCACGAAAAACTCCACGCCCAGTTCGTCCGCCAGCTCATCGAGCTGCTCTTCGCTCTGCCCGCGTCCCCATGTCCACTCGTAGGCGGGCCCGCCGCGGATGAGGTCTTCCTCGCGTATTGCCCGCCGTAGGATTTCCGTGCCGGCGATTTCCATGCGGCTGGGGTGGGGAAGGGAGTGGGTAATGAAAACGCCGTTGGGGCACCGCAACGCGAGCGGAATTGATCTCAAGAATGCCTCAATACCGCGCATGACCTCGTCCGCCTCGTCCTCGAAGGCGTAGCCCACGCCCGCGGTGAACGCCTCACAGACACCCCGCCCGCTCTTGGTAATCTCACAGCCGGTGAGCTGCGCGATGTCGTGATTGCCCAGTACGAACAAGACCTGCCCGGTATGCGAGCAACTCAGCCGCGCCGCACGGAGAAGAAGCTCCGCGCTGCGGTCGGGACCTTCGGCGTCGAAGGGACCGTGGATGACCTCCTGCAGCAGAAGGCGGCGGTTGGGATTTCCCCCGAGATTCGAGAAACGGATGATTTTGTCCAGGTTGCGCCGGTTGCCGTGCAGGTCCCCGGTGACGACCATCTCCGTTCCGCTCTCGACGACGATCACGTTGCCTTCGCGCCGGGGATCTTCGGCACTCTGCTCGGCCGCCTGATGGAATATGTCCGCCGCCGCCGACACGCTAGGAGTCCTGGCTTTCCTCGGCGTGGAGAGTATCTCCGCCGCCGCTATCGGCGTGGTGACTGAGGTTGAGGGAGTGCGTTATGACCTCCAGTCGCGAGACGACCTTCTCCATGTTGGCGGGCCTGGCCGATGGCTTCGGTCGGATGCAGTGCATCACCAGCTTGCTGAGCGAGTCCGGAACCTCGGGGTTTATCTCGCTGGGCGGGGAGACCTGCGGCTCGCCGACAAGGGTGACGGCTCCGCCTTTCTTGGGCAATACGGTGGGCATCGGCTCGCCGGTGAGCGTCCAGTACATCGACGCGCCGAGATTGAACACATCCGTCCGCGGGTCGAGCGGCCGACGAAGAACCTGCTCCGGCGCTATGAAATCCGGGGTCCCCTGAATGCGCTGCTTGGTGGAACCGATCCGACAGCTCTGTCCCAGGTCGATTATCTTCACCGTTCCGTCCGGGGCGATTACGATGTTATTGGGCTTCATGTCCGCGTGGACGAACCCCAGCGTGTTCATATGCTGAATTGCGACAGATACCTCGTGGAAGATCCGTAGCACCTCGCGGACATCCTTCGGCGGATCGCTCTGGATGGTCAGCCCCTCGCACAGCTCCATTACCAGCAGAATCTCCCGCACGCTCAGCCAATGCTTCCTGCGCCGCAGGTGGTAGATCTTGCGGATAACGGGATGGTCGAGCTGTTTGGCGACCTCGTATTCGTTGATCGCCTGGTCGAGGAAGCGTGTGTCAGAGGACTTGCGCTTTACGACGCGCTTCAGCGCATAGATATCGCCGGTCCGGGACTCACGGACTTTCCAGATGGTGCTTCTGGCCCCGCTGCCGAGAAACTGCACGACCTCATAGCCGGGCACTTCTAGGGTCTGAACCGTGTCCATATTGTCGCTGTCTAAGCCGAGATTAATAATAAGCTATAACGAGGATTATACAGCCCGTCATTGTAGCGGCTGGACGACCGGAGTTTAACCTCAAAAACCCCGCGTT
>JBKHJB010000157.1:0-5460 GCA_046538345.1 Phycisphaerae bacterium
TGTATATCGAGGGCGAGGCGAAGGTCATCGAGGGCGACTCGTCCACCAGCGACAGCAGCATGCTGGTAACCGTACAACACCACGGGCGTCTGACCGCCGTCGGCAGCGTCTCGCAGAGGTCTCTGAAGGATTTTCCGTTGTACCGTCGCGCCAACGCCGCCCGCGACAGGCAGGGGCAACAACCGGAAGAACCGGCCCGGCCGGAACGGCCCGCGCGCCCTGCGCCGCCGCTGGTTACCCAGCCCGGCGTAACAGAACAGCCGGACACACGCCCCGCAAGACCCGAAACAGAAGACGACGAAACACAGCAGCCCCAACCGCCGACACAGCCGGAGGAGCCGGTCGAGGTGGAGCGGCCACGGCCGTCGGCGCCGGTGAACTTCCGCGCCGACAGCTTCAGCATGCAGATGACCGACGAGAACCGCCGCGTCACCATCGCCCGTGGGAATGTTTATCTTTCCCAGGGCCAGACCGACAGCGACCTGTTTCTGGAGCTTCGCAGCCAGTCTGCCGTGGTGTTCAGCGAACAGCGCCCCGTCGAACAACAGCAGCGCGACTCCCGTGTGCCCTACTCGCCGGACTTACAGCCGATTGCCGACGGGGATACCGAAGAGGTCGTTACCGGTGTATATCTCGCCGGGGACGTGGTCATCAGCCGGGGCGAAAGGATGCTCCGGGGGCCTCGGGCGTATTATGACTTCACCACCGACAGAGCGCTGGTGACCGACGCGGTCTTCCGCATTATCCAGGAGCAGCGGGACATACCGGTGTATATCCGCGCGGACGAGGCGAGAGCGCTTTCGGTCCGGGAGACCTGGTTCCGCGACGCGAAGGTATCGACCTGCGATTTCGAGACCCCCAGCTATCACGTGGGCGTATCGACCGCCTATCTGATGGACACAACGCCCTACGACCCCCGCACCGGCGAGAAGCTCGCCGAGAGGAGCTATTACGGGCGCTTCACCAACGCCACCTTCAACGTCTTGGACGTTCCGCTTCTGTATTGGCCTTACGCCACGGGCGACTTCCAGGAAGGGCACACCGCGCTGCGGAAAGCGCAGGTCGGCAGCCACGGGCAATACGGCTTCGGCGTGGAGACCGAGTGGCACCTGTTCCGCCTGCTGGGACTGGTCCGCCCGGAGGGCTACAACGCCGAGCTGGAGCTGAACTGGTACGACCGCGGGCCTTTCATCGGCACGGACATCAGCTACAGCCGGGACAACTACAGCGGATACTCGCTGGCGTACCTGCTGGACGACCAGGACGGCAACGACGACTTCGGCAGGGAGCGTGAGAACGTAGAGGCCCCGGGCTTCCGCGGTCGGTTGCTGATGCGACACAAGCACCTCCTGCCGAGGGACTGGCAAGTCCAGGCGGAGCTGAGCTACCTCTGCGACCGGAATTTCCTGGAGGCGTTCTTCCCCGGCGAGTTCTACGCCGGCAAGGAGCAGGAAACGCTCCTGTACGCCAAGAAGCAGCGTGAAAACTGGGCGGTGACGGGACTGCTCAAGGCACGGATTAACAACTTCCTCACGCAGACCGAGTCTCTGCCCGAGGTGGGCTTCCACTGGATAGGCGAGCCGCTGCTGGACGATAAGCTGACGTTTTTCCACGAGTCGCGTCTGGGCAGAAAGCGGTACCGCCCGGACGACGACCTCTCGGCGGACTCCAGCGACCTGCATGTCCGCGCCGACACCCGCAACGAGCTGGATCTGCCACTAAAGGCCGGTCCTGTTAACCTAACGCCCTATGTCGTCGGCCGAGCCACCTGGTGGGAGGATTCGCCCTCCGGCAACAGCGAGTGCCGCCTTTACGGCCAGACGGGCGCACGCGCCAACACACACCTTTACCGCATATTCAACTCGGTCCACAGCCGGCTGTGGAACCTCAACCGCCTGCGGCACATAGTCACACCCGAAGCGGCGGTGTTCTTCAGCGACAGCGGCGGCGTATCCCCGCAGGACGTCTGGCCGATGGAGCCGGGCATCGAGCAACGTATCAATCGCACGCACGGCTTTCAGGCGGGGCTGCGACAGCGGCTCCAGACAAAACGAGGTAGCGGCAACGAGCAACACACCGTGGACTGGATGCGGCTGAACGTGATGGCCGGGTTCTACGACAACGCACCCGGCGGCATACCCTCCAACGGACGCTACTTCACCAGCAGACCGGAGTACAGCGTAGCGAGAAATCACGTCAACGCCGATTACACCTGGCATATTTCCGACGCGACGACCTTCCTCGCCGACACCAACTACGACCTGGACGACGGCGAGTTCGGGCGTGTCAGCGCCGGGCTGGCTGTCGTACGAAATCCGCGGCTGCGTTACTACGCCGGCGTCAGGCACGTCAACGACCTGGACTCCACCATCGGCTCCTTCGGCGCCCGGTACAAGCTGAGCGAGAAATACACCGTCAGCGCCTTCCAGCAATACGACTTCGAGTTCGACGGCGGAAGGAACATGTCCACCTCCATAACGCTGACGCGTAAGCTGCCCCGCTGGCACGCCGGGACCACCTTCAGCTACGACGAACGCACCGGGGACGTGTCGTTCTACCTGACGCTCTGGCCCGAGGGCATTCCCGAGTTCCGCGTCGGAAGCGGACGGATGAGCTTGCTCGGCGCCAGCGACATGAACTGACCCGAACCCCCACGGCGACGTCCCAGCCGCGGCAAACCGCCGAAAAATCTGCTCTATCCCGTTGGCGCGCGCACGATTCGGTACTATAGTGTACTTTGCTACGTTTTAGGGTGCTTTACGGCCTCACAGTGGCCTGCGGTGATACTGCCCATGGCGAACACTCAACGGCAGCAGGAAGTCATGACACCGGCCGAGGTTGCGGAGTATCTGCAGCTCGCCGAAAGGACCGTGCTGCGAATGGCCCAGCGCGGCGAGATACCCGCCACCAAGGTCGCCAGTCAGTGGCGGTTCCTGCGACCGGCCGTCCGCGAATGGCTTGAGAGCCGCATGCAAACCATGCCCCGTTCGGAGCTTCAGCGGGTGGCCGAGAGCACCCGTCCCGCCCTTCGGCTCGTGGAGGTCATCCGCCCGGAGCTGACTCGCCCGGATATCTCGCCGGGTCCCAAGGAAGACGTACTATCCCGGCTTGTCGAGCCGTTGCGGACCACCGGCTTCGCCCGGGACCCGCAGCGCCTTCTGGACGCCCTGCTGCAGCGCGAGGAGATGATGACCACGGCGGTCGGGCACGGCGTCGCCCTGCCGCATCCGCGACGGGTGCTGACCGACATGTTCGCCGAACCCGCAGTCGCGATGGGTATCTGCCCCGCGGGGACCGATTTCGACGCCGTGGACGCCGAGCCGGTCCACCTTCTTTTTCTCATATGCGCTACTTGCGAACGGGAGCATCTGCAACTGATGGCCAAGGTATCCTGGCTGACGCGCCGGGAGGACATTCGCCGGCAACTGCGCGACGCCTCCTCTCAGCAAGACGCGCAAGACGTGATCGCCCGCGCGACAGAGGAAATCGAACCCGCCGACGCAAACCACTCCGACAGAGAGGAACCCCAATGAACCTTTGCGACCACCTGAGCGAGCGAACAATAGCAACGGAGCTTGAGGCAACCGAGAAGAACCAGGCGATAGCGGAGCTTGGCGAGTTTCTCAAGGGCTGTGAAATTGTGCGCGACCATGAACAGTTCGTCGGCGCCGTGTTCAGTCGGGAGATGGAGGGAACCACCGGCATCGGCGAGGGGGTGGCAATTCCGCACGCGAGAACCGACAGTGTCACGGAGTTCGTAGCGGCGCTGGGCAGGTCGTCCGGCGGCATCGACTTCCAGGCCGTGGACGGAAAGCCCGTGCACCTCATCGTCATGATGGGCGTTCCCACGAAGAAGGTTAAGGACTATCTCAAGCTGCTGGCGCACTTGAGCTTGTTGGTCAAGCAGAAGGACTTTACCCGGCGCATGCTGGACGCACCCGACGCGGCCGCCATGCTGGAAACGCTGCGGTCTTTTGAGCAGTAAGCAAGTAGTACCACGGAGCGATACACGGGAACTCAATGCCCGCAAAAGGCAAATACAAACCGTTGGCTTTGACGGCCCTGTTGATCCTGGCGGTCGTCGCGGTTCTGGCGATACACACGAGCTTCGCTCAGCAGAACCATATGCCGACAGCACTTGACGGCGACGGTGAAGCCGCGGGTCCCTCTTTCGCGGAAAAAACTTTCGTGGACCGGCTCTACGACGCTTTCCACGACGTGGGCAACTGGCTGGTGGTGGGGCTGGCACTTCTTCTCGGGCGCGTGGGCGGACGCCTCGGCGGCAGGGTCCGGGCACCCATGGTCGTGGGATATCTGCTGGTGGGCGTGCTGCTGGGGCGGTCGGCTCTGAACGTTATCGACGAATCCTCCGCCGAGTCCCTGGGACTGATAACCGACTTCGGTCTGGGCATCGTGGCGTTCATGATCGGCAGCGAGCTTTCTCGGCGGATGCTTCAACGCCTCGGCCGAAAGCTGTTCGTGATAGTACTCTGCGAGTCGCTTGCGGTGTTCATGCTGGTCGCCGGACTTATACTCGGTCTGTCGCACTGGCTCCTGCCGGCCGGTCTTGCCGGCGCCGGGGCGCTCGTGCTCGGGGCAATGGCGCCCGCGTCTGCTCCGGCGGGAACCGTGGCGGTCATCCAGGAATACAAGGCCCGTGGACCGATGACCAGCTTGCTGCTTGGGATCGTCGGTCTGGACGACGGCTTCGCCATCGCGCTGTACGCTTTCGCCGCAGCGGCCGCCAAGATGTTCCTGACCGACACGGACCTGTCGGTCGCCTCGACGCTACAGGGTCCGACGCTGGAGATACTCGGCGGTCTGGGACTCGGAGCGGTGATGGGTCTGTTCTTGAAGGTGGTCCTGGACCGCAGACGCGACAGCGACGACCTGATGGTCTATTCCATCGGCGTGGTGCTCCTGACGACGGGACTGGCCAATGCGCTGGGACTTTCGTTGATATTGGCGAACCTGGCGCTGGGAATGGTGCTTGTTAACCTCTCGCCGCGACAGGCCGAGCGGAGCTACGGCTCGCTACAGAACATAATCGCGCCGATTTACGTTCTGTTCTTCGTGGTCGCCGGGGCGCACCTGGACCTGTGGCTGCTGGCCGGGCTTACGCTGTTGGGACCGGTTTATATCGTCGCCCGCACCGCCGGCAAAATCGGCGGCGCCTATACCGGCGCTGTTCTTACACACATGGACACCACCACGCGCCGCTATCTGGGACTGGGCATCCTTTCCCAGGCGGGCGTGACAATCGGACTGGCTCTGACCGTCGCCAGGGAGTTCGCCGCGCCGCAGTACGGCGCGGCGGGGGAGCAACTGGCCCGACTGACGATCAACACGGTCGCAGCAACCACTATCATATTTGAGATTATCGGTCCGCTGACCACCAAGCTGGCGCTGGTCCGAGCCGGCGAGGTGGGCAGAGCGAAGACCGGCGGCGACCTTGTTAAG
>JBKHJB010000158.1:0-5451 GCA_046538345.1 Phycisphaerae bacterium
CGTCGGGCGGACGAGGAACCTGTCCGTAGCCAAGTATAGCACGACGAAGCCGATGATTACCCACAGGTCTTTGCCCACCACGAACACGACCACCCAGTCGGGGACCGGCGCTGCCTTTACCACCGAGTCCGGCAGCGACAGGAGAACCACCGCGCAGATGACCAGAACCTTATCGGCGAGCGGGTCCAGTATGGCTCCGAGGCGCGTCCGGGCGTTCAGTCGCCTCGCGAGTATCCCGTCCAGCATGTCCGACAGCGCCATTACCACGAAGATGCCTATTGCCACGTATCGCGCGGCCGGCGTCTCTTGGTGATTCTTCAGCAGAACCACAAACGGCGCGACCAGCAGCAGGCGCATCAAGCTTATGCGGTTGGGCCAGTTCAGCGAAGACCAGACTTTGATGCCCGTCGACGGCAAGCTCATCCTCCCGTGCGATTGTTCCCGGCGCGGTGCAGCAGCCACGCCGTCAGCACCAGGACGCCTGCCAGTGGGCACGACGCCAATATCAGCCACCAGCCGTAGGTCGCCAGGGGTCCGGCGTCGGCATCGGGCTGGATGAGCTTGATAAGCGTTACGGCGCTCAATCCCAGCAGCAGCGCCGCCACGGCCAGCAGCAGCGGGACCATCAGCTTGTGGAAGGCGCCTCCGGTTTTGCCGGCTCGCCCAGTCGCCGGCCGGGCGACCGGCGGGAGCGACGGGTCTTCCCGAACGGCTTCGTCCTGCTGAAGATCTGCCGATTCCCCGGCGGCGCCGCCTTCGGCACGTTGGTCGCCGGAATCTTTCTCTTCGGCCGATTCTTCGTTAAGTCCTTCGGCCATAGCACGCAAGGCCTCGGCTCGGCGGTGATTGTCTGACGGTTCATCCATGGTGTGTTACTCGGGGAACAATATAATGGTGAAATAGTAACGGTCTTTGAGATACGGACCAAGGTTTTTCAGCATCCCGGAGGTGGCATGACTGTTCGACAGCCCGTTAGAGCAGGTAGTTTCTACGAAAGCTCACCCGACGCATGCCGTCGCCATGCCCGCAAACTGCTGGATTCGGCCAGGTTGCCGGAAGACCTGCCGGAAACACTTTACGGGGGAGTGGTCCCGCACGCCGGCTGGGCGTTTTCCGGACGTCTGGCGGCGGAAACGCTCAAGGCGCTGCACCAGGCGAAGCCGCTGGAGACGGTGGTAGTCTTCGGCGCCGACCACGTGGGTGTCGTCCGCAGCGCGGAGGTCTATGCCGAAGGCGCCTGGCGGACGCCTCTGGGCGACGTGCCAATCGCAGAGGACGTAGCGACGGAGATACTCGCCGCCGACGGCGAACTGCGGTCCGACCCGGACGCTCACGGGTACGAGCATTCTATAGAGGTGCAGATCCCGCTGATAGCCGAGTGTGCCGCGGAAGCTCGAATGGTGCCGATAGCGGTCCCCCCGCACGAGTTGGCCGTTAGCGTCGGACGGACTGTCGGCAAGGTGCTCGCCGAGCGTTTCCCCGACGTTCGTGTGATCGGCAGTACGGATTTGACGCACCACGGCGGGCATTTTCCCGCGCCGGGCGGACGCGGCATGCGCGGCGTCGAGTGGACCCGCGAGAATGACCGGCGGATGCTGGAGCTGATAGAGGCGATGGACGCCGAGGGCATACTCCGCGAAGCGGCGGAGCGCGGCAACGCATGCGGGGCGGGCGCCCTGGCCGCCGCCGTAGCCGCCGCCAGGCAGATGGGCGCCTCGCGCGGGATCGTCCTGGAATACACCAACAGCTACGAGGTCATCCACGAGATGTACCCCGACGAACCCGACGACACTACCGTCGGCTACGCCTCAGCCGTCTTCGCTTGAGCGGTGTGAAATGCCCCGCGCGTAGGGCGGAGCATCCGGCCCCTGTAAAGAATCAAACGTCGCCCGCGCTGCCATAGTCCCGGCAGGCGGCGAACAGGGCGTCTATGTTCGCGAGAGGCACTTCCGGCTCCAGCACGTGGGTCGGTGAGATAATCACCCCACCGTCGCATCCATAGCGGTCCAGCACGTCCCGGACGCGCCGGCGAACGTCGTCGGGTGAGCCATGCGGCATAGTGCTCTGCGTGCCCATAAGCCCGTCGAAGCTGAGCCGATGGCCGTAACGACGGTGGATACCGTCCACGTCCAGACACTCCGGCTGGAGGGGGTTGAGTATGTCGAGACCGTCCTCGACAAGCTCGCCTACGATCGGCGCGATGTTGCCGTCGCTGTGATACCACACCACCGCGCAGGGGTGGATTTCCTTCACTCTCCGCCAGATCCGCGACCAACGGGAGTGGATCATCCGCCGCCACATGTCCGGTGAGAACATCAGCGATCTCTGGTTGGCAACATCGTCGCCGCAGCGGATCAGGTCCGCACCGGCGCGTGCGAATGCCTCGGCCCGGACGGCGTTCCGCACGGCCAGGCGTTCCAGCAGACACTCCGCCCAGCTCGGCCGCTCTACCATGTCCATCAGGAACTGCTCGTAGCCGCGGATCTGCCAGGCCGTCTCGTACATGTGCCCGACCCAGCCCTCGGCGACCAGACCTTCGGCGTGGGCGGCTTCGACCTCCGCGGAGAGGTGGTCGGTGAGCCAGTCGGACGGGTCCTCCAGCGGATAGTTCTCGATATCCGACAAGCTGCGGGCGTTTTCCAGCGGGGAGAGGTACCGTCGGAAGTGGTACATGCTTCCCGGCGCCATCGCCACGCCGACGCCGTTTATATACGTCCCTTCCGGCAGTTGCACGTCGGCCCAGTAAGGCGAATAGTCCGGCGGCTGCGCCCCGGCTCGTCGGCCGACGTCCGGATGTCGCCGCTGCCAAAGCCCATAGTGGGCGGCGATGTCGTCGCAGCCGATATGCTCGCGGATGCGCCGCTTAAGGTCGGGTGTGAAACCGGCGTAGTAGAGCACTCGCGGCGGTCGGCGGTGCTCGACGGTGGCTCGAAAACATTCCAGGTCGGTTGTCATTTGCTCAGCGCCCCATATCGGGCATCAGCTCCACCGTATGCTCGGCCAGGTCGGTGAGCTTTACCTCGTGGTAGCCGTGTACGCCGGTAACCAGCGTGTCGCCGATGGGGTCGGTCCACTTTGCGGGCATCGCCTTTCGTCCGAGGATCACGCCCAGGATGCTGCCTGCGGTGGCGGCGTTGCAGTCGGTGTCGAAGCCGGGCATAACGGCCAGGCATATCGTCCGCTCCAGCTCGCGCTCACCCCACAGCAGCGACAGCGTCACTATTTGCGCGTTGGAGTTTGTATGGCACCAGTGGTGCTTGTCGGTCTCGTCCCACTGCTGGTGGATGGCGTCCACGGCCTGGGCGTAGTCCATGCCGCCTTCCCGCCAGGCGAACACCTGCTCAATATCGCGTCTCAGGCGGCAGTGCTGTGGCACTTGCGTTAGTCCGGCGCGGATCGCCTCGGCCGGGGAGTCGGTGCACCAGGCGGCGGCGATGGTAGCGGAGGCCCACATCTCGCCGTAGATGCCGTTTTTCACATGGCTGATGGCCGCGTCCCGCCACGCCAGCTCGGCCGCCTGCTCGCATCGGCCGGGCAGGACATAGCCGAAGAAGTCGCCACGAATCTGAGCGCCTATCCACTCCCGGTAAGGGTTGCGGTACGTTGCCGAGCAGAACTCGCCTTCCCAGTTGCCCTCGTTGTCCGGCACCGGAAGCATGTTGACGAGATTGCGATAGGCGACGCGCTCGGCTGTGCAAACGTGATAGAAGGGCAGGTTCCGCAGCCAGAACTCCGCCACGTCCAGCGGGGTAAGCTCCGTTGCCTTGTCGCTGACCATCGCCAGGCCTGCGACGGTGTAGTTGGTGTCGTCGTCCTCGCACATGTGCGTGATGTTCTCGGCGTACATCGGAGCGTCGGCCGGCGGCATGCGACACTCGCTGCGGACGGAGGCGTCGGCCTGGTTGGAGAAATAATCGCTCAAAGGCCAGCGTCCCTGGTGTTCGAGATAGCTGCGAATCTGGCCGCGGCGTCGGCCTTCGACGGTCTTACCGAGCAAACACCCGCAGCAGCGGGCAGTCCACGCGCCGTGGGCCTTGTCCAGCAGCGTGTCGCGGCCATTCGGCGGGTCGGGCAGCTTCGGCTGCGGGGGACGGGACGACTGTATCTGTCGTAGCCCTGAGGGTTCGGAGAACTCGAAGTCATCGCGCACCGGCAGGCGTTGAAGCTCGTCAAAAAGCCGACCCGCGCGGGCGATAAGCTCCGGGTCGCTGTCCACGCCGTCCACATCGAGCGCCTTGAACTCCTGGTCGAATGCGGATATGTCCTTGCCTTCCTCGATGCACTGCCGGCGCTCCGTGAGCAGGTCAGCGCGAGAGGGTAAAACCCATATATTCTTAAGGTGCATAAGAGGGTTCCTCGCTGCAATTCCAGCTACCTGTCGCCGCGGCGATGCTGGACACATCAACGGCTGGTGTCAATAATGCCAGTTGCGGAACGAATTTCAAACTTCTTCGGCAGGAGATTAGCAGAATGAAACTTGCGATGATCGGCTCGTACGGACATGCGGGCGTGGCGCTCGACGGTGTGGCGGAGCTTGATGACGTGGAGCTGGTGGCGGCCGCTCGATGGGGCGAGGACGACCCGCTGGGCTACGTAGGTCGGCACAAGGCCGCCCCGGCCTCGCTGGAGGTTTACGACGACTACCGGCGCATGCTCATGGAGACGAAGCCGGACCTCGTCGGAGTGTTCATGCCTTTGTATCGCAACGCTGAGGCGGCGCTGGCGGCCGTCGGGCAGGGCTGTCACGTCATCAGTGAAAAGCCGCTGGCGACGAAACTGGAAGACTTCAATCGACTCAAAGAGGCGGTCGAGCAGGCCGGTGTGTCAATCGGTGCACTGATGACAATGCGGGGAGAGTCCACGTTCCAGGCCGTCCGCGACGCCGTTGCGCAGGGCAAGATCGGTCACCCCGTGCTGGCTTCAGGGCAGAAGTCCTATCCCTTCGCCAGTCGCGACGATTACTACAAGCACCGCGAAACCTACGGCGGCTCGATTCTCTGGCAGGCGATCCACGCGCTGGACTTCATCCACTACACCACCGGGCGCGATTACACGCGAGTGGCCGCGATGAACTCCAACGCCTGCCACCCCACGCACCCTGGCATGGAGGACAACGGCGGGCTGCTGCTGGAGCTTTCCGGCGGTGGGCACGCCGTGGTGTGGTTCGACTACCTTCGGCCGTGGTCCGAGGGCGTGCAGCGGCGCTGGGGCGACGACCGGCTCAGAATCGCCGGGACCGAGGGCATAGTGGAAGTCGTGGACGAGGGCACCCGCGCCGTGCTGATGACGCCGACGGCGACCGGGGAGCTGCCCTTGCCGAAGCCGAAGAACGTATTCGTGGAGTTCGTCAACTCCCTGACCGGTCGGGGCGGGGGTCTGATTACGCCCACTGAGAGCTTCCGCATAACGGAAGTCGCCCTCAAGGCCCGCGACGCCGCCGATACCGGCGAG
>JBKHJB010000159.1:0-5441 GCA_046538345.1 Phycisphaerae bacterium
TCATTGCGCGCTGGGCGGTGGGGAAGTCCGGATGTGCGCCGGCGGCTACGGCGGCGGCGACGGCCGCTCCCAGGGCGCAGGTCTGCGATGAGCGGGAGAGCTTCATCGGTCTGTTCGTTACGTCGGCGTATATCTGCATCAGCAGGGGGTTCTTCTCGGCGACTCCGCCGCAGTTGACCACCTCGCGGACGTTCACGCCATACTGCTCGAAACGGTTGATGATGGTCAGTGCACCGAACGCCGTCGCCTCTATCAGCGCCCGATATATTTCGGCCGGCGTGGTGTGGAGAGTCTGGCCGAGCAGCAGACCGCTCAGCCGCTGGTCCACCAGGACGGTGCGGTTGCCGTTGTTCCAGTCCAGCGCGAGCAGGCCGCTCTGTCCGGGCCGGAGCTTCGCCGCCTCGGCCGTCAGCGACTTGTGCGAGCCGGCCCGCTTGCCGCCGGGGCGGATGTAGCTGACGAACCAGTTGAAGATGTCGCCCACGGCGCTTTGGCCGGCTTCCAGCCCGTAATAGCCCGGTAGCACGCTGCCCGGGACGATGCCGCACAGCCCGGGAATGTCGGCCAGCGGCTCATCCAGCGGGTGGACCAATATGTCGCAGGTGCTGGTGCCGATGATCTTGACCAGCGTTCCCGGCGCGATGCCGGCACCGACGGCGCCGAGGTGCGCATCGAACGCGCCCACAGCCACCGGCACGCCCGCGGGCAAGCCCGTCCGCCGCGACCATTCTTCGCTCAGACCTCCGACGGGACGGTGGGCTGTGTGCGCTTTTGCGGGCAGGCGACGGCGCAGCTCGCCCAGCTTTGGATCGAGCTGTGAGAGGAACTCCTCGTCCGGATAGCCGCCCCATTCGTCGTTGTACATCGCCTTATGCCCGGCCGCACAGACGCCGACGGTGAGCTTGTCGGGTCGCTCGGTGCCGGTAAGCATCGCGGGTATCCAGTCGGCTATCTCCACCCAGCTACAGGCGGCGTCGAACACTTCCGGCGAGGTCCGCAGGCAGTGCAGTATCTTGCTGAAGAACCACTCGCTGCTGTAAACGCCGCCGCACTTGGCTAGATAGTGAGGCCGATGCTCCCGGGCGGCCGCTGTTATATGCTCGGTCTCGGCGGTGGAGGTGTGGTCTTTCCACAGCCAGGCCATCGCGGCCGGGTTGTCCGCGAACCGGGAATCGAACGCCAGGGGTTTGCCCTCGGCATCGACGGGCAGGGGGGTGCTGCCGGTGGTGTCCACGCCTATGCCGACCACCTGGTCGGGCCGGAAGCTCTTGCGTTTGCGCCGGGCCGCGGCGAGCGTCTCGCGGATTCCTGTTTCCGCGCCGTGGACGTAGTCTTCCGGATGCTGGCGGGCGAGGTGCGGGTCATCCGCGAGGATGATGCCGTCGGTCCCGTGTTCGTAGTTATAGACGGCCGATGCGACCTCCCGACCGTTGGCGATGTCCACGATGAGCGTGCGGACCGAGTTGGTTCCGTAATCCAGGCCGATTGCGTAGCGCGACATGAGAAGCTCCTTCCTGTCTGCACGGTTGGCTGCGAATGGTAGGCGGGTGGTCGGGGCGTGTCCAGAGCTGCCGCCGGCTCTGTAGCGGCGCAAAGAAAACGGGCAAGTCGCCGATTGTCGAATCAACCGGCGGCTTGCCCGTGGAACGAACCTGATTGTTGACCGATCCGGCGGCTCGGCTGTTACTCGGCCGGCTGTCCGGCGGTGTCTTTGGCTTCGGTCGAGGCGGCTTGCGCCGACCAGTCCATCTGGGCCATCTGCTGCAGCACGGTCCAGCGGTCCATCGCGTCCTGCTCGGCCAGACGTGCCAGTTGTTTGGCTTCCTCCGGCTTGTAGGCCGTGAGCATCTTGTAGCGGTTCTCGTTGTACGCGTAGTCCTCGAAGGACACGTTCGGGTCCTTGGAGTCGAGCTGCAGCGGGCACTTGCCCTGCTCGATCAGTCGCGGGTCGAACCGATACAGCGGCCAGAGACCGGACTGCACCGCCGCCTTCTGCTGGTCAAGCCCGGTCCGCATGTTGGTGCCGTGCCCGATGCAGTGTGCGTAGGCGATGACGATACTCGGTCCGGGGTAGCTCTCGGCCTCGATGAACGCCTTGACGGCCTGATTGTCCGACGCGCCCATTGCCACCTGGGCGACGTAGATATTGCGATACGTCATAAGCATCATGCCCAGGTCCTTCTTGGGAAGGGCCTTTCCGGCGGCCGCAAACTTCGCCACCGCCGCACGCGGCGTCGCCTTGGAGCACTGCCCGCCGGTGTTGGAGTAAACCTGGGTGTCCAGCACCAGCACGTTGATGTCGCGCCCGCAGGCGAGTACGTGGTCCAGTCCGCCATAGCCGATATCGTAGGCCCAGCCGTCGCCGCCGAGCGCCCATACGCTCTTCTTGGCGAGGTCGTCGGCGACGCTTAGAAGCTGGTTTGCCTTGGGGTCCTTGACGTCGGAGAGCTTCTGTTTCAACTCGGCTATCCGCTGCCTCTGGGCGGCGATGCCGGCTTCGTTGCTCTGGTCGGCGCTGATAAGCCCCTCGGCCAGCTCGTCGCCGATTTCCCCGCGGAGGGCGTCCACCAGCTCCTTGGCATATTCCATGCGCTTATCGAGCGTCAGGCGGAAACCGAAGGAGAACTCGGCCGCATCCTCGAACAGGGAGTTGTTCCAGGTTGGTCCCCGCCCGTCGGCGTTTACGCTGTAGGGCGTCGTGGGCAGGTTGCCGCCGTAAATGCTGCTGCATCCGGTGGCGTTACCGATGACGGCGCGGTCACCGAATAGCTGCGTCATGAGCTTTACGTACGGCGTCTCGCCGCAGCCGGCGCACGCGCCGGAGAACTCAAACAGCGGGCGGAGCAACTGGCTGCCCTTGACGGTGTGGGTCTTGACCTGCGTGCGGTCGAAGTCCGGTATCTGCAGGAAGTAGTTCCAGTTGTCCCGCTCGCGTGCGCGGATGGGGGGCTGGAACTCCATGTTGATGGCCTTGTGGTCGGGATTCTGCTTGTCCTTCGCGGGGCAGACGTGCACGCACGTTCCGCAGCCGGTGCAGTCTTCCGGGGCGACCTGGATGGTGCACTTGTATCCGGAGAACTCCTTGCCGCGGGCGTCGGCACTGCGCCACGACTCCGGCGCGTCCTCGAGCATAGCCGGGTCGTACATCTTCATGCGGATGGTTCCGTGCGGGCAGACCGCCGAGCACTTGCCGCACTGGATGCATACGTCCGGGTCCCAGACGGGGATCTCCAGTGCCACGTTGCGCTTCTCCCACTGCGTGGTGGCGGTCGGCCAGGTGCCGTCGGCGGGCATCTTGCTGACCGGCAGCGTGTCGCCCCGGCCGGCCATCAGCGTCGCCGTTACGTCCTTGACGAACTCCGGCGCCTCGTCGGGGACGATGGGCGGCCGCTCCATGTCGCTGGTGGTCTTCTCGGGGACCGGGATCTCCTTGAGGTTGGCGACGGCGTGGTCCACGGCCTGGAAGTTCATCTGGACGACCTTCTCGCCCTTCTTGCCGTAGGCCTTCTTGATGCCCTGCTTGATCTGCTCGATCGCCTCGTCCTGCGGCAGGATGCCCGAGAGGTAGAAGAAGCAGGTCTGCATGATGGTGTTGATTCGCCCACCGAGGCCGATTTCCTTGGCCACCTCGTAGGCGTTGATGGCGTAGAACTTCAGCTTCTTGTCGATAATCTCCTGCTGCACCTCCCGCGGGAGCTTGTCCCAGGTTTCCTCCGGGTCGTAAGGCGTGTTCAGCAGGAACGTCGCGCCCTCGACGGCGGCTGCGAGCACGTCGTACCGCTCCAGGAAGAAGAACTGGTGGCAGGCGACGAAGTTGGCCTTGCTGACCAGGTAGCTGGAGCGGATGGGTCGCGGCCCGAAGCGCAGGTGGCTGATGGTCACCGCGCCGGCTTTCTTCGAGTCGTACACGAAGTAGCCCTGGGCGTAGTTGTCGGTGTTGTCGCCGATGATCTTGATGGAGTTCTTGTTGGCGCTGACCGTACCGTCGGAACCCAGCCCGTAGAACAGCGCCCGGACCACGTCGTCCGGCTCGGTGGAGAAGTCGTGGTCGTACTCGATACTGGTGTGGGTGACGTCGTCGTGGATGCCGACGGTGAAGTGGTTCTTGGGCTTGTCCGCCGCGAGGTTGTCCAGCACGCCCTTGGCCATCGCGGGGGTGAACTCCTTGCTGCTCAGCCCGTATCGTCCGCCGACTACGTTGATGTCGCCGCGCCCGGTCTCGCGGAGCGCGTCCACCACGTCGAGGTACATCGGCTCGCCGGCGGAGCCGGGCTCCTTCGTGCGGTCCAGCACCGCCACGGATTTGACGCTCTTGGGCAGCGCCGCCGAGAGGTGCTCGGCCGAGAAGGGCCTGTACAGGTGCACCTTTACCAGCCCCACCTTCTCCCCGGAGGCGTTGAGGTGCTCGACGGCTTCGTGGGCGGCCTGGCTGCCGGAGCCCATCATCACAATCACGCGCTCGGCGTCTTCGGCGCCTACGTAATCGAACAGGCGATACTGCCGCCCGGTGAGCTTGGCGAAGCGATCCATCTGCTTCTGGACGATCTCCGGCGTCTTCAGGTAGTACTGGTTAACGTTCTCGCGGCCCTGGAAGTACACGTCCGGGTTCTGGCTTGTGCCGCGAAGCACGGGTCTATCCGGGCTCATGGCCCGCCGGCGGTGGGCGATGACCAGCTCATCGTCGATCATCTCGCGGAGGACATTGTCGTCTATCAACTCGGCCTTGGAGATCTCGTGCGAGACGCGGAAGCCCTCGAAGAAGTGCACGAACGGAACGCGCGCCTCAAGTGTCGAGGCCGAGCCGATAAGAGCCATGTCGCCGGCTTCCTGCACCGAGCCGGACGCCAGCAGGGCAAAGCCCGTCTGGCGGACTGACATGACGTCGCTGTGGTCGCCGAAGATGCTCAGCGCCTGGCAGGCCAGCGACCTTGCCGAGACGTGGAACACCGCCGGGGTAAGCTCGCCGGCGATCTTGTACATCGACGGGATCATCAGCAGCAGTCCCTGCGAGGCGGTGAAGGTGGTGGTCAGCGAGCCGGTCTGAAGCGATCCGTGGACCGCCGCGGCGGCGCCGGCTTCGCTTTGCATCTCGGTGACCAGCGGGACGGTGCCCCAGATGTTCTTTTTGCCCTCGGCGCTCCATTGGTCGGCCCATTCGCCCATGGAACTGGACGGGGTGATGGGGTAGATTGCGATGACCTCGCTTACCCGATGCGCTACGCTGGAGACGGCTTGATTGCCGTCCATCATCTCTGTATTTGCCGCCATTTTGATCCTTCCTCGTCTCTGGTGCCGCGGAGAAAAACCGATACCGTGCCTCTCGCCCTCCGTCGCCGACTGACCGAGCGGGCGGGTTCTTTTGTCCGGAGGGTGGAACTACACATTATCCATATTGCCCGAGATGTTTTCAACGAAACTCCCGGCACGTTTTGGGTATTGGG
>JBKHJB010000160.1:0-5433 GCA_046538345.1 Phycisphaerae bacterium
CTGTTACCCACGCGTCGTTGTGAAGCGCCGCGGCTGGTGTATAATGGTTTGTCGAGGAAGCGCAAAAAGAATTCTCTCACCGATTGAGGTACCGATGTCCGAAGAACAGAAACAAGCCGGCTCCGGCAGCGTCACAGAACGTGTCCGGGAAGTGATCGAGCAGATACGCCCTTATCTGCAGGGCGACGGTGGCGACATCGAGCTGGTCGAGGTGGATGAATCGACCGGCGTTGTCTCCGTTCGTCTTCAGGGCGCGTGCAAGGGTTGCCCCGGGGCGGTAATGACATTGAAGATGGGCGTCGAGCGACACCTGCGCCAACACGTGCCGGAAGTTAAGGAAGTGGTGGCGGTGGATTAGATGTCTCCGGGCTGGTGACGGCGGCGCCCGTGTGGAGAGACGCGATGGTGGCTCGCCGAATTGCACGGACGCTGATGCCGGCTGTGATTGCGGTGTTGCTCGCGACTCCGGGCTGTCAGGGCACGGAGACCAGCGAGGACGCTGAACTCAGCGATCAAGACCATGCGGCCGCCCTTAAGGTGGCTAACGACTTCCTCCGGGCATGGCGCGAGCAGGACGTCCAGGCCGGGCTGAACCTGCTCAGCGACCGTCTGCGACGCGCGCACACGCTGACACAGATTGAGGATGCCGTCCGCGGCCACCCCAATGTTGAGCACTCCGCATTCACCGTCTCAGCGGGTGAGCCGGTTGGCGGCGACCGCTTCGCATTTCGGGTGGGGTTGGTCTTCCGCTTCACTGGACAGGCCGCGGACCGTCTGGAGTCTTCCTCCCATCGCATGGTGATGGTGCTCAACGAGCGCGGAAACTGGCGCGTGGACAGCTTTCCCATACCGCGCGATTGAGCTTGATCTGCGTTAGTCGCTGTCTGCTGTGTTGATGCTCTCCAATAGCGCGACGGACTGCCCGGCGGCGTCGGAGTCGGGATAATCTTTGACTATGTCGCGAAGCGTCTCAGCGGCCTTTTCGGTCATGTCGTGTCGCAGGTAAAGCTCGGCCAGGCGAAGTCGACTCCGGGCGACCCGGCCTTCCCCACCGGCGGTCGGTGGATTCTCGATGGCTGTCTCGGCCGGGTATATGCGTTCCGCGACGGCCCTTCCCGACGGGTCCGGCGCATCCCAGCGGAAGTGCCGGCGCAATTCCAGTTCCAGGTCGAACTCCAGCTCCCGTTCCCTGTCGGCAAGCTTGTTCCGCTTGCCGCGAATTTCCGACAGCATGTTGTCCCTCTCTCTGCGCAAAACAGTCCGTAAGCCCCGCAGCTCGCCAAGCTCGCGGTTTACCTCGCGGATTCCGCCCCGCAGCTCGGCTGTCTCGACCCTATAGGGGTCGTAATCCTCATGTATCACCACTGTTGTGCCTGTGTCCCGGCTGTGATGTATCAAGGCGCGGTGGCGCCGCCGTCGCAGCCGACGAAGGTCGCTCTCCAGGTCGTCAAGAACGTCCTTAAAATGGGTGATTTCCGTCTCGACGGCCGCCAACTCGCGACGAGTCTCGTGGTAAGCATCTTTCAGTTCGTTAATCCGGTCTTTGATTTCGGCTATTTCCCTACGTGCCTCGGCGACGGCTTGCGCCTGTTGCTCGTAGGCGGCCGTTATCGCGCGATAAGCGCCCGCGAACTCGCCGCCCTTCGGCAGGTGTTCGGCGCGGAGCTTGGAGATGGCGCGCTTGGCTCGGTCGGAGGCGCGGGGCTTATCCGGCGAGTGCTCGTACCACGCCACCAACTGACCGGCATTGTGCAGAACCGCCTCGTTGTCGGGCAATTCCTCAGCCGCTCGGAGGGTCGCTTCCAGTGAATCGGTCCAATAGTTCCGTTTCGCCTTACGATACCCCACGACCGCCCAGGCGAGTGGTGCCTGTTCGGGGTTCAGTCGTGTAAGCGTCTTCGCGGGGTGGGCGGCGATACGCGGCATGCCCAGCTCCAGCATCCGGTGCATGTATGCGCGGTGCAGCGGTGCGTGGGTTTTGGAGACGCTGCATCCGCCGGCATACGCTTCGGCGGCCGCGGCTGCGCTGTCGGCGGACCATACATCCTCGACGGCCTGAGACAGTTCCGCCGACACGTCGCCTTCCGAGGGTTTTGGAGCTTCGGGGTTGGTCGTTGACGGTTCCTGACCTGCAGACGACGCGGCGAAAGCCCCGGTAAGGACCACGGCGAACATCAGGGCGTTTCGAATATTCATGATCGGCCTCGCCATGTTGGAGGTATCGTGTTTTGTGCAGACCCGTACGCGGATGGCGCCCACAGGTCATTATATTATGGACACATTGCGTGCGGGCCCGGTTAGCGGTCAAAGACAACCCCGCGGCGTTGGGACCAGCATGCCGAACAGGATACTCCTGCGCTGACCAGCCCTGCAGGCGCGGACGGAGGTCCGTTTATACGTATGGGGCCAATACCCTACGTCGCATAAGCTTATGCCAAAGATAGCGGTTTTCGGCTTGATGAATCGCCCATACCGGCGCATAGTATTTGGCAGCGCCGGAATCGCTCACGGCGAGAAGTGCTCGACGGATCACGGAATAGCTCAACACTTCAAAAGGCAAAAGGTCAGTGTCTTTGATCGGAGGAGATACCATGAGCATGTCTAAGCTTACCTTGTTGCTCGCTATGTGCGCAGTACTGGCGTTTGGTACCGCCGCGACCGGCGACCTGCTGGTCTATGAGGGTTTCGACTACGAAGCCGGAGCTCTCGGCGGTAACGGCAGCAGTGCGGACGCGGGATGGGGCGGCTCCTGGGGCGTCTGGAAAGATGACGGGCGTTCCGTACAGGTGCTCGACGAAGGTCTTTCGTTCGGTTCGCTTGTTACAGGCGGAACGTCCTTGCGCTTGCAGGCGAGCGTTGCAGCATCATATGACCGCTACAACCGGGCCTACCGTGCGTTGGCCCCTGATGCGGAGGTCGAGGGCACGGTCTGGCACAGCCACCTGCTGAACATCGAGCCGGTGAAGCGGACGCTGGATGATGAGGGCGAGCTGGTCACCGATCCGATTGAGAACATGGAAAGCAGATGGGAAGCCCGCGTGGACGTGGACTCCACCGGCGACACGGACCGAACGGGCAGCCCCGATGTCGCCGGTTTCGCCGGGACACGGGACGGCGCTGATCTCGGCCGACTGGTTGTCGCCGAGAGTTCCCAGAACGCCACCGGAACCGCTCCGGAGCTTGATACGACTTACCTTGTACTCGGCAAGGTTGACGGGATTGGCGGAACCGAGCCGGTGACTTTTGAGCAGGAAGACCCAGACACCGGCGAGATGGTTGAGGTTGATGGCTACCGCTACAGGGCCACCATGTGGGTTCTGACGGAGGATAACTTCGCAGAGCTTGTGAATGCGGGCTGGGACGAGTCGGTCCTGGATACCGAGCACGTCCAGTTTGCCACCAAGACGGTGGACAGTACCATCCTGGCGACTTTCTCCGATGAGGACTGGGTCCAGCTCCATACGCGAGACTGGGGTCATGACGGCTTTTCACCACTTTACGACGAACTCCGCTACGGGACCGACCTTGAATCGGTAACACCCATCCCCGAGCCGGCGACGCTGGCGCTGCTGGCGACCGGCGGGGTGGGCGTGGCAATGAGACGTCGTCGCTGAACCACAGAGGCACGGAGCACGCAGAGACAACCAAGAAAGCCCCACAGCGCCTCGTGGAAATACCGCGGGGCGTTGTTCCGCGCCGGCGTTTATCTCATCAGCACCAGTCCGAAGGCGATCATCAGTCCGCCGCCCAGCAGAGGCGCCAGGACCAGCGCGGAGAAGTACAGGTCGAGGTACTGGCGGTCGTTCTTGCTGGCGCCGGGGCGGTCGAAGACGGCCGAGTCGAACCACGTGCTCTTTCCGCTCACCCAGCCCAGCAGCAGCAAGACGCCGCCGGCCATGCTTAACGCCCCCGCCGCGATGAGAACCATGCCCAGTAGCATAGGATTTGTCTCCGGGTGCGAGAGTCTATCGCTCCCCCGGCGGCGCCGCCAGAGTCTATCGCCCGGGGAAAAGTGCGGGAATGTGGACGGATTACTCGGATGGACAGATTACGGTGAAGACTTTTGCGCTCCACGGCAGGTCAGGGTGAGCGCTTCAAGAATCGTCTTTCATGATTTCCCGCAGCGCGCAGGTGGCGTAGCAGCCCGTCTCGGCCGTGAAGCGGACCTCCAGATAGTCCCCGTCTTTGTCGTTGCCGGAGGCCAGTTCCGGCTGTTTGAGTGCGAACCGCAGCGCCCGGCGCGAACCGCTGAGCCGTAGCGATCCGACCTTTCGGGGAAGCCCGTCGGAAAGCTCCCGTTCGGCGAGAACGGCCCGTTCAATATCGCCGGCGGGTCCCTCGGCAAGCTCGCATCGCGAGCCGGGAACCGGACCGGTCGGGCTGATCTCGAACCGCTCGACGCGGGTCTGTTCGACGGCTGCTTGCTCTACCCGGAAGACCGCGCCGTTGTCGTGCTTCATCGCCAGGTCGCCGTCGAAGACGCGGTCCAGCGAGTCCAGACGGCGCGCCAGAACGGCGTTGAATATCTCGCTCTGGAACGCGCTGACGTACAGCCGCTTGCGTCGCTTGTCCAGCGTGCCGACGACCGCCTTGCACCGGGCTTGCTTTCTGTAGGCCGCCAGCGCCCGCCGCTCCTGCACGAACGCGCCGGGCCAGCGGCGCTGTGCTTCGTCCAGGTCGCCGGCGTCGAATGCCTCTCGCGCCGCCCGCACGTCCGGGCCGTCGTGCTCGCTCGGACTGCCCAAAAGCAGCGAAACGAACCCGTCCAGGTCGTTGCGCACCAGCGCCTCGCCGAGCTTGCCGGTGTCCCCGCGCGAGCCGAACCGCTGCGGGCCGAAGTAGTTCGGCACGCCGCGGGCGACCAGCACGTCCAGCACGCTCCTTGCGGCCGACTCGGCCGATGCGTCCACCCCGCGGATGCGGATGGTGAAGCGGTTGCCGGCCAAGTGTCCGGGCCGGAGCTTGTTGGTGTGCAGGCCGAGGGGTTCGATTTCGATGCGGTCGTCCCGGAAACCGGCGAGCTTATCCGGCGATACGTGCTCGACGGACATCATCTGCGTAGTGACGGCCTGGGAGTCCTTGTTGCCCGCGTAGCCGATGTCGTTGGGACGCGCGCCGACGTGATTCGCTATCAGACGCACCGCGTCGGGCGTTGCGATCCCGCGTTTGGTGACGCGGAAATATAGGTGCGTGCCCTCCCCGCTCGGCTCGTACAGGGGCTGTTCGTCCACGCGGAAGTCTTCCGGACGGTCCTTGATTTGTCCGCCGATGCCGGGCAGGTCGTTTGTCAGGTATGGTCCGATCATGGTGTCCAGGTAACGTCGCCGCGGCCGGTCTGGTGGTTTGCCAGTCGGGTTAGTGCGAACAGCAGGTCGCCGAGGCGGTTGAGGTACTGGAGCACGGCCGGCGGGACGGACACACCGCTGTTGCGCG